>JBKHJP010000047.1:0-17556 GCA_046538065.1 Thermoanaerobaculia bacterium | reverse complement strand
CGTTCGACCGGAAGTCGCGACGTTCAAGCACAGTGCCGGGAGCGTACCACCGGCCTGGGTTTCGAGGCGTCGGTGGGTCGGAGTGGACCGGGATCCCCCCGGCCGGATCCGGGGGTTCCTCCCGGTCGTCGGCCCTCGAAGCCCGCGCCGAATGGCGGGAGGTCGCTGGGGCACCGAGGACAGGCCGCGCCTTCATCGGTCGCTGCGGCGCCGGGATCTGGCTTGGGGCCAGATTCCGGTCAGGCGGGCGCTCGGGCCGCCGCCGTCCGGAAGCCCCGGATCCGGCCGGCCCCGCCCCGCTCGGCTCGGGCTCGTAGACACCCTGACCCCTCCTGAGCACGAATCCGTACTCCTGGACTTGCAGCAGGCGACGATGTCTGCGGAGCTCGGCCGGAGCCACCGGAGGTTCGGCGGCCGGTTCGGGGGCGCTCCGGTTCTCCGAGTCAGTCAGCTTCCAGGAGCCCCAGTCGCGGCAGCTCCGGCGGCGGGCCCTCCGCCGCGGCCAGCCAGTCCTCCCACTCCCGGGCCGCGCGGCGGAGGCCGTCCAGGTCCAGGCCCTCGGTGCCCTGGGGGAAGCGCTCCAGGCGCCGGAGGCCCCGGGCCAGGACCCGGCGGGCCGGTCCCGGGCGGCCCCGGTCCCGGAAGTGGTAGAGCCCCACCGCCACCTGGATCAGGCCGCGCCAGAGCTCCCGGGGCTCCGGCGTGGTAGAGCGCCAGATCTCCTCCCAGGACTCGTGGGCTTCGAAGAAGCGGCCGGCGTTGAAGTGGTCCACCCCTTCCGCGACGAGGCGCCGGCG
Organism: Thermoanaerobaculia bacterium; assembly: GCA_046538065.1. Classification (GTDB taxonomy): domain Bacteria; phylum Acidobacteriota; class Thermoanaerobaculia; order Multivoradales; family DATKCC01; genus JBKHJP01. The sequence continues at coordinate 16,759 of JBKHJP010000047.1, read as the reverse complement.
CTCGGCCGGCGTGAGCACGGGGTGCAGGGCCCGGGCCACGGGACGGGCGGGCCGCTAACCCCGCCTCGCGGGCCGCCGGGTCCGCTCCCGGAGGAGGACCAGCGTGGCGCCCGTGCCCCCCAGGTTGCCCGGCGCCGACGCGAAGGCCAGCACCCAGGCGGCCAGGGGGGGATCCGTGAGCCAGCGGGGGAGGGCCTCCTTGAGGACCGGCCCGGCGGGAGAGCGGAGCCCGCGGCCGTGGATCACCAGGACGCAGCGGATTCCCGCCGAACGGGCGCGGCGGAAGGCGTCCCGGAGCTCTCCCCGGGCCTCGTCCTCGGGGAACCCGTGGAGGTCCACCCGCAGCTCCGGCTCCACCTCGCCCCGGCGCAGGCGGCCGAGGGTCCCCGGGGCGACCCCGGCCGCGCGCCCCTCCAGGTGGTTCCCGGCCCGCCGGACGTCGAACCGGTCTCCGGAGCGCCGGCGCCGGGCCCCGGGGGCGTGGGCCGGAGGGCGGGACCGGCGGGGACGCCGGAGAACGGGCCGAGGCGCCCCGTCCAGGGGCTGGACGTCGCGCATCGCCTCCTCGAAGAGGTCGAGGGCGTCGTCCGCCGTCCCGCTCCGCGGGAGCCCGTGGTGGCGTCGCCGGTCGCTCATGGCCCTTGGATCATACCGGGTGCTGTAGGATCTTCAGGATCCGTGGAAGCGTCACGGGCCGGACCGGCCCGACCACCCTGGAAACCAGTCCGAACCGATTCCTCGAAGAGGAGAGAGCCATGATGAAGCCTTCTGCACGTCGTCTCGCACCCGTCGCCCTCGTGGTGCTGGCGGGGTTCCTGGCGCCGGAGCTCCTGCCCGCCCAGGACCTCCACCCTTCGCGTCGTCCAAGCCCCATGGGCATGTCCCGCATCACGCTGGACGACACCTATGTCCGGGTCGTCTACAGCCGCCCCTACCAGCGGGACCGCGACAACATCTTCGGCACCGAGGAGTCCGGGGCGCTGGTGCCCTTCGGCCAGATCTGGCGCACCGGTGCCAACGAGGCCACCGAAATCACCGTGACCGGTGACGTCCTGGTGGGCGGCGAGCTCCTGCCCGCCGGCACGTACTCCCTGTTCACGACCCCCGGGCCCGACCGGTGGACGGTCCACTTCAACTCGGAGCTGGGCCTGAACGGCACGGGGCGGTTCAATCCGGAGACCCGGGAGTTCGAGGAGGGCTACCTGCCGGAGAACGACGTCGTGGTGGCCACCGCCGAGCCCGAGACCCTCGGGGAGGACGAGGAGGTGGAACAGTTCACCATCTCCTTCGACCGCACCGACGCGGGGGCCGACATGGTGTTCCAGTGGATCGACACCGAGGTCCGCGTCCCCATCGCCCTGCCGTCCGAGTGATGCCGGGCGGGGGCTTTCCCGCCTATCCGAACGGGTAGGCGGGAAACTCTCCCGCGAGCTTGCAGACGCCACCCCTGAGGGCGTGGCCCGCGTTCGGTTCCCGCCGTACTCTGCAGCCGAGGTACAGGGGGCTCCGCGGTGGGGGACGAACGCCAGGGGAGGATCTCCCGCCCGGGGCCCCTGAACCTCCTTGCCGTGCGGATGCCTGCGAGCCCGGCGATCGGGAAGTTCGGCGCCGGGCTTCGCAGGCATTCTGCATCCTGGGCCCCGCCACGCCCGACGGAACGGGACGAGCGGGCCCGCAACGGACGGAGGAGCGCTGGAGACCGGCCGCGGACGATGCGGTGGAGCGACGGGATGCACTGGATCGAGGGCGCCCACGTAGTGTGGACCTGGGTCGGCTGGATCGGAATCCTCGTCTTGGCCGTGTGCGTGGCCCTCTGGGCGGTGCGGATCGGGCTGGCCAGCTCCGGTTCCGTTCCCGAGTCCCCCGAAGAGCTGTTGAAGCGCCGCTACGCCAGCGGCGAGATCGACCGGGCCGAGTACGAGCAGTGCCTGGCCGATCTGGACCGGTGAGCCCGGGTTCCGCTATCGCAGCTTGAATCCCACCAGCACGCGAGCGTTGAACAGCGCGTCGTTCTCGCTCCCCTCCCCAGGATCCCGGACCACGTCCAGGGGGCTGTAGAAGAGCTCGCCGGCCACCCGGGTCCGGGGGCCGACGTCGTACCCCGCCCCGGCGGTGGCCGACCAGGTGGTGCCGTCGCTCAGGAGCAGCGTCCGGTCGATGATGGTGCCGTAGCGGGCGTCGACCTGGAACTCGTTGTCGAACCAGTGGCCGGCCAGGGCGAGGTAGGGGGAGATCCGGGGCGCCCTCCGGAGCCGCCAGGAGCCCGCCAGCTCCAGCCCCACCGTGCGCAGCTCCATCTCGTCGTCCGACGGCTCGAGACAGTTGAAGGGGTTGAGGTCCGGATCGTCCCCGGCGCGCACGGCGCTCTCGGAGCAGGTGATGTCGCCCTCGAAGGTCCCCTGCTGGGCCGTGAGCCGGCCGTCCAGGCGGAACGAGCGCCCCTCGAAGAGAGGGCGTCCCAGGCCCAGGGCCAGCAGGTGGGGGCGGATCCCTTCCACCTCCAGGGGAGGGACGTAGCCGGCGGTCAGGGTGAACCGGCCGGGAAGCCCGGCGGTCAGGCGCAGACGCCCGAAGACGGAGGTCCGATTGATGTCCTCCTCCTTCTGCCCGAGGAAACCGACCGTCCGCTCCTCCTCGCTCAGGCTGGGCACCCATCCTCCTTCCAGGGCGAGCTCGAACCCGCCGGGCTCGAGCTCCGGCGGGCCGCCGAGGCCCGTCATCACCACCAGCGATCCGAAGTACTTCATCGCCCAGGACTCGGGCCGGTCGAAGTCCAGGTCCTCCTCGGGGGCGATCCGGGTCTGCGCCGGCACGGCGGAGGGGGCCAGGGTGGTGGCGAGCGCGGCGAGGGCAGCTGCAGCGAGGACGGTCCGGAGGGGGCAGGTCGGGTGTGGGCGCACGGTGGTCTCCTCCCAGGTCGGTGGTCGGTGCGGGTTCGCCGGGGGGCGAACACCCCTTCCATGTGTCCGCCGGTCGGGGCCTCCGGTTCACCCGGACGGCCGACGCGGCGGGCGCCAGCGGGCGATCCGATAGTCTCGGCACGGCCGTCGTACCAACGGAAAGGGGTCGGAGATGATGAGAGTTGCGGCGATCGCGACGCTCTTGCTGATCTTCTCGGGGGCTCCGATGGGAGCCCAGTCCTGGGTCGGCACCGCCGGCGTGGGGGTTGAGGTCTCGGACCGGCAGGGCCGGTCCCTCGGCGGGGCCGAAGTGCGCCTCGTCCACGGCGAGGGTGACCAGGCCGGCGGTCCGGAGGCGGTGCGCACCGACGACCGCGGGCGCGCTTCGGTGCGGGGCCTGACCGAGGGGCGCTGGGTCCTCCAGATCCGGCACCCGGAGCACATGGCCTACGTCGCCGAGCTCCGGGTCCGGGAGGGCCGGCGCCCCAGGGAGCGGAGCGCCACCCAGGTCAAGGTGGGGGAGTCCCTGGAGGGCCTGCGGGTGCGCTACTTCGCGGTGGAGGGCTTGCCGGCGCCGCCGCCTGCAGCCAGGACGGCTCCCGAGCCGCCTCCGCGGCCTCGACCCGAGCCCGCGCCGGAGCCGCCGGCGCAGCCCGTGCCCCGGCCGGTTCCGGAACCACCGGAGGAGCCGCCGGCCCCCGCGCCGGAGCCCGAGGCAGAGGAAGCGGAAGCGCCGATCCCGCCGTCGCCCGAGCCCGCTCCGGAACCGGTCCCGCAGCCGGCTCCGGAGCCGGCCCCTGCACCGGACCGGGCGCCGCCCGGGGCGGAAGAGGAGCCCACTCCCGCCCCCGCTCCCGATCCGGGGCCGGAGCCGCCGCCGTCCGCCGCCGGCCCCGCGCTCCGCTCCTTCCAAGACGGCACCTGTCCCGAGTGCCGGCCCGGCGAATGGGTGGTCACCGCGGAAGCCGTGACCGGAGGTGAGGGAGCCCCGTGCCCGGAGAGGCCGGCTGCGCGGGCCGCGGGGCTGGCCGTGGGCCTCAGGGCTTCGGACGATCCGCGGGTGCCGGGCTACGCCGGCCCGGTCACGGCCACCGGTGGGCTGGGCCCGGCCCCCGGTGCCGTCCGGCGCTGCGGGCTCACCGCCGTCCACCTGCCGGAAGGGTCCCGGTTCGTGGCCTTCCAGCTCGAGGCGGCCGGTCCGGACGGGGCGTGGCAGCCGTGCCTGCCCGGAGAGCCCTGCCCGGAGGGCGCGGGCCGGTGGACGGGGAATCCCCACCTGGAGGAGGACGCCGCGGGGACCCTGGCCGTAGCCATGTACGAGAGCCCCGAGGGGGCCGAAGGGCTCCGGATCCGGCTGACTGTCTTCTTCGTCCCCCCCTCGGGGTGGCGGCCATGATCTGCCACGACGAGCCCCGTACACTAGATCCCAATGACCGACCGCGAGCAGGCGCCGACGATCGAGCGTGGCGAGCCCGTCCCGCCGGCGTTCCGGAAGGCCCTGGAGGGGTTTCGGGAGGGTGGGCCGTGATCCGTCGCGCCTCCGGGGCCTCCCTGGCCCTTCGGGCGATGCCGGCGGCGGCGGTCGCCCTGGCCCTGCTCCTGCCCGGAGCCGCCCGCGCCTGGGGTCCCAACGGCCACCGCGTGGTGGGGGCGATCGCCGAGAACCACCTGTCGGACGAGGCCCGCGCCGCGGTCCGGGAGCTGCTGGGCCCGGAGAGCCTGGCCCGGGCGAGCACCTGGGCCGACGAGATCCGCTCCGACCCGGAGTGGTCCCGGGCCGCCTCCTGGCACTACATCAACATCGCCGACGACGAGACCCTGGAGACCACGGAGCGGAGCCCCCGGGGGGACGTCCTCTCGGCGATGGAGCGCTTCGAAGGGGTGCTCCGGGACCCGGAGGCGCCCCGGCAGGACCGGGTCGAGGCCCTGCGCTTCCTGGTCCACTTCGTGGGCGACGTCCACCAGCCCCTCCACGTGGGGCGGTCCTCCGACGCCGGGGGCAACCGGATCCTGGTCCTCTGGTTCGGCGAGGCGACGGACCTCCACAGGCTGTGGGACTCCGGGCTGATCGAGGCGAGGGAGCTCTCGTACACGGAGCTGGTCCGGTTCCTGGACCACCCGACGTCGGAGCAGGTGGCCGACTGGCAATCGTCCGGGTACCGCGACTGGATCGCCGAGTCCTTCGAGCTCCGGGACGAGGTCTACGACCTGGGGGACCGGCGCCTGGGTTACGACTACCTGCGCGCCAAGACGCCCATCGTGGAGCGGCGCCTCCTCCAGGCCGGCGTCCGACTCGCCGGGCTCCTGAGCTCGATCTTCGCGCGGGATTCCTGAGCGGCGCCCATGTCGATGCTGGCCCTGAGCTTCTTCCTGCTGGTGGTGCTGATCGCTGCCAACGCCTTCTACGTGGCGGCGGAGTTCGCCGCCGTGGGGGCCCGGCGGAGCCGGCTCCATACCCGGGCCGAAGGGGGGGACGGCCTGGCCCGCGCCGCCCTGGAGCAGATCGAGCCCCCCGAGCGCCTGGACGACTTCGTGGCCGCCTGCCAGGTGGGGATCACCCTCTCCAGCCTGGGCCTGGGCGCCATCGCCCAGGCCCGGGTCGCCCCCGTCGTGGCCCCCTGGTTCGCCTGGATGGGCGACGGCGAGAAGGTCGGGGCGCACTCCGCCGCCGCCGCGGTGGTCCTGGTCGGCCTGACCGCCCTGCAGATGATCCTGGGGGAGCTGGTTCCCAAGTCCCTCGCCCTCTACGCACCCATCCGGGCCGCCCGGTGGACGGCGGTGCCCATGCGCTGGTCGAGCCGGCTGCTCCACTGGTTCGTCTGGATCCTCAACGGGAGCGGCCGGCTGGTCCTGCGGGCCCTGGGCCACTCCACCACGACCCACGCCCACGTCCACTCCCCGGACGAGCTGGAGCTGCTGGTCGCAGAGAGCGGGACCGGCGGCCTGCTGGAGCCGGAGGAGTCGCGCCGCTTGCGCCGGGCCCTGGAGCTGCGCCGCCGCAAGGCCCGGCACCTGATGACCCCGCGGCCCCGGGTCCAGCTCCTGGACGCCGACCTGCCGGCCGAGGAGCTCGTCCGGACCGTCCTCGAGGGGACCTTCACCCGCTACCCGGTCTACCGGGGCGACCGGGAGAACGTCATCGGCATCCTCCACAGTCGGGACCTGGCGGCCCGGCTCCTCGCCGGGGAGCCCCCATTCCCGATCGACTCGCTGCTCCGCCCGGTGGAGGTCGTCCCGGAGACGATGCCCAGCGATGAGGTGCTCCGGGTCATGCGGCGGCACCAAGCCCTGCAGCTCGTGGTGTTGGACGAGTTCGGGGGCCTGGCCGGGATCGTCTCGGCGAGCGACCTGCTCCGGGACGTCCTGGGCGAGGTGCCGGAGGACTTCGGCGGCGCGCCGGTCACGCCGGAGGAGCTGGCGGACGGGCGGGTGCGGCTCCCCGGGCGGCTTCCGGTGGACCGGGCCGTGCGCTGGACCGGGGCCCCCTGGCCGGAGGAGGCGGACTCGGTGGCCGGCGCCGTGCTCGAGGCCTTCGGCCGCCTTCCGGAAGCCGGGGAGCGGATCGAGATCGCCGGGCTGGAGGTGGAGGTGGAGCGGGTGTAGCACCACGCGGTGGTGAGCGTCCTGGTCCGCAGGCGACGGGAGGCCGGCGATGGCTGAGCTCACCGTGGTGGCGGTGATCGTCGTGCTGGTGGGGCTCAACGGCCTGTTCGTGGCGGCGGAGTTCGCCATCATCGGCACCTCCCGCGCCTCGGTGGAGGCCCGGGCCGCCCGCGGCTCCCGCCAGGCCCGGCGGGTGGCGGCGGTGGTGAGCGACCCGGTGCGGCAGGACCGGTTCATCGCCACGGCCCAGCTCGGCATCACCCTGGCGAGCCTGGGGCTCGGCATGTACGGCGAGCACGCCGTGGCGGCCTGGATTCTGGACGGTTTCGAGACCGTGGGCTGGCACGAGTGGGTGGTGGCCCACGCGGCGGCGAGCGTCCTGGCCGTGACCGTCCTCACCTACCTCCACGTGGTGCTGGGGGAGATGGTGCCCAAGTCCCTGGCCCTCCAGCAGCCGGAGGTCATGGCGGAGGTGGTGGCCCTTCCCATGGCCTGGCTGCAGCGGATCTTCCTGCCCCTGGTTCTGGTCCTCAACGGCACGGGCAACGGCCTGCTCCGCCTGATGGGGATCGACCGCCGGGAGACGACGACGCACCACTACACGCCGGAGGAGCTGGAGCTGGTGGTGACCGAGAGCCAGCGCCGGGGCCTCCTGCCGGAGCTCCCGGGCCTCCTGGTGCGCGAGCTCCTGGACTTCTTCGAGCTCACCGCGGAGCAGGTCATGGTCCCCCGCACCCAGGTGGTGGCCGTGCCCGTCGGCGCCTCCCGGGAGGAGGTGGCCGCCGCCCTCGGCCGGGAGCTCCACACCCGCTACCCCATCTACGAGGGGAACCTGGACCACGTGATCGGCTTCGCCCACGCCCGGGACCTGGCGCGCGTCCTCCTGGAGGAGGGCACGGTCCCGCGGCGCCTGGCCCGCCGCGCGCCCCTGGTGCCCGGGAGCCTCCCCCTGGACCGGGTGCTGGAGGCCCTCCGGGACGGGGACGCCCAGCTCGCGGTGGTCCTGGACGAGCAGGGGGGCACGGCGGGGATCCTCACCGTGGAGGACCTCTTCGAGGAGCTGGTGGGCGAGCTCGAAGAGGACGCGGAGGCCCGCCCCGAGATCCTCCCCCTCGGCGCCGACGCGGTCCTCGCCGAGGGCACGGCGCGCCTGGAGGAGGTGGGGGAGGCCCTGGGAGTCGCACTGGGGCACGAGGAGGTCGATACCGTGAGCGGCCTGGTGCTCCACCTCCTCGGCCGTCCGCCCGTCGCGGGAGACCGGGTGGAGCACGAGGACCTCCAGCTCACGGTGAGCGCGGTCGAGGGGCGCGGGGTAGCCCGCTGCCGCATCGTGCGGTCGCCGCCGTCCCGGGCGGAGCCGACCTGACGTCCGGCGGACCTACCCCTCGGCCTCCTCCTCGTCCTCCGGCAGGCGGTAGCGGATCGTCAGGTGGTACTGCATCGCCACGGGCTCGTCGGCCGTGTTCCACTGAGTACCCGGGGTGGTGAAGGGGTCGGGGCGGTGCAGGGCTGCACCGCCCCGACCCTGCGCTACCCCTCGAGGACCGCCTGGTCCCGGAGCTGCTGGGCCGCCGGGGAGAGCGGCGCGTGGGTGAGGATCTTCTGGATCCGCTCCAGCGCCTGCATCGTGTCCCCCACCGCCCGGTACAGGGTGACCTCGTTGTACAGCTTGTCCGCCAGGGTGTTCAGCCGCTCGGTCACGGCCTCGGAGTGGGAGCCGCCCGGGAAGCGCTCCAGGTACTGGGCGCCGTTGCGCAGATCCGTGAAGCTGCCGGCCGCCGCCACCAGGCGCTCGGCCGCCAGGCGCTGGAGCTCCACGTCGTCGTCCTGCTCGGCGAGTACCTCGAGGGCGGCGAGCTCGTCCAGGTCCGGAGCCAGCACCTTCAGGCCCTCCCGGGCCCGCTGCCCGGCTTCGCTCTCCGGCGCGTTGCGCCAGGCCGTCAGGTACTGGCTCACCGCGTCGGTCGTGCGCTGCAGGCGGGCGTAGGCGTCCCCCAGGGCCAGGGTGACCTCGGGGATCTGCGGCGAGTCCGGCCAGTTGCTGGCGAAGGTCTCCAGGAACGAGGTCTCGTAGACCCCCTCCTCCAGGACCTCCAGGGCCGCCGGGTAGGCCTTCTCGCGGGCCTCTTCCAGCTCGGCCATCTCCCGGTCCAGGCGCTCCAGGAACGGGCTGTCGGGGGAGAGCTCCGCCACCTCCCGGCGCTGCCGCTCGTAGGCCCGGAGCACGGCGCCGAAGTCCCGGGCCACGACGCGCTCGGCGAGCTCCTCCTCCTCGAGCTCCTTGAGGCGGGCCAGGCGGATCGCCTCGGACTTGCGTCCCACCGGCCAGGCCGCCAGGGCGTCGTCCTCCAGGAAGCGCACCACCTCCGGCTCGAGCTCGTCCTCGTCCCGGGACTCCACGAAGGAGAGCAGCGCGGCCTGGGTACGCTCCCGGAACTCGTCCCAGCTCTTCGGCTCCAGGCGCTTCAGGTGCTCGCCGCGGGCCCGTGCCGCGCGGGCCCGGTCGTCCAGGAAGGGGTGGGTCTGGAGGTAGCCGTACTCCTTCGACTGGGGAAGCCGGGAGCTCATCAAGGCCATCAGCTCCCGGGTGCCGGCGGGGTCGAAGCCCGCCGCCGCCGCCCAGCGCTGGCCCTCCAGGTCCGCCTCGTCCTCGTGCTCGCGGCTGTAGCCGCGGAGCATGAGCTCACCCAGCACCAGGCTGGCCGCCGCCGCGCCCTGGATCACCTCGCCGCGGGATGGCTCGCGGCCGGATGGGTCGTAGGGGCGAAAGTACGGGTCCCGGACCCTGCGGCTGTCGTCGTTCGCCGCCGCGATCATCACGCCCGCCACCAGCGCCTGGCTCAGGACGTTCACCAGCGTCGCCTTCTTCTGCATCCGCTGGTGGTGGTTCTGGGCCACGTGGGCGATCTCGTGGCCCAGGAGCGCCGCGAGCATGTCGTCCGACAGGCCGAGGTCCAGCATGCCCCGCGTCACGAAGATGTGGCCGCCGGGCAGGGCGAGGGCGTTGGGGGCCGGCATGTCCAGGAGGTGGAAGGTGAACGGCATCTCGGTGTAGCCCGCGTGGCGGGCCACCCGGTAGCCGATCTCCGTCACGCGGGCGAGGGCCTCCGGGTCCTCGACCTCGCCCCAGACGTCCAGGGCGCGCAGGGAGACCTGGCTGCTCTTGACGAACAGCTCCGGCTCGGAGACCGACTGGGCGGAGGCCGGGACGCTCCCCAGGAGGGCGGCGACGAGGACGGCTGCGATGGCGCGACGGATCATGGGGGCGGCTCGGGGCACGGGCATCGGCCTTCCAGCATGGAAACCGATCCGAGGGCGCAGAAATGCCGGCGAGCCCGGATCGACGGCTCCACCGTCACCGGGCCGCGGTCTCGAAGGAGCCGTCGGAGGCCTTCGCCGCCCGGGCCAGGCCCTCGGCGTGCAGCTCCGGGAGCTCCGGCAGGAGGATGCCGCCGGAGATGACCATCCGGATGCCGTCCTCCACCGAGATGGGGAGCTCGATGGCCTCCTCCCGGGGCACGAGGAGGAGAAAGCCGCTGGTGGGGTTCGGCGTGGTGGGGATGAAGACCAGGAGGAAGTCGCGGATCCGGGGATCGATACCCTCCCAGCTCGCGCCGCGGGTCACGAAGCCCAGGACGAAGATGTCCTCCTTCGGGTACTCCACCAGGACCACCCTGGTGAAGGCCTCCGCCTGGTCCCGGGAGACCGCCTCCAGCACGCCCTTGGTCGCCGCGTAGATGGTCCGCCCCACCGGCACCCGCTGGACCACGTTCTCGAAGACGGAGATCAGCCGCCGGCCCACGACGTTCGTGGAGAGCCAGCCCAGGACCAGGACCACCAGGAGGGTCATGACCAGGCCCAGCCCCGGGACGTGGGCGTCCGGGATGAACACCGAGAGCCCCCGGTCCACCAGCGGACCGAAGAACCCGTCCATCAGCCGGAAGAGGACGAGCAGGACGTAGACGGTCAACGCCGCCGGGACGAGGATGATCAGCCCGGCCAGGAGCATGCGCCGAAGCCGGTGCGTCAGCGGCGGAGGCGAAGGAGGGTCCGCCGGGCCGGAGCGGCCACCGGCGGTGCGACGATCTCTACTGCTCACGGAATCGAGATTATCAAAGGCGCACCGGCCGAAGGGGGACCGGCTCGGCGTGGCGAGGCGCGGCTCGTCCCGGCCGGCGGACGGCCCGCGGGTGCTCCCTGCCGGAGGGAGCGGGAGGGCCTGTGCTACGTTGCCGCCATGTCCGGGGGGCCGGAGCCGTCGCAGGCGTCGCAGCCGCCGGGAGCCGCCGCCGGCCACGGCCTCTTCGCGTCCGTGGCCGCCCGGGCGGAGGCGACCCCGGACGAGCCCGCCCTCTTCTTCCCCGACGGCCTCGACGTCCGCTGGCGCTCCTGGGGGGAGCTCGCCGGGCAGGCCGCCGCCGGCGCCGCCGCCCTCACCGGCCTCGATCTCCCGCCAGGGGCTCCCGTCGCCTACCGCTGGCGCCCCCACCCGGACGCCGTGGCGGCGGACCTGGCGGTCCAGGCCGCCGGCTCCACGGCGGTTCCCCTGGGCGAAGAGGACGGCGGAACCCCGGCCGGGTGCGGCGCCCGGCTGCTCCTCCCCGGGGAGCCCGAGCCGGGGGACGGAATCCCGGTGGCCGTCCTCCCCGCACCGCCCGCCCGGGGGAGCCGTTCGGGGTCAGGGCCGGAGGAGCTGCCGGTCCGGGCGGCGCCAGGAGCGGTCCGGGCCGGAGGCGCCACGATGCCGCCGGGCGAGCTTTTGGACCGGGCCCGGTCCCTCGGGCGCCGGCTGGAGCGGGCCGCGGCGGGTCTCGGGGCGCTCCGCCCCCGCCGGCCCCTCCCCCGGGAGATCGCCCTCGCCAGCTTCGACCTCCGGACCCTGGACGGTCGCGTGGTGCTGGCCTGGGCCCTGGACTCCGGGGCGGCCCTGTTCCTGGAGCCCGATCCCCGGGCGGCCCCGGGCGCGGCGGCCTGGGCCCGCCCGAGCCTGATCGCCGGCGACGCCCGGACCCTGACCACCCTGGCCCGCCAGGTTTTGAAGCCGCGGGGGCGGGAGCGGGCGGGCCCCGTCCGGAAGCTCCTCCGGCTCCTGGGCCGGGCCGACCGGAGGCCGCCCCGGCCCTTCGGCCGCCTGCGCCTGCTCGTTCTCCTCGGGGACGGCCGCCTCCCCCTGGACGACCTCGTGGGCTGGGCGGAGCGGGGCGTGGCGGTGGTCCGGGCCGGGGAGGACGGACCGGCGGAGCCTCGCTAGTAGACTGACCGGGTGGTCGGCGAGATCGAGCGTGTGCTGGCGGCGCTGGAGCGGGCGGGCGTCCGCTACCTGGTGGTGGGCGGCGTGGCCGTGGTCCTCCACGGCTTCCTCCGGACGACCGCCGACCTGGACCTGGTGGTCCATCTCGAGCCGGACAACGTCCGGCGGGCGCTGAATGCTCTCACGGAGCTCGGATACCACCCCCGGGCGCCGGTGCCTCCAGAATCGTTCGCCGACCCGGAAACCCGGAAGCGGTGGATCCGGGACAAGAACCTGCGGGTGTTCTCCTTCTGGAGCGAAGCCGGCCCCCTGGAGGTCGATCTCTTCGTGGAAGAGCCCTTCGATTTCGAGGACGTCTTCCGGCGGGCGGTCCGGGTTCCCTTGAAAGGCATCGAGGTGTCCGTCGTGCCCCGGCGCGACCTCATCGCCCTCAAGCGCGCAGCGGGCAGAGCCCTGGACCAGGAGGACGTGCAACGGCTCCAGGAGCTGGGAGGCGGAGATGAGTGACGAGCGGAAGGGGGAGCCGCCCTCGCCCGAGGGGCACGACTGGAGCTACGAGGAGCACCGCCGCCGCCAGACGCGCCGGGGCCTGGAGATGACACCCGCCGAGCGGCTCCGCTGGCTGGAGCAGACCATGGCCGAGCTCCGGGAGCTTGAGGGCCGCGCCCGCCGGCGCTGAGGCGCATCGGAGGGCGTTGCTGGGCCCTTCAGGCGCTTTGGAGCTGGGTGGGAATCTGACGGCGTCCGATTTCGGGAGCTCTCCGAGACGCTTCCCCGGCGAGCTCCGGACGGCGAGGCGGTTCTGGGGAAAGTGAGGAAGAGAAGATGGTGAAGCAGGAACGAGGTAGCCAGAAGGCCGGACACGTGGACAGAGCTCTTCAGGAGCTCGACCCGTTTCTGCGGGCCATTGCCGCCGTGGCCCGCGGAGAGGAGGCCCCTAGGGAGAAGGTTGAGGCGGGGCTTGCTCAGCTCGAGGAGAACGGCTGGCGTCTCACGGAGGGAGTCCACCGCATCTGGAGCGGGGAGCGGGACGGCGCTGCCCTTGGCGCCGACGTGGACCCCAACAGCGCCGCCCTGCTCAGGCGCATCCTGGAGCTGATCGAGGCCCCGACGCCCGAGGAGGCCCTGGCCGCCGCCCCGGCCCCGGTGCGGGAGGCCATCGAGGCGAACGACACGGAGGCCCTGAACGCGGCCCTCCGGGACCTCCCGCCGGAGGAGGCGGAGGAGGCCGTGGACCGGCTGCGGGACGCCGGGCTGGTGGGCGAGGTTGGCAGCTCCGGCCCGGACATGGAGCGGGTCCTCCAGGAGTTCGACCCGTTCCTCCGGGCCGTCGCCGCCCTGGCCCGCGGGGAGGAGGGCCCGCGGGACCGGGTCGAAGAGGCGCTCCGGGAGTTCGAGAAAAACGGCTGGCAGCTCTCGGAGCCCGTGCGCCGCATCCAGGAGGGGGAGCGGGACCCGGAGGCCCTGACGGAAGGGCTCGACGTTCAGGACAGCCGCGTCGTCCGGCGCATCCTGGAGCTGATCGACGCGCCGGCGCCCGGGGAGGCCCTGGCCGCCGCGCCGGCGCCGGTGCGGGAGGCCGTCGAGGCCGAGGACCACGAAGCGCTCCAGTCGGCGCTGGCGTCCCTGCCGGAGGAGGAGGCGTCGCGGGTGGTGGCGAGCCTGCTGGACGCCGGCATCCTGAGCCCGAAGTGAAGGAATCCCGGGGGTCCCCGAGTCGGGGCCGGAGCCACGCGTCATCCGGTGGCTGACGGAGCACGGGCCGTGCGACGAGGGTCGGTCCCTCGAGGCCCCGGGAGGCCATGGGCTTCCGCCGCGGTGCGGCACGCCGTGGTATAAGGGTTCCCGTAGGGCGAGGACTTCCCTGGGCACTGCGAGGAGGCACGAGCATGGCTGACGAGACCAAGGGCAATCCCGAAACCGGCAACGGCAACGGCCACGGCGAGCTGCCGGTGCCGCTCCGGCCGGCCAACGACGCCACCGCGCTCCAGGAGATCCGGGAGCGGGCGGACACGGTGCAGACCGGCCTGGCCGTCTCGCTCCGCAAGACGGGCAAGCAGAACCTGAAGGGCCCCGGGGGCCGGATCGCCATCATTGACGGCTGCCGGACGCCGTTCGTCAAGGCCGGCACCCTGTTCCGGGACATGGACTCCATCGACCTGGCCGGGGTGGCGGCGGGCGAGCTCGTGGCGCGGACCGGGATCGACCCGGCGGAGATCGACTTCTCCGTCTTCGGCACGGTGATCCCCCAGGTCAACGCCCCGAACCTGGGCCGGGAGGTGGTCTTCCGCACGGGGCTGCCCATGGACATCCCCGGGACCACCGTCAACCTGGCCTGCGCCTCCTCCAACCGGGCGATCTGCTTCGGCGCCGAGCAGATCCTCACCGGCGAGTGCGAGGTGGTCCTGGCGGGGGGCGCCGAGTCGCTGTCCAACGTGCCGATCCTCTTCTCGAAGAAGGCCGCCCGGACCTTCATGAAGCTCTCCCGGGCGAAGAGCCTGCCGGCGAAGGTGGGCACGCTGGCGGACCTGCGGCCCCAGCACCTGGCCCCCCAGGCGCCGGCGATCGCCGAGTACACGACGGGCATGACCATGGGCGAGTCGGCGGAGAAGATGGCCAAGGAGAACGACGTCTCCCGCCGGGCCCAGGACGAGATCGCGCTGATGTCCCACGAGCGGGCGGCGGCGGCCCTGGAGGACGGCCGCATGGGCGAGATGATCGCCACGACCTTCCCGCCGCCGCGCTACGAGGAGGCCGTGGACCGGGACAACGGCGTGCGCGCCGACAGCTCCATGGAGGCCCTGGGGGGCCTGAAGCCGGTCTTCGACCGGCGCTACGGGACGCTCACGGCGGGCAACTCCAGCCCGCTGACCGACGGCGGCTCCGCCGTGCTGCTGATGAGCGAGGAGAAGGCGAAGGCCCTGGGCTACGAGCCCCTGGGCTACATCCGCTCCTTCGCCTTCGCCTCCCTGGACCCTTCGACCCAGCTCCTCCAGGGGCCGGCCTACGCCGCTCCGGTGGCCCTGGAACGGGCGGGGGTGGAGCTCTCCGACGTCGAGCTGGTGGAGATGCACGAGGCCTTCGCGGCCCAGATCCTCTCGAACCTGAAGGCCCTGGCGTCGAAGAAGTTCGCCGAGGAGGAGCTGGGCCGCACGAAGGCGGTGGGGGAGGTCGACCTGGACCGCCTCAACGTCACCGGCGGCTCGATCTCCATCGGCCACCCCTTCGGCGCCACCGGCGCCCGGGTGGTGACCCAGCTCCTCTACGAGCTCCGGCGCCGGGGCCTGGGCCTGGGCCTGGCCACGGTCTGCGCCGCCGGCGGCATGGGCCACGCCATGGTGGTGGAGCGGGAGTAGGCGGGGCTCCGCCCTTCACCGGCGCGGTCGTTGTCGCCCGGCCCACGGGAGGAGGCAAGCTCCTCCCCTACAATCCCCGTCCGCGGGTTTCGTCGTCGGTTCCGTACAATTCCGCCGTCGTCGTGCGACCCCGTGAGCTCGCCACCGTGACCTCTTCCCCCCTGTCCGGCACCCTGGTCGTGGACCTGTCCCGGCACCTGCCGGGGCCCCTCGCCGCCCACCTGCTGGCGGACCTGGGGGCCCGGGTGGTCAAGGTGGAGGAGCCCCGCATGGGCGACCCGGTGCGCCTGGCGCCGCCCCTGGCCGGGAACGGCGCTGACACCGGGGTGAAAAGCCGGAGCACGCTGGCGGCGCTGCTCCTCTCCGGGGTGGAGAGCGTCGCCCTGGACTTGAAGCGCCCGGCGGGCCGGGAGGTCCTGGAGGGGCTCCTGGAGGGCGCGGACGTCCTGCTGGAGACCTTCCGCCCCGGAACCCTGGCGCGCCTCGGCCTGGACCCGGAGGAGCTCCGCCGCCGGTTCCCCCGCCTGGTGGTCTGCTCCCTGTCCGGCTGGGGCCAGGACGGGCCCTACGCTCCCCGGGCCGGGCACGACCTCACCTACCAGGCCCTGGCCGGGACGCTGGCCGCCACGGCGTCGATGCCCGCCTACCCGGCGGCGGACGTGACCGGCGCATGGTCCGCCGTCTCGTCGGTCCTGGCGGCGCTCTTCGCCCGGGAGCGGACGGGGGAGGGCACGCGGATCGACGCGTCCCTCTTCGATGCGGCGGTCCACCTGAACCTGGTGGGCTGGGCGGAGGAGGGGGCCGCCGGCAGCGGGGAGGCGCCGGCGGTGGGCGAGCCCCACGGGCTGGCCGGGGCGCTCCCGTGCTACCGGCTGTACCGCACAGCCGACGGCGGCTGGCTGGCGGTGGCGCCCCTGGAGGAGCATTTCTGGCAGCGCTTCTGCGAGGCGGCGGGCCGGCCCGACCTGCGCAAGCTCCAGTACCGGGAGGACGGGAAGACCCACCGGAAGGTGGCCCGGATGGTTGCGCGGCGCACCCTGGCGGAGTGGCGCGAGCTCCTGGCCGGGGTGGACCTGCCGGTGGAGGCGGTGCTGCCGGCGGACGAGGCGGCCCGCCATCCCCAGACGGCGGCCCGGGGGGTCCTGAAGCGCGGCGCCGACGGCCTGTTCCGCCTGGGGTTCCCGGCCCGGATCGGCGGCGGGCGCCCCCGCGCCGGCGAGGCCTACCCGGAGCTGGGCGAGCACACGGACCGGATCGTCGAAGAGGTCGGCGGGAGGGTGGCGGAGCTCCCCCCGGCAAGACGCCGCCGGGAAGGCGTCGGCCGCCGCTTCAGCCTCCGCCGGGCCCTCACCCGCTGGGCCCTGTCGCGGCGAAGGTAACGCCGGGGCGAACCGGGGTGGGCGGGGTCCGGGTGTCCCCCGGCGCCTCCCCCGGCCGACCCTTCGGCTCGCCACGCTCGCTCAGGACGGAGCCCAGAGGTCGGCCGCTTCATGCGGGTGAAGGGCTCCGACCTGCCGTACCGCCGGGCGGGGGGAGGGCAGGGGCTGGGGATTCCGAGCCGGCGGCGGCAGCTGCGCCCGCCGCTCGAGGCCGGGTGGACGAACCCCGCGCCGGAGCCACCGGGGGAGCGGGCCCCGCCGGGCCCACGC
>JBKHJP010000360.1:0-4392 GCA_046538065.1 Thermoanaerobaculia bacterium | reverse complement strand
CTCCCACCCCGGTCCGTGGCCCACCCCTCTCCCACCCCGGTCCGTGGCCCACCCCCCTCCCACCCCGGCCCGGCTCGGGACCTCCGTTACACTGCCGGGGATGACCGATTCCCGCCGCACGCCCGGAGCCGCCGCCACGCCGAACCGCCTCGCCGGCGAATCGAGCCCCTACCTCCTGCTGCACGCCGAAAACCCCGTCGACTGGTACCCCTGGGGCGACGAGGCCCTCGCCCGGGCCCGGGAGGAAGACAGACCCCTCTTCCTCTCCGTCGGCTACTCCACCTGCTACTGGTGCCACGTCATGGAGCGCGAGTCCTTCTCCGACCCGGAGGTCGCCCGCCTGATGAACGAGCGCTTCGTCAACGTCAAGGTGGACCGGGAGGAGCGTCCGGACATCGACGAGGTCTACATGATCGCCACCCAGATCCTGGCGGGCCAGGGGGGGTGGCCCAACTCCGTGTTCCTGACGCCGGAGCTCAAGCCCTTCTACGCCGGCACCTACTTCCCGCCGGACGACCGGTACGGCCGCCCGGGGTTCCCGGCGGTGCTCCGGGGGCTCGCCGACGCCTGGGAGGACCGCCGCGACGACGTCCAGCTCCAGGCGGACGAGGTGGCCCAGGCCATGGGCCGGGTCCTGGAGGAGCGGTTCGCCCCGGGCGACGAGCCGGCCCCGGCGGGGGCGGCTCTGGGGGCCTACCGGTCCCTGGAGCGCTCCTACGACCCGGTCCAGGGCGGCTTCGGCAGCGCGCCCAAGTTCCCGACGCCGTCGAACCTGTTCCTCCTGCGGGAGCTGGTGGGGCACGAGGAAGCGCCCGAGGCGGCGGACATGCTCTCCGGGACCCTCGACGCCATGGCCCGGGGCGGGATCTACGACCAGCTCGGCGGCGGCTTCCACCGCTACGCCACGGACGGCCGCTGGCTCGTGCCCCACTTCGAGAAGATGCTCTACGACAACGGGTTCCTCCTGGAGCTCTACGCCCTGGAGCACGAGCGCACCGGCTCCCCGGAGGCGGCCCGGATCGCCCGGGAGACGGCGGAGCTCCTCGTCCGGGAGATGAGCGCCCCGGACGGTGTCTTCTGGAGCGCCATCGACGCCGAGACCGGTGGCCGGGAGGGTGCGTTCTACGTCTGGAGCGGCGAGGAGCTCCGGGAGGTCCTCGGGGACGAGGACTTCGCCTTCCTGGCGCCGATCTACGGCTTCGACCGGGAGCCCACCTTCGAGGGGAGCGACTTCGTCCTCCATCTCCCCGACCCCCTGGAGGAGCAGGCCGCCCGGCGCCGGCGGACCCGGGAGGACCTGCTGGAGGAGATCGAGCCCCTCCGCCGGCGCCTGTTCGAGGCCCGGGCCCGGCGCGAGCGGCCCGCCACCGACGACAAGGTCCTGGCGGACTGGAACGGCATGGCGATCCGGGGCATGGCCCTGGCGGGCCGGGCGCTGGAGGACCGGGAGCTGGTGGGCCGCGCCGCCCGGGCCGCCGAGGGGGTCCTCGGCACCATGCGGCCCGGTGGAGGGCCGCTCCTCCACGCGATCCGGGAGGGGGAGGGGCGGGTGGCCGCCTTCCTTTCGGACTACGCGTTTCTCGTCCGGGGCCTCCTGGCACTCCACGAGGTGGCCGGCGAGGGCCGCTGGCTGGAGGCCGCGGCGGAGATCGCCGGCGAGCAGGACGAGCGCCTGGCCCACCCGGACGGCGGCTGGTACAACGCCGCCGAGAGCCCGGACCTCCTGTTCCGGAGCCAGGAGATCTTCGACGGCGCCACGCCGGCGGCCAACGGCATCGCCGTCCTGAACCTCCTGGACCTGGCGGAGCGCACCGGCGAGGGCCGCTTCCGGGAGACGGCCCGGCGGGCCCTGGCGGCCTTCTCCCCCGCCGTCGGCCGGGCGCCGGACGCGTGCCGCACCCTGGCCCTGGCGAACCTCCGGTTCCACGGAGGGGTTCTCGATGAGGACGCCGGGCGGAGCGGCCCGGATGCGGCTGCGCCGGGTGCGGGGCCCGGGGAAGAGGCGGAGGCCGCGGTCCACCATCGCCTGGCGGTAGGCGAGCCCGGACCCGATGGCGCGGTGGACTTCCGCCTGCGCCTGGAGGTGGCTCCGGGCTGGCACGTCTACGCGGCGGACGCCCCGGCGGACCGCACGAAACCCCTCCGCGTGGAAGCCCGGGGCGGCGAGCTCCTGGACGTGGTCTGGCCGCCAGGCGACCCCCTGGCGGGCGCGCCGGACGGGGAGGATCCGGTCCCGGTCCACACCGGCGCCGTCGAGATCACCGGCCGCCTCCGGCCGGAGGGGGACGACGCCGGCCTGGTCCTCTCCTTCCAGGCCTGCGACGACCGCCGCTGCCTCCCTCCGGCGGAGCGGGTGGTACCCGTCCGTTCTTAGTCCAGCCGCGCCGTCCCCCGGCCGCGGGGCAACCCGCCGTCTCGAAGATTTCAGTTGACGAGTGGAACGGATCCAGTGTAGCCTTTGCGCCGAAACCGGGGGCCGCGTGCCCCCCAGCGCCGGGAGCCCTGGGCGGGAGGTCCGCTCGGAGCCCGGAGCGAGCCAACGCGGGGCTGGCTTCCGCGGAGAGCTCGTAGTCGGTCGGTATCGCATTCTGGACCCCCGACTACGGCAGCAGAGAGAACGAGGGAGTACCGGATGCGTACCACCGGAAGAGTCAAATGGTTCAACGAGTCCAAGGGCTTCGGCTTCATCACGCCGGAGGACGGCTCGAAAGACTGCTTCGTCCACTACTCCGCCATCCAGGGCAACGGGTTCCGCACCCTGGTGGAGGGTGAGCGGGTGGAGTTCGACGTGGTGCAGGGCCAGAAGGGCCCCGCCGCCGAGAACGTCGCCAAGCTCGCCTGATCCCGCCCGGATCCGGCCCGATCCGGTCGAACCGGCCCGGTCCGGTCGAATCCGCCCGCTCCAGGATGCGTTCCGGAGCGAATCTGGAGCGAATCGGCCCCCCGAGACTCGGGGGGCTTTTTCGTGGTAGAAAGACGCTCATGACGAGCGAAGCAGCCCCGGGGCTCGCGGCTCCGGGGTGCTCCGTCTCCCCGTCCGGGCGCCGTCCCCCACTCTCCAACCCGCCGCTTGCCGTCGATGCCTGAAGCGCCGACCCGGAAGATCTTCGTCCTCGATACGTCCGTCGTCCTCTACGACGCCAAGGCCGTCGGCTCCTTCGAGGAGCACGACGTGGCCGTGCCCCTGACGGTCCTGGAAGAGCTGGACCAGTTCAAGAAGGGCCACAACGTGATCAACCTCCAGGCGCGGGAGTTCATGCGCCGCCTGGACCACCTCTCGCAGCAGAGCGACCTGCGCCGCTGGATCCCGTTGAACGGCGCCGGCAAGGGGCGCTTCCGGGTGATCGCCGAGGAGGACGGGACCCTGGACGCCGTGGAGCTCTTCGGCTCGAAGAAGAACGACCACCGGATCCTGAACGCGGCCCTGGCCCTGGCGGCGCGGGAGGCGCCCCGGAAGGTGATCCTGGTCTCGAAGGACATCAACCTCCGGGTCAAGGCCCGGGCGGTGGCCCTGGCGGCGGAGGACTACGAGACGGTCCGGATCGCCGACCTGGACCACCTTTACCGCGGCATCGGCGAGCTGGAGGTGGACGGCGAAGGCGTGGTGGACCGTCTCCACGCCGAGGAGTCCGTGCCCGTCGCCGACGTCCTCCCGGAGCCGCCGGCGCCGAACCACTACTTCATCGTCCGGGGCGGCGGCAAGTCGGCCCTGGCCCGCCACGACGCTCCGGCGGCGCGCCTGGAGCGGGTCACCAAGGCCCCGGCGTACGGCATCAGCCCCCGCAACGCCGAGCAGACCTTCGCGCTCCACGCCATCCTCGACCGGGACGTCTCCCTGGTCACCATCAGCGGAGCCGCAGGGACGGGCAAGACCCTCCTCGCCCTCGCCGGCGCCCTGGAGCAGCGGCGCCTGTTCCGGCAGATCTACCTGGCGCGGCCCATCGTGCCGCTGTCGAACAAGGACCTGGGCTACCTGCCGGGAGACATCCACTCGAAGGTCAACCCGTACATGCAGCCCCTGTGGGACAACCTCTCGGTGATCAAGAACCAGTTCTCCGAGACCTCCAAGGAGGCCCGGCGGATCGACGAGATGATCGAGCACGACAAGCTCCACATCGTGCCTCTGGCCTACATCCGCGGACGGAGCTTCTCGAACGTCATGTTCATCGTGGACGAGGCCCAGAACCTGACCCCCCACGAGATCAAGACCATCATCACCCGGGCCGGCGAGGGGTCGAAGATCGTCCTCACCGGCGACGTCTTCCAGATCGACACGCCCTACCTGGACGCCCACTCGAACGGCCTGTCGTACCTGATCGACCGGCTCCGCGGGAACCCGCTCTACGCCCACGTCAACCTGGAGAAGGGCGAGCGGAGCGAGCTCGCCAACCT
>JBKHJP010000359.1:0-4408 GCA_046538065.1 Thermoanaerobaculia bacterium | reverse complement strand
GGTGACCGTACCGTAGAGGTTCCCGGCCTGCTCCTGGGCGACGGCCACGCCTCCGCTCACCAGCAGCAGGACCGCTGCCAGGGCGAAGACGCGCCGCCAGTTGGTGCTCACACTCATCCTGTCCTCCTTTAGAGAAAGGGTTCTGGAAGGGCGGCACCTCGGGGCCGCCTGATTCCTCGCATTGTCGCCTCCTGTGAGGCAAGCCCACTGCCAGCTTCGATGAGGGCAGAATGAGAGGTGTTCCGGCCTGTCCTGACGGGATTCAGAGAAGCGGGCGAGACTCTTCCTCATCGATGAGGAACGAGCCCTCATCCAGCTCCTCGGATTTCGTTCGATTGATTGAACTACGGGGATTCAACGGACCGGAGCCGGCCGGCGTTCTCCGGCAGGGACCTCGCCGATACGGGGGAGCCCACGGGCACGGCGGACCGGCCCGGGACGGGGCACTCTTGGGTCAGCCGGTGCGCCCGGGCCACTCCTCCAGGACCGACAGCACCTGGTCCACGTCCGCCTCCGTCAGGTCCGCCGTGACCTGGAACCGGATCGTCTCGTCGCCGCGGGGCACCACCGGGTACTTGAGACCCGTCGCCAGCACGCCGTTCTGCTTCAGGTGCGCCACCAGCCGCGCCGTCTTCCCCGTGTCCCGGACCATCAGCGGGGTCACCGGGTGGTCCCCCGGGATCGTCTCGTAGCCCAGGTCCACCAGGCCCCGCTCGAAGCGCTTGGTCATGGCACGCAGGTGGGCCAGGAGGTCCCGGCCCCGCTCGCCGTCCAGGATCTCCAGGGCCTTGCCCGCCGCCGCGGCCTCCGCCGGGGTGATCGGGTTCGAGTAGACGTAGAAGGGCGAAGTTTCCCGAAGGAAGCGCACCACCGTCTGCGAGCCCACGACGTAGCCGCCGTTGACCCCCAGGGCCTTGCCCAGGGTCGCCACCACGAGATCCGCCCGCGCGCCGCAGTACTCCTCCGTGCCCCGGCCCGTCTCCCCGAACGCACCCACGCCGTGGGAGTCGTCCACGACCACCAGGACGTTCTCCGGGAACTCGGCGTCGTAGCGCCGCGCCAGGTCCATGACCGTGGCCAGGGGCGCGTGGTCGCCGCGCATGGAGAAGATGCCGTCCGTGACCACGATCGCCCGCCGGGCGCCCACCGCCTGCGTGAGGGCGGCCTCCAGCTCCTTCATGTCGTTGTGGTGGTAGATGCGCTTGGCCGCCGGGCGGGCCAGGCGCATGGCGTTGATGATGCAGTTGTGGTTGAGCTCGTCGCTGATCACCACGGTCTCGCCGGTGATGAGGGGCGGCAGCAGCCCCATCACGGTGGCGTAGGCGGAGCTGAAGGCCATCGCCGCCTCCCGGCCGTGGAAGCGCGCCAGGCGCTCCTCGAGCTCGACGTGCTGGCGGTAGGTGCCGCTGATGAAGCGCACCGCGCCGGGACCGGTGCCGAACCCGCGGGAGACCTCCTCCTCGGCGGCGATCACCTCCGGGTGGAGCGCCAGGCCCAGGTAGGAGTTGGAGTTCATCTTCACGAACTCCCTGTCCCCCTGGCCTTCCAGCCGGTACCGGGGACCCCGGCCGTCGCGGGGGGGCACCACGTCCACGATCACGTCCTCGGCACCCTTGAGGGTGCCCTTTTCCTCCAGCTCGGCCAGGTGGACGTCGAGAGCCTCGTGCAGTCGATCGAGCGGCATGGGGATTCCTCCTGTTCAGGCGGATTCGGTCACGACGAGGCGGCCCGGGCCTCTCCGGACCCGAGCTTGCGCCGCAGGTTCTCGAGCATGTCCCGGGCCATGGCCGGCAGGTCGTACTCCGGCGACCAGCCCCACTCCTCCCGGGCCGCCGAGTCGTCCAGGGAGTCGGGCCAGGAGTCGGCGATCGCCTGGCGGACCGGATCCACCTCGTAGTCGATGGTGAACCCGGGGACGTGCCGGGCGATCTCGGCGGCCAGGGCCTCCGGGGTGAACTGCATCGCCGTGACGTTGAAGGCGTTGCGGTGCCGCAGCCGGTCCGGATCGGCTTCCATCAGGTCCATCATGGCCTTGACCGCATCCGGCATGTACATCATGTCCAGGGACGTGTCCCGGCGCAGGAAGCAGGTGTAACGCCCGTGGCGGACGGCGCCGTAGAAGATGTCCACCGCGTAGTCGGTGGTTCCACCTCCCGGTGGCGCCCGGTGGGAGACGATCCCCGGGAAGCGCACGCCGCGGGTGTCCACGCCGAAGCGCTGGTGGTAGTAGTCGCACAGGAGCTCCCCGGCCACCTTGGTCACGCCGTACATGGTCGTGGGCCGCTGGATCGTGTCCTGCGGCGTGTGCTCCTTGGGCGTGGTGGGACCGAAGGCGCCGATGGAGCTGGGGACGAAGACCGCACACCGGGTCTCCCGGGACACCTCCAGGATGCGGTAGAGCCCCCCCATGTTCACGTCCCAGGCGACCTGGGGCTTCTCCTCGGCGACGGCGGACAGCAGAGCCGCCAGGTGGTAGATGGTGCCGATCTCGTAGCGCCGGACGACCTCCTGGATCCGCTTGGCCCGGGTGCAGTCCAGGAACTCGAAGGGGCCGTCTCCGAAGAGCTGGCTCTTGGGCACCATGCGGACGTCGGAGGCGACGACCCGGTCGTCGCCGTAGCGCTCCCTGAGGGCGGGGACCAGCTCGGAGCCGATCTGGCCGAGCGCCCCGGTGACGAGAATGCGTCGGTCCATGGCGGCGCCGATCTTACCGTTCCGGCTCGGGGGGCGCCGGTGGCAGCTCGGGAGGCTCGTCCAGGTCCTCCGGCCCGACGGGCTCGGGGGGCTCCACCGCCTCGCCCCGGCCCCGCTCCAGGGTGTAGAGGAGATCGGCGCCGGTTCCGGCGCCGACCTCCGTGCGGAGCGTGAACCGGCTGGAGAGGAGGTACTGGATCCGCAACGTGTTCACCGCCTCGAAGAGCCCGACGCCGTAGGAGACGTAGAGCCGCGGGGAGAGGTAGGTGCCGAGGACGAGCTGGGCCTCCTCGTACGTCCCTTCGGTCTCGATCCGCGCCTCCTCGAGGCCGAACCGGGCGGCGAGGCGCTCGACCAGCAGGTTCCCGCCCCGCACGCCCAGCGACCCCGCGGCGTTGGCCAGCATCTCGCCCTCCTCCGGGCTTGCCTGGCCGACGGGACGGCCGAGGAGGAGGTACGAGAGGGCCTCGGTCTGGGACATCGCCGGCTCGGACCAGATCGTGACCTCGGGCCGCTCCAGGGTGCCCCGGGCCTCGAGCCCCGCCACGGTCCCGTCCCGGGCCTCCCGGAAGGCCCGCAGGTCGATCCCCGGGTTGGTCACCGGGCCGCCGGCGAAGACCAGCCGCCCGTGCTCGATCCGGAGGTCCTGGCCGTAGGCCTGGAAGGTGCCCTCCTCCAGGCGCAGCTCCCCGGTGGCCCGGAGAGGCGCCCCGGGCTCCTGGACCACGAGGAGGCTGCCGCCCAGGCCGGTCTCCAGCCCGGAGCCCTCGAAGGTCACGTCGTCCCCGAGGACGACGCGCACCCGGGCGGCGAAACGCATCTCCTCGCCGTCGGGCGCTTCGTCCCGGGCCTCCTGGCCCACGAAGACCACGTCCGCGGAGGGCTCCACCGCCGCCGGCGCCTCCTCGCCCTCGTCCGTCGTGATCCGGGCCTCCGGGACCCGGACCTCACCGGTCACGGCGAGGAGCGCGCCGTCGTAGCGCACCTCCAGGTCGGGCGTCACCTGGGCCCGGAGAGCCTGCGTGTCGACCGCCCGGAACTCCGAGCCCTGCACCTGGAGGCGAACGGGGGTCTCCTCCGACGGGGTCAGCGGCGCCACCCCCTCCAGGGCGAGGGTGCCGCCGCCGGAGCGGGCCGAGCCGGTGAGGCGCAGGACCCCCTCGCCCACCGGCTCGGCGGCGAGCCGCAGGTCCCGCACCGTCACGCCCAGCTCCGGAAGCTCCGCCTCCGATGCGGTCAGGAGGGCGGCCCCGGAGACGTCGGGGGCCGCCAGCGTCCCGGAGACCGAGAGGTCCGCCTGGAGGCTCCCGTCGAGGGGGCCCAGGGGCTCCGCCAGCGCGGCGAGGAAGGCCAGCTCCTCCAGGTCGACCTCGATCCGGCCCGAGAGCTCCTCGTCCCCCGGCGGCTCTCCGAGGCGGACGTCGGCCACCCGGGCCTCCCCCGCCACCGATCCGGTCTCCCCCAGGTCCAGGTCGAGCCCCGCCCGCAGCCCGTCTGCGCCGGAGGTGGCCTCGATCCGCCCCCGGTAGGGCACCTCGATCCGGCCGCCCTCCGCCGCGTACGCGAGCCGGCCGGGACCCAGGGTGAAGACCCCATCGGCGTCCAGGGCGCCGGCGGGGCCCGCCGAGGCCTCGAGCCGGCCGTCCAGGAGCCCGGTGACCTCGGCTTCTGGGGGCAGGAGGGGCCGGGCGAGGGCGGCGGGCAGGTCCTCGAC
>JBKHJP010000046.1:0-17833 GCA_046538065.1 Thermoanaerobaculia bacterium | reverse complement strand
CGGCACGCGGGTAGCTCACCGGGCAAGTCTACTCCGGTTAAATGGAGACCCCCATAGCCTGGATTCCCTGCCGTCGAGAAGCTCCAGGACCTTCTCGGCAACCTCGACTCCCTCGTCATAGCTGGTCCTGTGGAGATGAACGAGAGAAAGCTTGGTCATAATTCGAGCAGTCTTCTCCTTCTCTCCGGCCAGCCGGTAGAGGGTTGCTGCCCGGTGGAGCAAGACGGCCGCTTCCTTGAGCCGTCGCTGATTCTTGCGGAGTGAGCCTTCATAGGAGTCGAGCTGAGCA
The DNA here is from genome assembly GCA_046538065.1 of Thermoanaerobaculia bacterium. Lineage (GTDB taxonomy): Bacteria > Acidobacteriota > Thermoanaerobaculia > Multivoradales > DATKCC01 > JBKHJP01. The sequence goes on along the minus strand of JBKHJP010000046.1, from coordinate 17,544 downwards.
CAGACCAGGATGTCTGTCACCGGCTCCTGCTCCGTCAAGCGTCGAGCGAAGCGGAAGTCCTCGTCAGCCTTCTTCAGCTGCCCGAGAGCGCGGTAGGCGTTGCCGCGTAGGGCGACCGCGCGGGTCATGAGGTTGGAGTCGTACTCAGCATGCCGCGCTTCATAGCAGGCGACGAAGCCGGCATCGGCGAGCGAAAGGGCCTCCCGCAAGTCACGGGGCGTGGCCTCCTCCGCTTCGGAGAGGACCAGCTCGATAAAGGCTCGACCTCGGAACTTCGTATGAGCTCGGCTGACCTTGCCGCGGCGTTCCTCCGGGGGAAGGCGGCGGAGCTCCTTCAGCCAGCCTTCGGCCTGGGCCAGCTCCCGCCGGGCCTTTCGGCTCAGGGTGCCGACCCTCCGGCGGACCCGCTCGATGGAGGCTCCGTAGGTTTCGGGGCGCTCGGCCCCTTCCAGGAGGAGGCTCGCCTCGTACTCGGCGATGCCTTCCTCGCAGGTCTCGCAGAGAGCGACCACATGGGCCTTGACGATCTCGTAGAGAGCGTGAGGGGGCAGTTCTCCGCTCGCAACGGCGGCCAGAAGTTTTGCCGTGATGTGCATCAGCTCCTCCAGGAAATTAGCGCCTTCAGAGGATGCAGTGTCGCTTGAGCCCGGGGCGGGACAGGTGGAGACGAAAAGGCGCCGGGGGCCAGGACGACCCCCGGCGCCCGAAGATCCTCAGCCGTCGGGATCGATGCCCATATCGATCTGCGGATCAGCGGTCGGATCGTCCTCCTGACCTTCGGCCTCGGTGCCCTCGGGATCGATGCCGGTGCCGAGACCTTCCCAAGCGCGATCGGGTGTGGCCTCTCCCGGCAGGAGGCCGGCAAACCAGCCGACCACTCTCTCGACCAGAGAGAGCTCCGGCCCTTCCTCCGGCACCTCGACCGGCAGGGCCGAGGCGGGCATCGCGGCCAGGAGGAAGACGACGGCCAGGGCGAGCCCGGCCGCCCGGCGAACTCCGGTCCAATCCATGGAAGCTCCTTCCGGAGGCAGTTCCGTCCTTCCGGCTTGATGCCGGTACGGACCGCCTCTGCTTCCATGGTGCCCCGAATGCTCCGGACCAACTCTCCTCCCCTTACGTCACGTCCTCCCATAGCCAGGACGCTCCCTGGACGTACTGAACTGCCTCGGCCATGTGCGGTGCCCGGATTCGCTCGCTTCCGGCAAGGTCCGCAACCGTCCGGGCGATTCGCTTCGTCTGGTGAAGGCTGCGGGTGGAGAGCTCCACCCGGCGGGAGACCATCTCCAAGAGCTTTCGGGCCTGGGCATCCGGCTCTGCAAGCTCGGGAAGCTCCTCGGCCGGAAGGAGAGAGTTGAGGCGAGCTCCTTGCCGTCTCCTCTGGCGACTTCGGGCGGCCCGGACCCGTCTGGCAACCTCCCGGCTCGACTCTCCCGGAGGACAATTCAGCTCATCGGGTCTCAGGGCCTGAACCGAGACCTGGATCTCGAGGCGATCCAGGAAGCTGCCGGGAACCGTCCTCCAGTGCTTGCGGCGTGCTGCCGGAGTGCAGCGACAGGGCTCCAGGCCGTGGCGTTGTCCACACAGACAGGCCGTGGCGGTTGCCGCCAGCATGAAGCGGATTCCAAACGGCACTTCGGTTTGCTCTTCCGGCCGAGGCGGCATTGTTTCTTCGAGGAAGGGGGAAAGCTCCCGGAGGATTGCCGTTCTGAAGGAGGGCAGGTCCTCCAGGAGAAGGACACCGCCGTGGGCCAGGATCGCTCGGCCGACTTCTCTGCGAGTCCGCCCTCCGGTGACGACACTGGCAGGCTCGCTCGGAAGGACCTCGATCACAGGTCGGCCCGGTGGCAAGGGCTTGCCGGCCGCACCGTAGATCCAGGCGACCTCCCGCGAGAGCCTTACCGATGGCGCTGGCAAAAGGCTCCAAAGAGCCCGGGCCAGGAGAGACTTCCCGCAGCCGGGTGGCCCGATCAGGAGCAGGTGGTGGCCGCCGGCGACTGCGACTTCAAGAGCTCGCTTGGCCGCCTCCTGGTTCTTGATCCGGCGGAGGTCCGACGCATCGCCTCTCTCCCCGGAAGGCACAGGCTCTACCTCTCGCCCCGCCACTCCGACCCTCCCGACTGCTGCCGCGCCTCGAGGATGACGCGGGTGAAGCTGGCCGCCTCTCTGAGCTGGCCGGAGAGCTCGGAGAGCTCCACGGAGAGGTTCTCCGCCTCCTCGACACTCTCTCTGGTCTCACTCTTCAGAGAATCCCTGAACCTTTGGAGCCGGTGACAGAGGAGCTCCAGATATTCCTTGAGTACCTCGACCTCCTGGAGGACTTCCGGGATTGGCCCGCCGCCGGTCCTGAAGTCAAGCGGAGTCTCGGCCGGCGGGAAGCGAAAGACAGGCAGGCCAGACTCCAGGAAGAGGCCCTCGTAGGGAAGAGCTTCCTTGAAAGCCTTGAGGCGCTCTTGGCTCGGCAGAGCCGCTTCTTCCAGGTGGGCTGCCAGGAGGGCCAGGTGGCGCGCCATCCGGCGGGAGTAGTCGGCCTGGTAGGTGTCGAGGAGTTCCTTGGAGGATCGCGGGGCAAAGTCGCTCTCGAAGACGAGCTCCCCGAAGAGGTCCTCGGCGATCTCCTGGAGCTCGTAGGCAAGACCGCGGAACACGAGGGCGGCATGGTCGTCAGTCTTCAAGCCTCCGGAGCGGTACTCCTCGGCGGCCTCGGTCAGCCACTTGACCATCCCCTCGATGGCGCGGAAGTCGGATTCCGGGAGGTCGGGGCGCCAGTAGCGCAGAAGATGGGTGCGAACGAACGGAAGGAGTCCCATGGTCAGCCCTCCTTGCGGGGTTGGTCGTCGGCAGAAGAACTCCGGGCCAGGTCCTCCACGAGAGAGTGGGCACAGCCCGCAGCCGACTCGATCTCAAGCTCCAGGTCTCGCAGGTCATGGGCCAGGCGCTTGGGTCCGCCTTCTGCCAACGCGCCCTTCTGGCCCCTTCTGGCCTCCTCGGGGAGGGTCAGCCAGAGGTGGTGAACATGGTTCTGGGCCCGTTCCAAGAAGACCCTCAGACCGCGGATCTCCGGCGCGATCCGGGAGGCCAGGAAGTTCGCCTCCTCTCCGGCCTCCGGCCAGGGCCTGGCCGGAGGCTCCAGGATGCGAGGCGGCTCCCAGTGGGGGATGGCCTCCGGCAATCCCCGGCGCCAGTCGAGAAGCTCCCGCTCAGTGGGGTTGAAGGTCGCTTCAAAGCGGACTGCAAGGACCAGGAGCTCCCTTCCGAACCGCGAGCCCAGGTCCGCCCGGTAAGCGTGGAGAAGGATGGGCTTCTCCTCGGCCTCCAGGAGCTCGGAGAGCGGCTGGTCGAAGGCATCAGCCAGGAAGCGCCCCAGGCTGCGCAGCTCACTTGCCGCGGTGGCAAGCACCCGAAGGGCGGTATCGGCCGGCTCCTCGTCGGATGAAGGCTCCAGGAGCCGTTCCAGGACCTGGTTGAAGAGCCGGCCCAGCTTCTCGGCGAGCTCGATCTCTTCCCGGCTGAAGCCGCCCCCGCGCAGGGCCAGGAGACTGGTGGTCAGAAGACTGTCCATCGGCATCAATCTCTCCTCTCCTCCCAAGGATTCGGGCACCGGACGCTCGCGGCCCCTCCGGCACCCATCGAGCCGCGCTCATCCAGTGCTCGCACCCTAAAGAGACTGCCGATTGATCGCAACCCCTTCAATGCAAACCATTTGGAGCTCTGCGGGAGGGCGATATGGCAGAACTTCAGGGGGTGACTTCGGGGAAGTTCTCTCTTGGGAGAATGTCGGAGGCACCAAGACGCACCCGCCGTCGAAGGCGTGCGCCGCGGCGCTCCCCGAGCTTGTCGCGTCGGTGCCCCTGGCGTAGTCTCTTGAGTGCTCTTGTCCAACTCTGGCGCGCTCCCGGAAGCGCCCGCGGTAGAGGTCATCGCCATGGCGGCACACCCGGAGCACCCGATCTTCCGCCGGACCCTAGGCTTCTATGAGTGGGAGCTTCGGGGCCGCGGCTGGTACGCCTTTCCCTACCCGGTAGCTCTGGAGCCGCTCTTCCGTCCGTTCTCCGACGAGCCTCCTTGGGCTCCACGCCTCGATGATGCGCGGCGCCCGACCCTTCTGTCGCGGCTCCTGGAGCGAGGGCGGGAGGAGGAGTCTCGCGGCGCGCAAGTGGAGGAGGTTGAGCCCGAGCCCGTAGCCCGGCTTCCGGGACGCTCCAGGATCTCCGAGTTCCTGATCCTGCTTCCTCCGGAGCTTCCGGTCTCCACACCCTCGATCTCAGGCTGGCTGCGGACCCTCGCAGCAGCTTCAGAGCCGGTTTCCCTGGAGCTTCTTGGAAGCGGACGACGGGTCGAGCTTCGCCTTGCGGTCGAAGAGTCCGATGCCGGCCACGTCCTGGGCCAGCTTCAGGCGGCACTTCCCGAGGCGGATCTCCTTGAAGCGCCCCGGACGCTTGCCGAGCGCTGGAGGGCACTCGGTGGCCGGCACCTCCACGGGCTCGACTTCGGCCTGGCCGCCGAGTTCATGATCCCCTTGAGGACTCCGGAGCGCACCGAAGAGCCCCTCTTGCCCTTGGTCGCGACGCTGGCCGATCTTTCGGGCGGTGAGCTCGGCCTGGTTCAGGTCCTCTTCCAGGCGGCTCGTGCGCCCTGGGCTGAAAGCATCCTGCGCTCGGTCACCAACTCCCGGGGCGAGCCTCTCTTCATCGATGCACCGGAGATCACCAGCCTTGCCAGGGAGAAGGTCTCCTCGCCCCTCTTTGCGGTCGTCCTCCGGATCGCCGCCCGGGCTCGGGAGGAGTTTCGCGCCCTCCAGATTGCCGAGAGGATTGCCGCCGGGCTGTCCCTCTTCGGCAGTCCTCGGACCAACCAGCTCATGGCGCTTGAACCGCAAGCCGGCTCGGCCTGGGAAGCCGACATTCTCGGGCGCACCAGCCACCGCCCCGGGATGCTTCTCTCGGCCGAGGAGCTCGCCTCCCTGATCCGCTTCCCGGGCAAGGAGGTCGAGATCCCCGAGCTGGTTCGCAGGGCCGAGAAGAGCAAGAGGGCGCCGGCCGAAGTCCTGGGCGAAGGCACGCTCCTGGGCTTCAATGAAGACCGCGGCCGGATCGCGGAAGTCCGGCTCCCGGCCGAGGCCCGGACCAAGCACCTCCACGTCGTCGGCTCTTCGGGGACCGGCAAGTCAACCCTCCTGATCCGGACCATCCTGGAGGACATTGAGGCCGGTCGTGGCGTCGGAGTTCTTGACCCTCATGGGGATCTGGTGGACGAGATCGCGGCCCGGGTCCCGGAAGGCCGGCTCTCCGAGGTGGTCCTCTTCGACCCGTCTGACTCCGAGCACCCGATCGGCTGGAACTTCCTGGGCGCGGTATCCGAGGCCGAGAAGGAGCTCTTGGCCTCGGACCTGGTCGGCGTCTTCCGGAGGCTCTCCACCTCCTGGGGCGACCAGATGACCTCGGTCCTGGCTAATGCCATCCTGGTCTTTCTGGAGTCGGAGCGCGGAGGGACACTCCTTGACCTGCGGCAGTTCCTGGTTGACGAGAGCTTCCGGAAGCGGATGCTCGCCACCGTCCAGGACCCACACCTGCGCTCGTACTGGCAGACGGAGTTTCCCCTGATCGCCGGGCGCAAGCCCCAGGCGCCGATCCTGACCCGGCTCGACACTTTCCTGCGCTCCAAGACCATTCGCCGGATCGTGACCGTCCGGAAGCCGAAGCTCGACTTCCGGAAGCTCGTTGACGGTGGAGGAGTCTTCCTCGGCAAGCTCGCCTTGGGGGAGATCGGCGAGGCCAATGCCGCACTCCTGGGCTCGCTTCTGGTCTCCAAGATCCACCAGGTGACCCTCGCCCGGCAGGGGCAAGACCCTTCCCTCCGACGCCCCTTCTTCCTCTACATCGACGAGTTCCACCAGGTGGCAACCCCTTCAATGGCGTCCCTCTTCTCGGGCGCCAGGAAGTACCGCCTGGGCCTGGCCGTCGCCCACCAGGACCTCTACCAGCTTCGCTCGACAGTCCCGGAGGTCGAGCGCTCGCTGCTGGCCAACGCCTACACCCGGATCTGCTTCCGCCTGGGCGATGAGGACGCCCGGACGCTCTCGCGGGGCTTCGCCTACTTCGGAGCCGAGGACCTGACCCGGCTGTCCGTGGGTGAGGCCATCTGCCGGGTCGGAAGCTCGGAGGAGGACTTCAACCTCCGGACCCTGCCCCTTGAGGAGTTGGGCCGCCAGGAGGCCGAGAGGCGTCGGGAGGAGCTCCGGGAGATCTCCGGCCATCGGTGGGGCGTTCCCCCGGAGGAGCCGTCAGAGGAGGAGCCGCTCCCGGCTCCCGTCGAGGCCCTCCGGGAAGCCGAGGCGCCAAGCATTGAGCCCGAGAAGGCAGAACCCCCTCGGCCCGCCCGGGAGGAGAAGCCGCCGGCTCCGACGCTCAAGAAGGACGAGCTCGATTACCTGGAGCTCGTGGCCCGGGAGCCCTTCCTGGGCGTCCGGGAGAGGAATGCCCGGCTGGGTCTTTCGGCCTGGAAGGGTCAGCGCCTCAAGAAGGCCCTCATCGAGGAGGGGCTCGTCCGCGAGGTCGCAGTCCATCCCGGAGGCCGGGGACAGCGCTTCCTCCTCCTCGAGACCACCCAAACCGGCCGGGAGATCCTGGCTTCCTACGGGATCAGGGTTGGCGCCGGCCGGGGCCGAGGGGGTCTCGCCCACCAGTGGTGGGTCCGAAGGATTGCCGACTGGCTGGAGGAGCGGGGCGTCTCCGCCGTGGTCGAGGACGACACCCGAGGGGCGCGGGTCGACCTCTCCTTCTCGTCAGAGAGCGGTCCGGTTGCGGTCGAGGTCGAGATGGGCGAAGGTCACGCCGTCGAGAACGTCCGGAAGGACCTTGAGGCCGGCTATTCCGAGGTCGTCGTCCTCTTCGATGATCCCCAGATCATGGAGCGCATCCGGGAGCGGCTCTCCACCGAGTACGGAGAGAAATCTCTCGGTGTCCACCTCTCCGACCTCCGGGACTTCGAGGCCGCCCTCGCGCCTCTTGCGGGAGCTTCCGCTCCCTTACGAGGCCCGAAACAAGAGGAAGAACCAAGAGGACGCCGCCGGAGGCCGGCTCGCAAAACGCCTCCGCCGGAACCACCGGCCGAGGAGCCTTCACCGCTCGTCGGTGAGCCCGGAGCGCTCCCGACACCGGCGGCGGCCGAGTACCTGGGGCTCTCGCCGGCGACCCTGGAGACCATGCGCACCAGGGGCGGCGGGCCGGTCTTCGTCAAGCTCGGCCGCCGGGTCGTCTACCGCAGAGAGGACCTCGATGAGTGGCTTGAAGAGCGGCGCCGGACATCGACTGCCGACCCCGGAGACGGGCCAGCCTAGGTGGGCCAATCCGGATTCGGTGATTACCCGGTGATTACTGCTACTGCGGAGGGCTTGAAGGTGGGTTCCCGTAAGTCCCTGATTCCATTGGTGGAGCCGATCGGGATCGAACCGACGACCTCCTGAATGCCATTCAGGCGCTCTCCCAGCTGAGCTACGGCCCCACCGCTCGGGACGGCGAAGTGTAGCCGCGCCGTCCCGGGGGTGTCAACGCGCACGGGTGGCGCGGCCATTCCTCCCGCTTCCTATCCCTCGATGCCGTAGCGCTTCATCTTGGCCTTGAGGGTGTTCCGGGCGATGCCGAGGATCCGGGCCGCCTCGCGGATCTTGCCGTCGCTCTGGGCGAGGGCGGTCTCGATCAGGCGGCGGTCCAGGGCGTCGAGGGCCGCCTGGTAGCCGCCCTCCTCCAGGGAGACGGCCCCCGGCCACGGCCCCGGGACGACCGCGCCGGCCGGCATGCCGCCGGCGTCCACGTTCCCGTTGCCGATCCAGGCGAAGTGCTCCGGGCCCAGGACGTCGTCGGAGGAGAGCACCAGCGCCCGGTGGATCGCCGATTCCAGCTCCCGGACGTTGCCCGGCCAGGGATGGCCCTCGAAGAGCTCCAGCACGGCCGGGTCCAGCTCCCGCCGGGGCTGGCCCAGGTCCCGGCCGATCTGCTCCATGAAGTGTTGCGCCAGGTACGGGATGTCCTCGCGGCGCTCCCGGAGCGGCGGCAGCACGATGGGGATGATGTTCAGCCGGTAGTAGAGGTCCTCCCGGAACTCGTTCCGGGCGATCGCCTCTTCCAGGTCCAGGTTGGTGGCGGCGACGATCCGGGCGTCGGAGCGCTGGGTGCGGGTGCCGCCCACGCGCTCGAACTCCTTGTCTTCCACCACCCGGAGGAGCTTGGCCTGGATCGCCCGGGAGACCTTGCCCACCTCGTCCAGGAAGATGGTCCCGTTGTGGGCGAGCTCGAAGCGGCCCGGCTTGCGCTCGGCGGCGCCGGTGAAGGCCCCCTTCTCGTGGCCGAAGAGCTCGGACTCCACCAGCGTCTCCGGCAGGGCGGCGCAGTTGAAGTGGACGAAGGGTCCCTCGCGGCGGTCGGAGATGTTGTGGATGATGCGGGCGATCAGGCCCTTGCCCGTGCCGCTCTCGCCCCGGATCAGGACCGTGGAGCTGGACTGGGCCACCCGCTCCAGGGTGGCCTTGAGCTCCTGCATCGCCCGGCTCTTGCCGATGATCGAGCCCAGGTGGTGGCTGGCCAGGATCTCCCGGCGCAGGGAGTCGTTCTCCGCCTTCAGCCGCTCGCGGGCCTCCTCGAGCTCGCCGAACAGACGGGCGTTGTCGATGGCCACGGCGGCCCCGTCGGCGAAGGCGGTCAGGAACTCCAGATCGCCCTGGCTGAAGAGGTGGCGGCTCTCGCAGTGGTCCACGTAGATGGCCCCGGCCAGCCGCTCGCGGATCGCCAGGGGCACGCAGAGGATCGACAGGATGTGGCTCGCGATGATCGATTCCGCGCCCGCGAAGCGGGTGTCCGCCAGGGCGTCCACGGCCAGGACCGGTTCCTCCGAGTCGATCACCCGGCGGACCACGCTCTCCGAGAGCTTCCGGTCCTCTGCGGCGTCGCTCTCGCCCAGGTTCCGGGCGGCGGCCACCTCCAGCTCCCGGGTCAGCCGGTCCGAGAGGACGATCATCCCGCGCTCGGCGCCGAGCCGCTCCAGGGCCACGTCCATCGTCCGGTCCAGGACCTCCCGCTGGTCGAGGCTCGAGTTGATGATCTTCATCACCTCGTGGAGGGTGGCCTCGTTGGCTCCCCGGGAGCCGCCGGTGTTGGACCGGCTGCGGTTCGCACGGATCCGTTCGACGGCGCCCCGGGCGCGCTCGGCGTCGGGCTCGGCGCCCAGGTCCTCGAAGGTGGCCAGGGCCCGGTCCAGGCGCTCCAGGGCCGGCTCCACCCCCGGGGTCGCCAGCCCCCAGCGGTAGAGCGCCAGGGCGAGCTCGTAGGGCGCCGCCACGGCTTCGAGGCAGGCCACCGCCTCGCCGAACAGGCGGCCCGGGCGCGCCGGGTCGTCCCCGCCGTCGTCGCCGGCGAGGCGGGCCTCCAGGGTGAGGAGGCGCCCCTCGGAGAGCCTGTCGCCCAGCTCCTCGATCACGCCGCGGGCCTCGGCGGCCAGACGGGCTGCTTCCCGCCGGTCGTCCCGGTCCAGGGCGAGCTCCGCCCGGGCCAGGAGGATCCGGCCCAGGAGCTCCCCGGTGCCCGCCTCCCGGGCCCGGGCCAGCGCCCCCTCCAGGTCCTCTTCGGCGCGGTCCAGGGCGAGCTCCTCGGCCCGGAGCAGGCCGCGCTGGAAGAGGGCCTGGATGGCCAGGTCCCGGTCGCCGGCGGCCTCGGCCCCGGCGAGCGCCTCCTGGACGTGGCCGCCGGCGGTGGCGACGTCGCCGGCCTTGCGGGCGATCGACCCGAGCAGCAGGTGGGCGGCGACGGCCTCCGGGCTCTCCCCGGGTCCCTCGAGGAGCGCCAGGGCGCGCCGGGCGTGGCGCCGGGCCCGCCGCCAGTCGCCCAGGATCTCCTCGACCTCGCCCAGGTTGATCCGGGCCAGGGCCTCGCCCTCCCGGGCGCCCAGGCGCCGGTTCATGTCCAGGCTCCGGCTCAGGAGGCGCCGCGCCTCCCGCCAGTCGCCCCGCCCGCAGCGGAGCACTCCCAGGTTGTTCAGGGCGGTGAGCTGGGCCCAGGGGTCGTTCAGGACGTCCGCGGCGGCCAGGTTCTCGCCGTAGAGGGTGCTCGCGGCGTCGAAGTCGCCGGTCTTCCAGCGCACCATGGCGAGGGTGTTCCGTAGCAGCACCGCCGGGTAGGCGTCCTCGCCGGAGGCGGCGCGGCGCAGCCCCCACCGGGCCAGGCGGCCGGCCCGGCGCCAGTCCCCCCGGGCGAAGAACATCATGGCGAGGGTGTTGACGAGGAAGGCCCGCTGGCGCTCCAGGCCCGCGGCACTCGCCTGGCGCAGGGCGGCGCGGGCGGTTTCGTAGGCCTCGTCGGTGCGCCCCAGGTCCCGCAGTGCCACGGCCTTGCCGTGGAGGAGCTCGCTCACCACTTCCAGGTCCTCCGGGCGGTCGTCCGCCGGCCGCCCCAGGACCGCGAGGCCCGCCTCGAAGGTTTCGAGGGCCGTGCCGTGCTCCCCCAGGCGCCCGTGGAGCCGGCCCTTCTCCAGGTGGATCCGCCCGCGGCGCGTGCGCTTCCCGGCAGCGGGCGGCTCCCGGCCGTCCAGGAGCTCCTGGTAGACGCGGAGCGCCCGGCCGGCGTGGCCTGCCAGGGCGAGGGCCCGGGCGCGCCCCTCCCGGGCCTCGAACCCCGCGTGCGCGTCCCCGGCCTCCTCCGCCGCTTCGGCGGCGCGCCCGAAGAGGGCGGCGGCTTCGGCGTGGCCGTGGACCGCCGCCGCCTCCCGGGCCGCCGCGAGGAGGAGCGGCAGACTCTGAGCCCGGCGGCCTCCCCGCCACAGATGCTCGGCGGCCCGGCTGGCGAGCTCCCGGGCCCCGGCCTCGAAGCGCGTCGCCAGCCGCTCGCCCGCCGCCAGGTGGAAGGCCGTCCGGCGGGCCGGGTCCAGGCTGGCGTAGATGGCGTTGCGCAGTCGGCTTCCGGCCACGGTGAACCTCGGTCCGTCCGCCTCCTCCAGGCGGTCCAGGAGCCCCTGGCCGGCGAGGGACGTCAGGCCCTCCCACACCGCTTCCGGAGGCTGCTCCAGCAGGTCGGCGAGGGCCGAGGCCCGGACCGGCTCGCCGAAGATCGCCACCGCCTCCAGGAGCTCGTGGTGGGCCGTGCCGAACGACGCCGGGCGGCGCCACGCCAGGGCCTCGTCGGGCTCGCTTTCCGCCAGCCGCGCCAGGGCGGAGCGGCGTGGCTTCCACTCGCCGCGCCGGAACACCAGGTCGCCTTCGTCGATCAGGTGGCACAGGAGCTGCTGCACCCGTCCCGGCACCCCGCCGGAGGCCCGGTGGACCCAGGTGTAGAGCGCTTCCGGCAGGGCACCCGGGTCCTCCTGGCCGAGGCTCGCATCCACCAGCTCGATGGTGGCGGCGTCGGAGAAGGGCTGCAAGCGCAGGACGCGCGGGCCGGCCTCGTCGTCGGACGCCTGCCAGGGCTCCGCAGTCCGGGCCGCGGGCGCCTGGAGCTCAACGCCTTCGGCATCGCCCTCGGCCTGCTCGGGGCGGCGGCTCGCCACGATCAGGACCTTCGCCCCGCCCAGGTCGGAGGCCAGGAAGGTCAGGAGCTCCCGGCTCTCGTGGCCCGTCAGGTGCAGGTCCTCCAGGAAGAGGACCAGGGGCTCGCCACCGGGCTCGACGGTCCGCGAGGCCTCGGCCAGCTTCCGGGAGACCTCCCGGAACAGGCGGAAGCGGGCCCGGGCGTCGGTAGGGGGCGGCCCGGAGGAGGCGGGCTCGACGGCGATTCCGAGCTGCTCCAGGGCCTGGAGGAAGGGCTGGAGGGCGCGGGCCCCTTCGGAGCTGGCCCGCCCGAAGACCACGCGGGCGCCCTCGACCGAGGCCAGGAGCCGGAACTCCCGAAGCAGCCGGGACTTGCCGATCCCCTCGGGGCCTTCCACCACCAGCACCCGGCTCTCGCCGCCCCGGGCCGAGGCCAGCTCGTCCGAGAGCCGCGCCATGGCGTCGCCCCGGCCCACCAGGCGGCTCGCCAGCACCCCTCCGGCGCCCAGGGCCAGCTCGCCGGGATCGATCTCCCGGGTGGCGGCCCGGCCCAGCTCCTCCAGGAGGCGTCCGGCGCTGGCGTAGCGCTCGCCGGGGTCGCGGCGGAGCAGGCGCGAGAGGATCGCCGCCAGCTCCGGGGGCATGTCCGGACGCAGCCGGAGGGGGTCCGGGGGCTCGCCGGTCAGGTGGTAGAGGATCGCCTCCCACTGCTCGCCGGCGGAGGGCAGGGTCCCGGTGGCGATCTCGAGCAAGGTGAGCCCGAGGCTGTAGAGGTCCGCCCGGTGGTCGTAGCGGTCCTGGAGGAGCACCTCCGGCGCCGTGTAGGCGAGGGTTCCGCGGATCGAGCGGTCCAGCGGCGCGAGGAGCTCCTGAGCCAGGCCGAAGTCGAGGATCTTGAGCCGGCGCTCACCGGTCTCCGGGTCCACCGCAAGGCCCAGATTCCCGGGCTTGACGTCCAGGTGGACCACCCGGTGGTGGTGGACGTGGGCCAGGCCCGCCGCCGCCTGGATCGCCAGGTCATAGACCTCGTCCCAGGACGGCGACGGGGTGGGCTCGTAGGGGTCCACCAGCTCCATGACCAGGAACGGGAACCCACCCTGGAGCACGCCGACGTCGTAGACCTCCACCACGTTGGGATGGCGGACCTCGGAGAGGAGGCGGGCCTCGTGGCGGAAGCGCGCCAGCTCGTCGCCGTCCGACGGCTGTTGCGCCACCTTGAGGGCCACCGGGCGGTCACCGAGGCGCTCCAGGCGCACGCGGTAGAGGGCGGCCCGGGGGGTCCGGGCGAGCTCACCCTCCATGACCACGTCCCCCAGGGACTCCTCCAGCCGGCGGAGGTCGGGCCGGCGCGGCGGTGGAGACGCAGGGGGCGCGGAGGCCGGCGCTTGCACCGGCGCGGGGGAGAGGACTTCGTTGCGGGCGTTCACCTCGGGCGCTCGGTTCGTTATCCTTGGAGCCTGGCGGGCTCTCCGTGGGAGCGGGTCAGAGGCTGACCCTAAGCCACCGGGGGCTCGGGGTCAATTCCTGATCCCTTTCCCTACAAGTGCGGCTCCGCCGCGGAACCGGGCTCGCCGGGGGGGCAACGAGATGACCGAAACGACCCACGCCAACGCCGCCCAGACCGCACCGCAGGACCTCCGGCGGCTGAGCCGTCAAACCCAGATCCTGGTGGCCGCCCTGGCGGTGGCGGCCCTCGCGGTCGTCTTCTGGCCGCGGGGCGACGGCACCCGGGAGGCCCCCGGAGGCTTCCTGATCGACGACAACGGCCGGCCGATCCCCGTGGGCTCGAGGATGGCGCCGGTGACCCTGGTCCACTTCTGGGCCACCTGGTGCCCGCCCTGCATGACCGAGGTCCCGTCCCTCAACCGCCTGGCGGAGGACTTCGCCGAGTACCGGGGCGACTTCACGCTGCTGATGGTCTCGGTGGCGGACGACATGGAGCGGGTGGAATCCTTCGTGGGGGACCGCCTGAGCTCGGTCCTCTACGACCCGAACTGGGAGGTGGCCCACCGCTACGGGACGCGGAAGCTCCCGGAGACCTACCTCGTGGTCCACGGGCAGGTGGAGAAGCGCTGGATCGGCGCCCAGGACTGGGACGACCCGGACATCCGGGAGCGAATCCTTTCGACGGTCCAGGGTCTGCGGCGGGAGGAGCCGGTAGCCCGGGCCGACGGCCTTCCGGGGGAGCGGGACGGCTCCGGCCGGGAGGCTCGGACCGGTTGACCGACCTGGCGGACATCGCCGCGAAGATCGCCCTGTCCGCCGTGCTGGGCGGCGCGATCGGCGCCGAGCGCGAGCGCACCGGCAAGTGGGCCGGGCTCCGGACGCACATGCTCATCGCCGTCGGCTCGGCTCTGCTGGCCGACGTTTCGATCTCCGTGGGGGAGATCTACGGCCCCGAGGTGGGGTGGGATCCCGGGCGGATCGCCGCCCAGGTCGTCAGCGGCCTGGGCTTCATCGGCGCCGGCACGATCATCCAGTCCCGGGGCACCGTCCACGGCCTGACCACCGCCGCCGGCCTGTGGGTCGCCGGGGCCATCGGCCTGGCAGTGGGGGCGGGCTTCTTCGGCGAGGCCGCGGTGGCCACGGCGGCACTGTTGTTGATCCTGGCCACCCTCAAGCCCCTGGCCCGGCGCCTGGCCGGCGGACGGCTCCAGTCGGTGATCCTGCGCCTGGACAGCCGGTCCCGGCTGTCGGACCTCCTGGCCATCGTGGAGGAGGAAGGCATCGAGCTCGAGAGCGTGGACGTGGCCGAGACCGGCCGGGGGGTCCAAGAGCGCTCGGTCCAGCTCCGGTTCGTGGGTCCGGCGGCGGAGCGCAACCACCTGGTCGCCCGGCTGGCCCGCGAGGAGTGGGCCGAGCCCGAGGGCGGCTGAGGCCCGGCCACGTTGAAGCGCGTCAGGGCCTGGGGAGATGAAGCAAAGCTGTCAGCCCGCGGGTCGGGCGGGGGCTGGTCCGAGGCGGAGCCTCGTCAAAAATGCACGACCAGGCCGGCGTGGCCCATGGCGAAGACCTGGGCCCGGTCGAAGTCGGCGTAGTGGCCCGAGACCTCCAGCTGGACGCCGAGCCACCGGTTGATCGGGAACTCGCCGGTCACTCCCAGGGCCAGCCCCACGGCGGTCTCGTCCTCCTCGCCGCCGGCCGGCAGGTCGCCCTCCAGGCGGTATGCGCCCAGGGCCAGGTAGAGCCCCGAGTCGTAGTAGCTGTGGCGATAGCGGTACTCACCGCCGATCGTGGCGTACGTCAGGTCGGCGTCCACCAGGTCCGCGAACCGGTCGCTGCCCCCCAGGCCCAGGCGCCCGATGCGGGCCACCAGGTGGTTCTGGGGCTGGAAGACTACCCCGAGGTCGAGCTGGAAGCTCCCGTTGTCCAGCCCGTCGCCGGGCTCGGCGTCGGTGGACCCGCCGATGCCGCCCAGGACGCCGGCCGTGAAGGTGTAGGTCTCCTGGGCAGCGGCGGGAGCGGAGAAGAGGAGCGCCACCGCCAGGGCGGCCGCAGCGGCCGGGAGCACGTGCTGACTTGCAAGTCGGTCCATGGGATCCTCGTCGCGATCGCGTGGGGTCGGTCGGTTTCCGGGTTCGCGGGAGGGGCTCCCGCTCGGCGCCGCCGGAGTGGGGCAGTATATCCCCCGGGCGGTGGAGAGCCCGTCCGAGTCTACGGGTGAGCGACCATGGGTATCACAGGCGGAAGCGGATCGGGCCGGGCGGCCCCCCAGGGCCTGCCGCCCCCTCTCGCCCGGCTGTGGGACCTCCTGGTGCCGGCGCCGTGCCTCTCGTGCGGCCACCTGCTGGACGGCGCCGTGCACGGGGCGAGCCCCCACCTGGGCCTGTGCCTCGCCTGTCGCGGCCGGCTGGCCCGTCCGGCCAGGGGTTGCTCCGCGTGCGGTGAGCCCATTCCGGCGGCGGCCCTGACCGGCCTGCCCCCGGGGTGGCTCTGCAACGCGTGCCGCCGCGACCCGCCGCCGTTTCGTTCCCTGCTCGCGGCCTGGAGCTACGAAGGGCCGGTCACGGACGTGGTCCGGGCCCTTAAGTTCGGCCGCCTGGACTACCTGGGCGCCCACCTGGCCCGGGAGCTCCGGGAGCTGGTCCCTTCCGGCGACCGCTGGGACGGCGTGGTTCCGGTGCCCTTGCACTGGCGCCGGCGGTGGAGCCGGGGCTTCGACCAGGCGGAGCGGATCGCCCGGCCCCTGGCCCGGCTCCTGGGAACGCCGTTTCTTCCGGTCCTCCGCCGCGGGCGGCCGACCCGACGCCAGGCGCGCCTCTCCCGGGACGAGCGCCTGGTCAACCCGCGGCATGCGTTCGCCCTGCGCCGCCGGAGCCACGCGGGGCGCCACGGGATCGCCGGGCTCCGCCTCGTCGTGGTCGACGACGTGGTGACGACGGGAGCGACCCTGCGCGCCGCCGCGGAGACACTCCGTTCCGGTGGTGCGCGGGAGGTCCTGGCGGTGGCCGCCGCCCGCACGCCGGAGGCGGCCGGATGATCCTGCGAAGTTGCTGAATACTCTATGCTTATCCGTGATACCCTAACCCTCCCGTGGCGGCTGCGTGGCCGATTGACAGTGCTTGCCTTCACACATATAGTCGGCCACGTCTGGGTCTTTATCCACCCGACTCCACCGCCTCCGACGCGATGACACGATCGCAACGCCACATCGCCCCCGCACGCCGCGTGGCGACCGCCGCGCTGGCGGGTCTTTTGGGCGTGCTTCCCTTGGCGGCGAGCCCGGCGCCGGAGTCCGACTCCGCCGGTCCGGCCGCCGGATCGAGCGCCGCGGTGGCGGACGCCGAGCGGTCCGCGGCCGGCGTGTTCGGCCAGGTGCTCGGCGACGTCGACCCCCTCTCGTCCGCGCGGGTGTACGCCTACCAGCTCGCGGACCTCACCCTCCGGCGGGTGACGACCAACGAGGAAGGGCGCTTCCGCTTCCCCGACCTCCCCGCCGGCCTCTACAAGATCATCGCCCACAAGCCCGGCTTCGTCCCGGCGGTGATCATGCTGACCCGGGCGAGCCACGACGCGAACCAGTTCCTCGAGCTGGAGCTCGCGGCCCAGGAGGCCGTGCAGTCGTCCGGTGCGGAGGGCGAGGACTTCTGGGCCGTGCGCGACCGGATCCCGCCGGACGTGCTCCGGGACCTCACGGCGCCGGCCGCTTCCGGCAGCCTGCGCCTCGCCGACTCCCCCTTCGCCCGGGAGGAGCTGCAGGCCGAGGGCCGGTTCGCCACGGAGATCGACGCCATGACCGGCGTCGAGCAGCTCCCGGTGGCGGGCGAAGCCCTGGTCGCCGGAGGACAGGTCGGCCTCGAGGGGACGATGGGAGGGGTCCAGGTGGGTCTGACCGGCGACTACTGGCGCCTCGGCCCGGCCGGCGCCTTCCCCGAGGAATCCGCCGACGGGCGCATGCGCGAGATCGCCCTGCACGTCGACGGCGGTCCTGCCCGGGTCGACCTATCGACGCGCAACCAGCGCCTGGTGGGCACCGATCAGGAGCCGGTGGACTTGGAGGCGCACCGGCTGACCTGGAAGCAGGAGCTGGGCGAGACGGCCCGCGCACACCTCAGCGCGCAGTACACCAGCCAGACGAACTACTACAGCCAGAGCGCCGTCGCCCCGCTGGAGATCCCCCGGGACTCGAGCAGCTGGGAGGTCGAGGGGTCCTACACCATGGACGCCACCGAGCGGGCCAGCTTCCAGGCCGGGGTCCGCTACCGGGACCGCGCCGTCGGGGTCGCCACGGCCGACGCCTTCGGCGACGACGACCCGACCCTCCACGACGAGCGCCTGGACCTCTTCGGCCGGGCGGGCCTGCGGGTCCAGCCGGCGGTGCTGGTGGAGTACGGCCTGTACACGACCCTGCGCGACGGCAGCCTGTCCCTGGTCCCCCAGGGCGGCCTGGTCCTGCAGCTCGGTGAGGACTGGCAGGCGTCCACCCTGGTGAGCCACAAGGTCTCCACCGACGGCCAGCCGGGTCCGCGGGACTTCGTGCCGACCTTCTACCACGAGTCGAGCGCCTGCACGCAGGGCGAGGAGAGCTGCTACAAGGT
>JBKHJP010000358.1:0-4468 GCA_046538065.1 Thermoanaerobaculia bacterium | reverse complement strand
GTGCAGAGTACAGCGCCACGAGGTGGACGTAATGCGGGAAGCCGTCAGCCAGGGCGACGATTCGCTCGGTGATCTGCGGCCGGAATCTCACCGCCGTTCGTTCCTCACCCCGGGTGATGATGTCCGCGAGCTCCTCGCGGCTCATGCGATCCAGCTTGATCTGGGCCAAGGACCGGCTGAGAGACGTGTGCTCGCCGATGAGGCCCCGGATCGAGTCCGCAACCCCCACGATCACGAGCTTGGAGCTGCTGGCTGCGTCGGAGAACGCCTTGATCAGCTCCGCCATCCGCGTGTGGGTCTGGGAATCCTGGACCCGGTCGTACTCGTCGATGATGAGAAGACGACCTTCCCTTGCCAGGCCCCTGAGGAGGCGGCTCCGGGAGACTGAGTGGGCTTGGGGCAGATTCCTGTACGTCCTGCGTTGCCTCGCCTCGGCACCGGCCCCCACGGGTCCGGCCCGGAGCCGGCCGTTCGCTCCCCGGTCCCTCTCCACCGAATCCAGGGATAGGCCCGAGCCGAAATGCTCGAGGAACTCGGCGAAGATCGACTCGAACGTGCTTTCCCGGGCGCATCGGACGACGTGGGACGATTCCGGCTCGAAGGGGGTGAAAAACGACAGGAGCTCGGCCAGGGAGGTCTTGCCGACACCCCGCTCACCGAAGATCGCGACGTGCCGGCCGGGAGCCGCCAGCTCGTTCTGGATGCGCCGCAAGACGTCCAGGCGGCCGGCGAAGAAGTCCGGAAGCTGAATCGGTGCAAAGGGAGTGAACGCCTGGTGGCACCGGGCGTGGAAGTCCAGGTACTGCCGTCGGCCGGCATCGAGCGGTGAAGGGGCCACGGGGCGATCCTACCGGAGGGGCCGGACGGATTCGGCACCTCGTACAATCGGTCCCATGGAAATCCGCGAAATCGGTCCGTTCCTCGACTACTGGGAGAAGGTGCGGGGCAGAACGCTGCGGGTGGCGCGGCGGATCCCCCCGGAGCGGATCGAGTGGAGCTACCGGGAGGGGCGCTGGACCTTCGGGGACGTCCTGCGCCACCTGGGGGCGATCGAGCGCTACATGTTCGCCGAGAACGTCCGGGGGCGCCCCAGTCGCTACCCGGGCTGCGGCCGGGACCTCGCCGAGGGCCACGACGAGGTCTTCGACTTCCTGGAGCGGACCCACGCCGAGGCGGTGGAGATCTTCGCCGGCCTCACCCCCGAAGACCTCCAGGCCCGGTGCGGGACCCCCGGTGGGGCCTCGCTCCCGGCCTGGAAGTGGCTCCGCTCCATGGTGGAGCACGAGTGCCACCACCGGGGCCAGCTCTACCTCTACCTCGCCCACCTGGGCATCGACACCCCGCCCCTCTACGGCCTCACCTCGGAGGAGGTCCTGGAGCGGAGCGTGTGAGCGTGTGGCTCGTCACGCGGCAGGTTCGCCTCCTCGGGCGGCCCGTGGTCGTGGGCCCGTTCCGGGTGGCTCCGACTTGAGTCCCCCTGGGTCCGGCGCGAATCGAGGGGCCACCCTCAAAGAGGACCCCCACCTTCAAGGTCGTGATCCCTCGGGCCGGAGCTCTCGGAGTTCGGGATCCTGCCGTGGGGCGGGAAGGGGAAGCGCGCCACCCCCTCCTGCTGCAGCCGGTCCCACACCGCCCTGCGGGCCTCGTCCGTGGTGGCGATGGGCATGAGGGGAGTGTGTCAGAGGCGCCTTGCCTGCTCGCCCGCTGGGCGCATGGGCATCGGCAGTGCCGCGAGGGCCTCCACGGCCTCACCGCGCCGGCTCCGCCCGTTCCAGGCGCACGGCTCGTCCCTCGATCCGTCCTTCGAGAGCCGTGACGGCCCCCTCCTCGCCGGAGACGACCTCCAGGGCGACGTCGAGAGCGGGGGAGAAGAGGGTTCCCGTCTCGTCCACGAAGAGCTCCACCTCCGCCAGGGGCGCTCCCGCGGCCCATCGCGAAGACTTCGTCCGCGTGTAGGGGAGGAGCTTGTCTCCTCCCGGGCCCAGCGCCCCTTGACCAGTAGTTCAGCGCCAGGGAGAGGAAGACCGTGTCAGGAGGAGCGGGAGGGGACACCCGGGCGCTCCGCCGCCCGGAACCGCGCCGGCGTGGTCCCGGTCTCCCGCCGGAAGACGGAGTAGAAGGCGGAGCGCGAGCCGAAACCGCTCCGCTGGCCGATCGCCTCGATGGTGACGATGGCGTGCCCGGGATCCCGGAGCCGCCGCCTGGCGTCCTCGACGCGGAAGCGGGCCAGGTAGTGGGTGAGGCTCACGCCCCGGGTGCCGTTCAGGGCCTCCGAGAGCCGATGGGGTGTGACCTCCAGGGCGGCGGCGAGGTCGTGGAGGCCCAGGTCGGCGCTCCGGTACAGGTGCTCCTCGTCCATGAGCCGGTCGAGGCGGCGGAGGAGGTCGGCCTCTTGGTCCCGGGCTCCGGCGGCGCCTCGGGCACTCGCCCGCCGGGGGCCGGAGCGGGAGCGTCCCGACCCCTGGTGAGCGATCCAGACGACCCCCGGCGCGGCGCCGCAGCCGAGGAGGGCGAGGGAGAGGGTCGCCGGCACCACGTCCGCCAGAACGGGAGCTCCCCGGCTCGCGATCCGCACGGCCTGCGCCGCGTGGACCGCGAGGACGACCGCCAGGACGGCGGTCGTGGCCGAGCCGTGGCATCGGACGGCACCCCGGCCCCGGAACCGCACGATCGCCGCGAGGACGGTGTAGCTCGCCTGGTGGGCGACCAGGAGCTCGATGGGCGGGACCAGGGCGGCGGGGACCACGGCGGCGGCCACGGCGGGCGCGAAGTGGGCCAGCCCAGCCGGCCTGGAGCGGCCCCGGCCGAGGGCGCACGGACCCGGTGGACGTTGGGAATGCGCCCGTGGGGCGGGAAGGAAGGGGGCGCCGCCCTCTCCTCCTGCAGCCGGTTCCACACCGCCCCGCCGGGCATCCTCTTCCGGCTTCTCTGCCCGGTCCGGCAGCCACTGGCCCAGGAGGCCCGGGTCGTACGCCATCACCTCCCGTCCCGGGTCCAGGTCAGGCCCACGTGGAGCCCCACGTCGGCGGAGCTGCCGAAGTTCACCACGTTCTCCGTCAGGGCGACGAAGGCGATGGTCCGGGACGAGAGGGCGTGCTTGACGCCCAGGTCGAAGAGGTACGCCTCCTCGTCCAGGTCGTCGATCCGGGAGTCCTGGAAGGGGCTCTCGGCGACCTGGGCCTGGAGGATGACGGAGCTGGTGCGGCCCAGGGCGTGCTCGTAGCTGGCGAAGCCGGACACGCGGGTCTGGGAGTCGAGGCCGAAGGCCTCCGCCTCCCCCAGGCGGGCCGCCCCGAGCCCCACGTGGATGCAGGAGCGCTCGCCGTACCGGGTGACCAGGACCTGGGCCCCGACGTCGTGGGAGCCGGTGCTGTAGAGATCGGTTTCGTCCCCGGTGGCGAGCTTCGCCACCCCCTCTACCGCCAGCAGCCAGAGATCGGACTCCAAGGGCGCTCCCCACTTGAGGCCCACCGTCACGTCCCCCACGCCCAGGCCGGGGTCCCGGGAGCGCACCGTCTCGCGGCCCTCCTCGTCCCGCAGGTAGACCAGGTAGCCGTCCCGCGGGGTGCCGAGGCGTCCGCTCTGTCCGAAGCCGAAGGTGTCGTGGAACCCCTCGATCACGCTGTCGGCGGATCCTCCCTGGAAGTCCAGCAGCGGGACGGTGACGGCGAGCTGCAGGCGACGGCCCAGACCGTACCGGACCGAGAGGCTGGTGCGGTACAGCTCGCCGTCGGCGAAGAAGACGCCCCGGTCCCCTTCGGGCTCCACCGAGCGCAGATCCTCCAGGCTCACCGGCTCCCGGGAGCGCCGGCCCAGGAGGTCCTTGTACCCGGTCGAAGCGCTCCAGTTGTTGGTGACGCTCTGGACGAAGTCCACCTGCCATCCGCCGCGGTCGAGGATCCCCGCCGACGACGGCGCCAGGTTGAGGAAGCCCGCCGACAGGAGGAACTGCTCTTCGATCCGCAGCGGGCCGGTGTCGAAGAAGCTCACCCCTTCCCGGGGCTCGGAGAGCTGGGCCTCGGCCGGGGTGGGCACGAGGGCGAGCAGGGTTGCTGCGATCGGCAAGGCGCGGAGCATGGGTCCTCCCTCCCCGCCCTACGCACGGCGAGGAACGGCGGATCGGAGGGGTTGCCTGTCGAGCGCGGTTGTCCGAGCAGACCCTCGTCCTTCGGAGACCCCGCGTGTGGCGCGAGGGTCTCCAGGGAAGCGTTGTAGGAGAGGGGCTTGTCTCCTCCCGGGCCCAACGGTCGGTGAGGGCGCCGAAGCCGGCCGTGGCCCAGAGGGCCGGGGAGGCTCGCCCGGCGGAGGCGGTGCACAGCACCCCGTGGAACGCGACTCCGCTCGTCAGCTCCCGAGGACCAGGGAGCCGACCCTGGGGATGCGCTCGAAGTGGGGATCGTAGGTGACCACCAGGGCTCCTTCCCGGGCGGCGATGGCGGCGATCCAGATGTCGTTCGTCGGGATCGGC
>JBKHJP010000357.1:0-4470 GCA_046538065.1 Thermoanaerobaculia bacterium | reverse complement strand
CGATCAGCCAGTCCATGATCCGGTTGTCGAAGTCCTCCCCGCCGAGGAACGAGTCCCCGGCGGTGGCCCGGACCTCGAAGACACCCTTCGTGAGCTCCAGGATCGAGACGTCGAAGGTGCCGCCCCCCAGGTCGTAGACGGCGATCGTCTTGTCGCCGGAGGCGTCCTGGAGGCCGTAGGCCAGGGCCGCCGCCGTCGGCTCGTTGATGATCCGGGCGACCTCGAGGCCGGCGATCTTGCCCGCGTCCTTGGTGGCCTGGCGCTGGGAGTCGTCGAAGTAGGCGGGCACGGTGATGACCGCCTCCGAGACCTCGCCCCCCAGGGCCTCCTCGGCGAAGGCCCGGATCTCCTCCAGGATGAAGGCCGAGATCTCTTGCGGGCTGTACTCCCGGCCCCGGATCTCCAGCTTCACGTCGCCGTTGGCGGCCCGGGCGAGCTGGTACGGCAGGATCCCCTGGGCCTTCTGCACCGCCTCGTCGTCGAACTTCCGGCCGATCAGCCGCTTGACGGCGAAGACCGTGTTCTGGGGGTTGGTGATGGCCTGCCGCTTGGCGATCTGGCCCACCAGGCGCTCGTTGTCCTCGGCGAAGGCGACGATGGACGCCGTGGTCCGGCTGCCCTCCTTGTTGGTGAGGACCTCCGGGGCCGTCCCCCGGACCGCGGCGACGCAGCTGTTGGTCGTGCCGAGGTCGATGCCGATGACGTGGCTCATGGCGTGTGCCGGCCGGAGACGGGCTCCGGCCCTCCGGGAGCACCGGGATCAGCTCGCGTCGCCACCGTCCTCCGGGGAGTCTTCCGCCGCGTCGGCACCGCCCTCGGGGGGCACGGCGACGACCACCCGGGCGGGGCGCAGCAGGCGATCGTGGAGCCGGTAGCCCCGCTGGTACTCCTCGTCGACCACGGGCTCCGAGACCTCCTCCGACTCCCGCCGGGAGACCGCTTCGTGGACGGCGGGGTCGAAGACCTCGCCCCGGGACTCGATGGTGCTCACCCCGTGGCGCCGGAGGAAGTCCTGGAGCTGGCGGACGATCATCTCCACGCCCTGCTTCAGATCCTCGGCGGAGCCGCCCGCCGACGCCGCCCGCTCCAGGTTGTCCACGACCTCGAGGACGTCCCGCAGGGGCTCGAGCAGGGCGTAGCGGCGGAGCTCCTGGCGCTCGCGCTCCGCCCGCTTGCGGTAGTTGTCGAAGTCCGCCAGGGTCCGCATGGAGCGGTCCCTCAGGTCGGCGAGCTCCCGCTCCAGGCGGTCGATCTCCTCGCGCTGGCGGTTCAGGCCATCCTCCCGATCCTCCTCGGCGCTCTCGACGGCGGCCATCGCCTCGCGCATGACCTCCTCGACGTCCTGCTCCTCGTCGGTATCGAGCTCGACGGGCCCGTCGTCCTCCTCCACCTCCGGGGCCTCCTCGAGCCCGCTCTTCTTCTTCGACATGGTCAACCTCGATCTGTTCCAGTGCTTCGGCGGATCCGGCGGGATGCCGAACCCGCGGAGTGTATCGCTCGTTCCCCTCGAGGGGCTCTCGACCGGCAGACGCCCGCCCCCCTGCGCGGTCACGCCACCGGGCTCTCCGCTCTCCCGCTACCTCTTCGGCCTGGGGGGGTCGTCGCTCCGCGAGGTCTCCACGAGCATCTCGCTCAGGGTCTCTCCCAGGTAATGAACCAGGGGGATCACCCGCTGGTATTCCATCCGCGAGGGCCCGAAGATCCCCAGGGTGCCCAGGGAGCGGCCGCCCACCCCGTAACGCGTGGCGACCAGGCTGAAGTCGAGCTCGGAGGTCAGGTCGCTGTCCTCGCCGATGACCACCCGCACCCCCTTGCCCCGGACGCACGCGTTGAGCATGCGGACGAGCTTCGCCTTGTCGGTGAAGGTCTCCAGGAGTCGGCGCACCCGCTGGATGTCGGCGAGCTCCGGCTGGGCGAGGACCGCCGACGTGCCGTCCACCACCACCTCGCGCTGGGCGGACAGGTCCAGGCTCCGCCGCGCCAGATCCACGGTGGCCCCCAAAAGCTCGTCGACCTGGGCCCGCTCCTCCGCCATCAAAGCCAGGAGGCGGTCCCGGATCTGGGTCAGGGTCATCCCCGAGAAGTTCTCCGTCAGGTAGTTGGAAATCCGGATCAGCTCCTCGCGGGGCACGGGCTTGTCGGTGTCGATGACCTTGTTGTCGACGAAGCCGCTCTCGGAGACGACCACCGCCAGGACCCGGGAGCCGGTGAGCGGTACCAGGTCGATGGCCCGGAGCACCGTTTCGCCGATCGCCGGCGTGACCACGATCCCCACCTGCTGGGAGAGCTCCGAAAGGAGGTGGGACGTCACGGAGACCAGGTTCTCGGCATCGGACGGGACCTCGCGCAGGTGCTCGTCGATGTACCGGCGCACCCGCGCGGGGACCGGTTGACTGCCCATGATCGACTCGACGAACAGGTGGTAGCCGGGGCCGGTGGGCACCCGCCCCGCCGAGGTGTGGGGCTGGCGGAGGTAGCCCTGGTCCTCCAGGTCCGCCATGACGTTGCGGATGGTCGCCGCGGACAGGCCCAGATCGCTCCTCTTGGCGATCGACCGGGAGCTCACCGGCTCCGCCGACAGGACGTACATGAGGATCACGTCCTTGAGGATCTCCCGCTCCCGCGGGCTCAACGGGCGGTCTCGGGACGTGGCGTCTTCGGGCATGGTTCTGACGGTATTGTAGCCTGGAGATGGCTTCCGCGTCCCATCCTGAAGGCGACGGCCTTCCCCTGGCCGGCCTCACCCTCTCGGTGGTGGGGCCCGGGCGGGTCGGGACGAGCCTCACCTGCTGGGCCGTGGCGGCGGGAGCATCGCCGGCGGCCGTTGCGGGGCGGACGGAGGAACCCGCGGCGTCCCTCGCCGCCCGGCTGGGAGGCGAGCCCGCGACCCTGGAGGAGGTCGACACCTCGGACGCCGACCTCCTGCTGGTGGCGGTGGCGGACGGGGCGCTCCGGGAGGTGGCCGGGATCCTGGCCCGCCGGCCCCAGGCCCGGGTGGTCCTCCACACCTCGGGAAGCCGCGGGTCGTCCGTCCTGCTCCCCCTCGAGGAACACGGGTCGTCCGTCGGTTCCTTCCACCCCCTTCGGGCGTTCCCCCGGGTCCTGCCGGACCTGGAGTCGGCGGCGGGGACCTTCTTCGCCCTCGACGGCGGACCGGAGGCCGTCGCCCTGGGCCGGCGCCTGGCGTCGGCCTTCGGCGGCACCGCGGAAGTGGTTTCCGAGGAGGACCGCGAGCTCTACCACCTGGCGGCGAGCACCGCCGCAGGCGGGGTGGCGACCCTGGTGGTGAGCGCCCTGGCCCTGGCCCGCGAGATCGGGCTTCCGGACGCCGTCCGGAAGGGCTACCTGGAGCTCGCCCGGGGCGCCCTGGCGGCCGTGGGGGAGAATCTGGAGGGACCGCCCGGCGCCGGAACCGGAGAGGCTGCCGGCGGGCCGGAGCGAGCCATCACCGGCCCCCTGGCCCGGGGCGACGCCGGCACCTTCCTCCGGGAGCTGGACGCCCTCCGGCGGCGCTCCGGAGGGGGGGGCCCCGGCGAGCCCTCCGCCACCCGCAGGGAGAAGGCGGCTCCGGAAGCCTCGCCGGCCCGGATTCCCGCCCTGGGACACCTCGCCGTGGAGACCGTCCGCCTGTGTGCCGGGGACGCGGCGGCGCGACGGCTGTCCAGGACGCTGGAGGACGGCGGTTTCCTTGACCCTCCCGAGAGCCGGTGCTAGGCTTCCCACCCTTCTTCGAAGGGACCCGGCGAGGGATTGCGGAGCATGGTCTTCTTCAATTACAGCACGATGCAGATGGCCGCCAAGGTCGTCTACTACGGCCCGGGGCTGTGCGGCAAGACCACGAACCTGCACCACATCTACAGCCAGACCTCCACCGAATGCCGGGGCGAGATGGTCTCCCTGGAGACCGAGACCGACCGGACCCTCTTCTTCGACCTGCTGCCCATCGACGTGGGCCAGATCGCCGGCTTCAACACCCGGATCCAGCTTTACACCGTTCCGGGTCAGGTCTTCTACAACACCACCCGGAAGCTGGTCCTCAAGGGCGTGGACGGCGTGGTCTTCGTCGCCGACTCCCAGCGGCCGATGCTCCAGGCCAACGTCGACTCCCTGAGCAACCTGGAGGAGAACCTGGCCGAGATGGGGCTGGACCTGCTGGAGATCCCCCTCGTCCTCCAGTTCAACAAGCGCGACCTGGACGACATCTGCACGGTCGAGGAGCTCAACGAGACCCTGAACCGGGGCAAGTGGCCGTGGTTCGAGGCGTCGGCCCTCCACGGCGACGGGGTGTTCGAGACGCTCAAGGGGGTCTCGAAGGAGACCCTGCTGTCCCTCAAGCGGCGCCTCGCCGGGGACCAGGGCGGGGACAGGCGGGAGGCGCGCCAGCCGCAGCCGGCACCGTCCGCACCCGCCGGCGGAGCCCCCGCGCCCCCCTCGGAGCCCCCCCCGGAGCCGGCCGCACCCGCCCCGGCC
>JBKHJP010000356.1:0-4480 GCA_046538065.1 Thermoanaerobaculia bacterium | reverse complement strand
TGACCACCACGCCGCCGTCGACCTCCCGGTGGAGGGGCCGGTGGGTGTGGGCGCAGACCAACAGGTCCTCTTCCACGGCGGCCAGGTGCGCCGCCAGGTGGTGCTCCCGGAGCCAGGGCCCGATCCCCTCCCGGTTCGACCGGGGGGTGCCGTGGACCAGGCGCAGGCCCGGGGCGAGCCGGGACCTGGTGGAGAAGGGGAGGGCCGCGATCCAGCGGGCCTCCTCGGCGCCGAGCTCTTCGGCCATCCAGCGGGCGGCGGACCACTCCTCGGCGTGGAGCCAGTCCGAGGGGACCTGCCCGTTGCGGAACTCCAGGAGGTACTCCTCGTGGTTGCCGCGGATCGTGCGCCAGCCCCGTTCGGCGATCCGGCGCACGACGGCGCTCCCCTGGGGCCCGCGGCCCACCAGGTCGCCACCCACCAGGACCTCGTCGGGGTGGACGCGCTCCAGGTCCTCGAGGACCGCTTCCAGGGCGGGGACGTTGCCGTGGACGTCCGAGATGACGGCGATGCGGGGCATGGGCAGAGGGCAACCGGCGCGCAAGGGCCAGGATTCCAGGAGAAGCTTACCGGAGCCACGCACCAGTGTCGACGTGATAGAGCGGCTTCCGCGTGAGGAGGCGGTCCGGAAGCCACCCCTGGCCCGCTGTGGTCCGGCTCTTGCTTGGCACTGGGCGGAGATTGCCATGACCACGCCAACCCGACACCCGATCCTCCTCCGGCTCTCGACTCCCCTCGTCGCTGCACTCCTGGTCCTGCCGGCCGCCTGCGGCTCCGCCGAGCGGGACCGCGTGGGGGTGGTCCTCCCCCTTTCGGGACAGGCGAAGGTCTACGGGCGCTCCCTCCGGGGCGGTGCCGTTCTGGCCTGGCAGGAGCTCGCGCAGCAGGCCGAGGCCGCCGGCGAGGACGGCCCCGCCTTCGAGCTCGACGTCCGCGACTCCTCCAGCCATCCCCAGCGCGCCTTCGAGCTCGCCACCGAGCTCTACGACGGGGGTGCCGTGGCCGTGATCGGCGGCGCCACGGACGCCGAGGTCCGGGCCATGGTGCCCGCGGCGGAAAGGGTGCGGCGGGTCCTCCTGTCGCCCTCGGCGTCGAGCGCCAGTCTGGCCGGGCGGTCCCGCTACGTCTTCCGGCTGTCGCCGTCGTCGCATCAGCAGGCGGTCAAGATGGGGAGCTTCGCCGCCCTGAGCCTGGACCTCTCGAAGGTCGGGATCCTGATGCCCGGCACCGACGCGGGCCGTGAGCTGGGCGCGACCTTCGCCGAGGCGTTCGAGCACCAGGGGGGTGAGGTCCTCCAGGCCGTGGGCTACCCGCAGGACCCGAAGGAGGCCGGGCGCCTGGTGGAGCAGGTGCTGGAACCCCGCCCCGAGGGGGTCTACCTGGCGGCGTCCGGGGCCGACGAGACGGCGCGCCACGTGCTGCGGGAGCTCGCGCGCCGTGGCTTCCGCGGCACGGTCATGACGACGTCTGCCTTCGCCGCGCCGCGGCTCCTGTCCCGGACCGGCCATGGCACGGAAGGGCTGGTGCTCTCGGCCAGTCCCTTCGACCCGGACTCCCAGGACCCGCAAGTCCGGGCCTTCGTCGAGGCCTACCGGGCGGAGCACGGGACCGCTCCGGACCTCTACGCCGCCCACGGGTACGACGCCGTGATGGCTCTCGCCCGGGCGATGGAAGGGGAGGACGGTTCGTCGCGGGAGCCGTGGGAGGGCCTGCGGAGTCTGTCGGGATACCGGGGGGTGACCGGCGTCATCCAGTTCGACGAGCAGGGCAACGTGGGCCAGTTCCCCCGGGTGTGGGTGGTGGAGGAGGGCCGGCTCCACGAGCTCGCCCCGGACGGCGCGAAGCGCAGCGTGGCCCGGGCGGACCGCCGGGGCGCTCCCCGGGGCTGATCGGCTCCGCCCGGAGCGCGGAGGCCGTGGGCCGCTCCCCTGCCGGGCCTGCCGCGCCTACCGGGCCGGCTCGGGGAACACCACCGGGCTCTCGTGGCCGTCCGCGCCCACCGCGGCGACACCGAAGAGGTAGTTGTCCACCACCAGCCCCTCCATCTCCCGCTCGGTCTCCAGCCCGACCCAGACCCAGTGGTCCCAGGTGGGCGACGTGGTCAGGCGCCAGTAGACCTTGTAGCCGGCGAGCTCCGGTGCCTCCACCGGTTCCCAGCGGAGCGTCGCCGCCGGCGCCACGGCACCGGAGATCGTCACCCCCTCCGGCGGTGGGGGTGCCCAGGCCAGCGAGGCCAGGGTGGCCACGTTGAGGGCCGTGAGCTTGGCGGCGTAGTCGAAGTCCACGAACTCCACCGTGTCGCCGTAGTGGCGCCCGTCCTCCACCCGGAGGTCCTGGTGCTGGCGGTCGTAGTGCTCGTGGGTCTCCATGATCCGGACCGCCGGGAAGCCCTCGTCGTTGAACGGGCGATGGTGGCCGCCCCGGCCGAAGCGGTCCAGGCGGTAGACCATCATCGTGTCGAGCTGGGGGAAGTACTCCTCCGCCATCCGGTCGACGTAGCGGGCGAGCTGGCGCGAGGGGCTGTCCACCTCGCCGCCGAAGAACCGCATCAGGCGGAGCTCCTCCTCCGTGGTGCCGGCAGCCGGGCTCTCGGAGAAGACGCGGGCGCTCGTGTTGTCGATCACGCCGTCGATGCCGGCGATGTTGCCGATCATGTCGTTGTTGAGGACGGCCTCGATGCGCCACCCCTCCTCCCGCGCCACCTCGGCCATGTGCCGGCCGCCGAACAGGCCCTGCTCCTCGCCGGAAAGCCCGGCGAAGACGATGGAGGCGCCGAAGCGCTCGCCGGCGGCGTGGCGCCGGGCGAAGACCCGGGCCGCCTCGATCGCCCCGGCCATGCCGGTGGCATTGTCGTTGGCCCCCGGGGCGTCGGAGGTGGCGTCCATGACGTCCGAGACCCGGGAGTCGACGTCGCCGCTCATGATGACGTAGCGGTCCGGGTCGGTCTCGCCCCGCAGGACGGCCACCACGTTCACCACCTCCGTGGGTTCGGGGATGCGGGTCTCGCCGGAGACGACGCTCGTCTGGGTGAAGACCTCCAGGCAGCCGCCGCAGTCCTCGGAGATCGCCCGGAGCTCCTCCTCGATCCAGCGCCGGGTGGCGCCGATGCCCCGGGTTTCGGACTCGGTCTCGGACATCGTGTGCCGGGTTCCGAACCCGGCGAGCGTCCGCACGTCGGCCTCGATCCGCTCCGCCGAGACGGCGTCGATCAGCTCGTGGATGCGGGGGTCCCGGGCGGGGGGCACGGGTGGGAGGGAGCCTTCGGTGCCGCCTTCGGAAGCCCCGGCGTCACCGGAGTCGCCGGGCGCCTGGGCGAGGACCGGTGCGGAGGCCGGGACCAGGAGGAAGACCGCGAGACACAGGGCTACGGCCAGCAGGTTCTCTCGTCGCATGACCGGCGAGGTTACCGCACGCGCTCGCGGCGGGTCCCGTCCGGGCCGGTGGCTCGTGGACTCGTAGGGTGCGATCGCATCGCACCGGGGGTGGGCGGCCTTGGCTCGGTGCGACCCCTCGGCTCCGCCCGGGGGAGATCCCTCGGCTCCGCTCGGGACAGGCCAGGGTCGCACCCTACGGGCGCCGGTGGAGGGCCTTCACCGCTTCGCCGGCCACGACCACGGTGGATGCCACCGCCGCCGCGAGCAGCCAGTCGACCGGAGCCAGGCCCGTCGTGTCGAAGGCCCGCTGGAGCGGCGCCCAGTAGACCACCAGGGCGTGGAGCCCCACGCTCAGCGCCACCGCCCCCAGGAGCCACGGGTTCCGGAGCGGCGACGTCCGGAACAGGCTCCGGGTCGGGCTCAGGCAGTTGAAGACGTTCGCCATCTGGAACAGGACCAGGGTGGTGAAGGCCGCCGTCCGGGCCCGGGTGACCGCGGCTTCCGGGGCGAGCCCTGCCCCGCCGCCGGTCATCACGTCCGTCAGCCCGCCGGGCAGGTAGGCGTCGAGGATGAAGAGCGTGCCCGCCATCATCACGGCACCCACGGCGGCGATCATCTCCCAGGTGGTCCGGTCGATCACCGGCTCCCCTGGCTCTCGGGGAGGGCGCCTCATCAGGCCCGGGTCCCCCGGGTCCACGCCCAGGGCCAGGGCCGGGGCCCCGTCGGTCACCAGGTTGATCCACAGGATCTGGACCGCCGTGAGCGGCAGGAAGAAGCCCCCCGCGGGGTCCGCCAGGCCCAGGAGGCCCGCCGCGAGGATGCCCACGAACATGGTCAGCACCTCGCCGGCGTTGCTCGACAACAGGTAGCGGATGAACTTCCGCAGGTTGTCGAAGATCTTGCGTCCTTCGGCGACCGCCCGGACGATGGTGGAGTAATCGTCGTCCGCCAGGACCATGTCCGCCGCTTCCCGGGAGACGTCGGTGCCGGCGATCCCCATGGCGATGCCGATGTCGGCCTCCTTGAGCGCCGGGGCGTCGTTGACGCCGTCGCCGGTCATGGCCACCACCTCCCGGTGATCCCGGAGGGCCCGGACGATCCGGACC
>JBKHJP010000045.1:0-17909 GCA_046538065.1 Thermoanaerobaculia bacterium | reverse complement strand
GGTGGCAGGGGACGAGGATGGCGATCCGGTTGTCCCCCACGGCGCGGCCCACGGCTCGCGCGCCGGGTCCCGAGGATCGGCCCGACGTCTGCCCCGGCGCCCCGTCCGGAGCTCCGTGCGGGGCAGGGCGTCCGGTGACCCCACCGGCGGCACGCCCCAGCTCCGCGGCCAGGGCGCCGTAGGTGGTGGTCTCGCCGTAGGGGATCGCCTGGAGCCGCTCCCAGACCCGCTCCTGCCAGGGAGTGCCCCGGGCGGCGAGCGGCACCGACCACTCGCGACGCTCCCCGGCGAAGTACTCCGCCAGCTCCCGATCCAGCGTAGCCAAGACCTCGTTGTCCCCGGGGACGATCGTCCCGGCCTGGCGCTTCTTCACGCGCCGGAGCTGGAGGGGGAGCATGCGGCGATCGGCGAACTCCAACAGGCAAAGGGCCTCGTCCGTGGCCGCCGCCACCATGGGCCCGAGGGGGGTGGCGAGGCGGCGGAGCACCACGCGTGGCGCCTCCGCCGCCCCCGTCGGCGGCACCCCGGCCAGGCGCCGGAAGGCTTCGTTGAAGCCGGAGAGGGACTCGAACCCGTGGCCGAAGGCGGCGTCCACCACCCGCTCGCCGTCCCGGATCCGGCCCAGGGCCAGCCCCAGCCGCCGGGCGCGGGTGTAGGCGTGGAAGGTCACGCCGTGGGTCGTCTTGAACCAGCGGCGCACCCGGTCGGGCTCGAGCCCCAGCTCCCGGAGGTCGCCGTCCCGCCAGCGCCGGGCCGGGTCGTCCTCCACCGCCGCCAGGAGCGGCCGCAGCCATTCCGGCGGCCGCCCCG
Organism: Thermoanaerobaculia bacterium; assembly: GCA_046538065.1. Lineage (GTDB taxonomy): Bacteria > Acidobacteriota > Thermoanaerobaculia > Multivoradales > DATKCC01 > JBKHJP01. Next base: position 17,099 of record JBKHJP010000045.1, on the reverse strand, counting down.
GCGGCTCCAGCGGCCGGCAGCGCCGGCACGGCCGGAACCCGGCGAAGAGCGCCTCCCGCGGCGAGGCGAAGAACTCCACGTGCTCCGGCCGCGGCTTCTTCGCCGGGCACGTCGGCCGGCAGAAGATGCCGGTCGTCGTCACGCCCGTGACGAACACCCCCTCGTAGCCCGGATCCCGGGCCTCGAAGGCGGCGAGCATCTCGCGGCGGGGCGGGAGGGCGGGGGTTCGGGAGGATGCGCCCGTCCGGGCGGCCTCAGCCGGCCTGTCCGGAAGAGCGGCGGGGCTGGCGTCCGGCTCGGCGCCCGCAGGAGGGAAGGCTTCGGCTGTGGCTTCGGTCTTCGGAGTCCCGTTCATGAGCCCACGCTACGCTCCCGTTCCCCCTCCGTCCACCGAGTTCTTCGGAGGGAATTTCCGGGGCGTTTGTAGCGGCGGATCGACGGTCTGGCGACCCGCCCGAAGAAAGCCCCACCTTCGCTACTCCAGCTCGAGAGCGACCCGAAGTGCCTGGTCCAGGGCGCGGAGGCGGTCCGGGGGGAGGGTGCCCACGTACGAGGTGAGCACCGATTTCGGCAGGCTCACGAGGGCGTCGCAGTGGATGCTCGAGTCGTGCCGCAGCCCCTCCGCGGGCCCGACCTCGACCTGGGTGGCGAGACCGTGAAAGCGAGTGAAAATCGGCGCACAAACCACGGTGGAGTACGCGGACTCGATGAGGGCTTCCCGGCTCACGACGACGAACACCCGGCTCTTGCGGGGACCGCCGCCGCCGGGCCTTCGGAGCGTGTACAGGTCGCCCCGCCTCACGGCTCGGACTGGAAGGCGAGGACGTCCTCGGCCTCCCGGTTCAGCTCTTCCGCGTGGCGGTTGAGAATCTCGACCTCCCGTCGGTCCCGCTGCTCCCGGCGCCGACGCTCCACGTACTCTCTCACCGCCTCCTCGATCACACGCGAGCGGTTCCGCTCCTCTCCCGCGATTTCATCGATGGCCTGGACCGTCTCCTCCGCGAGTGTGACGGACGTCTTCTTTTTCATACCACCACATTATTCCGCAACTGCAGTCAACGGCACCCGCCTCGTGGAGATGCCGATACACGGTCCAGGGCGGCCAGTTCCACAACCTTCGGAGGGCAGGACCCCCGTCCACGCCGGTTCGGAGCTCACCTCTTCGAACCGGCCGGTGAGCCTCACCCGCAGCGCACCCGCACCCGGTGCCGGGCGGTGTTCATGTAGCCCTTGAAGTTCCAGAGCCCCTCGATACCCTCCGGCTGCTCGGCACCCCCGGAATCCCGGGCGCGGCAGACCAGCTCGTGCTCGCCCTCCGGGAGCTCCACCTCCGCCCGCCACAGGGTCCAGACCCCCGGCGGCGCCTCCTCGTGGCGTGCCGGCTGCCAGGTGGCGCCACCGTCCGTCGAGAGTTCGACCGCCGCCACTGCCTGGCCGTTCCCTCCCAGGGCGTAGCCCTCCACCGCCACCCGGCCGGGGAGCACCGTCGCAGCGTCCGCCGGGCGGCAGATGGCGGAAGTGACCGACAGCTCCCCGAGCATGGGGGCCGCCTCCCAGTCCGCGTCCTCCGGCCCCACCTCCGGCGGGAAGAGCTTGTAGGCGCGCTGCTGGTAGAAGTTCTCCGAGGGCTCCGCCTGCACCCGGATCGCCCCCAGCCACTTGACGCTCCGGGCCGCGATGTAGCCGGGAACCACGACCCGCAGCGGGAAGCCGTGGTCCGGCGGCAGGGGCTCGCCGTTCATCTCCCACGCCAGGAGCACCCCCGGCTCCCGGGCCTTCCCCAGGGGGATCGAGCCGCCGAAGGGTAAGGCCTCGCCCCCCTTCTCCACCTCCACCCGGTCCAGGCCGTCGAAGGCCACGTGGGCGGCCCCGTCATCGAGCCCCGCCGCCTCCAGGACCGCCGCCAGGGGCACACCGCGCCAGACGGCGTTGCTCACGGCGCCCAGGTCCCAGGGCTCCTCCCCCGGGATCGGCCGCACCCGGGCCATCTCCCGGCGGCGGTTGCCGGCGCACTGGAGGGTGGCCTCCACCTCCGCCTGGGGGAAGCGCCGGCGCAGATCGCCCAGGGCCAGGTGCAGGGGGCGCCGGACCATGCCGCCCACCTCCAGGCGGAACCGGTCCGGGTCGACCTGCGGCACCGGGGCGTGGTTCCGGACGTAGAAGAGGTTCGCCGGGGTGGCCCGGGACCGGACCAGCAGCTCCGGCGGCGGCTCGCCATTGAACGGCTCCCGGGAGACGGTCTTGAAGCGGGCGTGCTTGCGGTGGTCGCTCATGGCGGCCGCACTGTATCCCAGCGCGGACCGGTCGTTGAATCGCGGGAGGAGACAAGCTCCTCCCCTACACGCCTCTACGGAGAGTCCTCCCCAGGCCCCCACGGATCGCCGCTCCGCACCGCCGCCGGTCCGTTACCCTACGGGCCGCCATGCGACCCGCCGAGCACCTGCGACGCGAGCTCCACCGGATCGACGGCAAGGGCTACGGAGCCTACAAGGACGTGGCCGGAGCGTATCGGCTGGAGAGGATGAGCCTCCACGTGGACCACGTCCAGGGGGACCCCTTCGCCGCCCCCAGCCGGGTCCGGGTGCGGGTGGATCCGGAGGAGGCGGACTTCCCGGAATGGACCCGCTCCGCCCCGCCCCGCCGCCGGGCGCTGGCGGACTTCCTGACTCGCGCCTTCGACCGGGAGGCCCGGGGCCTCCGGGGCGGCCGGGCCGGCTCGGGCAAGAGCGGCCTGGTGGCCATCGAGGCGCCGGCCCAGGAGGTCCTGGAGCGCACGTCGGTCGTCCTGGACGCGCCCGGCGCCACGACGGTGGAGGCTCGCTTCGTCGTCGGCCTCCCCGCCCGGGGGCGCCGGGGACTACTTCGACGTCGCCGACACGGTGATCCTGATGGACACCTACCGCCCCCGGGACGCCACCGCCGAGGCGCAGGCCATCGCCCGGGAGCACCGCCGCCTGCGCCGGGCGGAGGCGGCCGGCACGTTCGGAGAGCTCCGCTCCCGGCGGCCGGACCCCCGGAGCCTGGACCCGAGCCGGGGCAAGCGGGCGGTCAAGATCGACGTCCGGGGGCGCCACGAGGTCCGCTTCGGCACCACGAACCTCGCCCTCCACGCCCTGGAGCAGCTCGTGGAGGTGGCCCAGACCCGGGCCGTGGCCCGGGCGCTCCTGGTGCTGAAGGAGCGCTACCTGGACGGCCGGACGAGCCTGGCGGAGGCCCTCGGCCGCTTCGAGGAGGACCTGGCGGAACGGGGGCTGGACCTGGTGGCGGGGAGGGGCAAGGACGGGGGGCTCGCCCGGCCCCGGCGCTTCGAGGTGGCGGCGGCCCTCAACCGGCTCCGGACGCTCCGAGTGGAGCCCGGCGAGCGCCTGAATCCGACGTCGTAGGGTGCGCCTCGGCGCACCGGTCGACGAGCCCCCCGGTGCGACCCTGGCGCACCATCCCGGCGTCCCGTGGATCACGACGTGGCCTCCGTCCACGAGGTCACATCGTCACGACCACCTTGCCCACGAAGCCACCGCCCAGGACCGTCCGGTACGCCTCGGCGATCTCCCGGAACGGGAACGCCCGGTGGAGCACCGGGCGCAGGCGCCCGTCGGCGAGCCGGGGGCCGGCGAGCTCGTGGAAGGCGGCCACCAGCCGGGCCTTCTCCTCCCGGGAACGCGAGCGCAGCACCGAGCCCCGGAGCGTCAGCCAGCGGCGCATGACCTCCCCGAGATCGAGCTCCGCCCTCCGGCCTGCCATCAAGCCGACGAGGATGAGGCGTCCCCGGTTCCGGAGGGCCGCCAGGTGCTCCCCCAGGAGCTCGCCGCCGACGAGATCGAAGACCAGGTCCGCCCCGCCGCCCCCCTTCGGCCCGCCGGTGGCGTCCCGCACCGCTTCGGCCAGGCCCGGGGCGTCGATGACGAGGTGCTCGGCGCCCAGCTCCCGGAGGGGCTCCAGGCGCTCCCGGCTCCGCCCCGCCGCCACCACCCGGGCCCCCAGCTCCCGGGCGAGCTGGACCGCCATCGTGCCCACGCCGCCGTTGGCGCCGGTGACCACGACCGTCTCCCCCCGGGCGAGCTCGCCTTCGGCGACCAGGTTGGTCCAGGCCGTCAGGCACGCCTCCGGAAGGGCGGCGCCCTCCTCGAAGGAGAGGTTGTCGGCAAGCGGCAGGAGCTGGCCCACCGGGACCGCCACCCGCTCGGCCATCCCGCCCCCGGCCAGGAGCGCCATCACCCGGTCGCCGGGGGCCGCGCCGTCGACCCCCTCGCCCAGCTCCTCCACGACGCCGGAGCACTCGAGGCCCGGAATGTCGCTCTCCCCCGGGGGAGGCGGGTAGAGGCCCCGGAGCTGGAGCAGGTCGGCGCGGTTGAGGCCGGCGGCCCGGACCGCCACCAGGACTTCCCCGGGCGCCGGCTTCGGTTCCGGCATCTCGCCCAGGCGGGGCTCGGGGCGCCTCGCCGGTTCACCATTCCCTGGGAGAAGGGCAAGCATGTTGCCGCAGCAATGCGTGTAGGGGCGGAGCTTGCCTCCGCCCGGCGTTCAGGGACGGCCAGCGCCCCGGGCGGGCTTCAACGTGGGCGGAGGCAAGCTCCGCCCCTACACGCTTCGACGGCCGGCAGGGCGTCACTCAGTGGCCGGTGCCGACCCTCTCGGTCTCCTCGGCTCCCGGCGGGCCGGCCTCCGCCGGCACCTCGGTGGCGCCGGCGGGCTTCAGGGCCTCGGCGGGCCCCACCGGGTGGAGGACGCCGTCCTCCAGCCACACGTGCTCGCCCTCCAGGATCTTCCGGGCGACCTTGTACTTGAGGGCGTCGTCGTTGTGCCACAGCTCGTGGAACCGGCGCTGGACGGTGCGCCGCGACGTGCGGCAGAAGAGGTCGGCGATCTCCACCGCCCGTTCGGCGTCCGGGTGGCCGTCCTGGACCATGGCGTGGGCCCGGGACGCGGTGCTCGCCATGGCGAAGAGCTCGTTCGCCACATCCACCAGGCGGAAGAGGAACGCCTGCTTGTTCTGGAGCTTCGCCCTGTGGACCAGCATGCCGTGGAAGATCTCGCGGGAAAGCTTGCGCGAGCTGCGCTCCACGAAGCGCAGGTGGCCGGCCAGGGGCCCGAACTCGGAGTAGCGCGGCGGCAGGCTCCAGCCCAGCCACCGGGTGGGGTACCAGGAGCCGTAGAACGCCGCCACCCGGGGCAGGGAGGCCAGCTTCTCGCTGCCGCTCTTCTTCGGATCGACGAGGTCCCCGGCCACCTCCAGGTGCTTGTCCACGGCCTCCCGGGCCATGAACAGGTGCATGATCTCGCTCGAGCCCTCGAAGATCTTGTTGATCCGGAAGTCGCGCATCATGCGCTCCACCGGTACCGGCTCCTCGCCCCGGGCCTCCAGGGACCCCTCGGTCTCGTAGCCCCGGCCGCCCCGGATCTGCATGGTCTCGTCGACGATCTCCCAGGCCCGGAAGGTGTTCCACTCCTTGGACGCGGCGGCCTCCAGGCGGATGTCGAAGCCCTCGTCGTCGGCCATGGCCGTCGCCAGCTCGACCATGGAACGCATGGCGAAGGTGTAGCCCGCCATGTCGGCGATCTTGTGGGCGATCGCCTCGTGCTTGCCGATGGGCTTGCCCCACTGGACCCGCTCGCTCGACCACTTGCGGACGATCTCCAGGCACGCCTTGGCGACGCCGGCGCTGCCGTTGGGGATGGAGAGGCGCCCGTCGTTGAGGGTCGTGAGGGCGATCTTCAGCCCCTTGCCCTCCGGGCCGATGAGGTTCTCCGCCGGGACCTGGACGTCCTTGAAGCTGATGACCGCGTTGGCCAGGGCACGGAGGCCCATGAAGTGGCAGCGGTGCTCCACCTCGACGCCAGGCGTGTCCATCTCCACCACGAAGGCGCTGATCTTCTTCGTCTTCGGGTCCGCGGCCATGACCACGATGAGGTCGGCGATGGTCCCGTTGGTGCACCAGAGCTTCTCGCCATTGAGGACGTAGTGGCGGCCGTCCTCGGTCTTCTCCGCCGTGGTGAGCATCCGCGCCGGGTCCGAGCCCACCTGAGCCTCGGTCAGGGCGAAGGCGGAGATCTCCCCCTGGGCGCACCGCGGGAGGAACTTTTTCTTCTGCTCCTCGGAGCCGAAGAGCTTCAGCGGCTGGGGCACGCCGATGGACTGGTGGGCCGAGAGCAGGGCCGAGAGGTTGCCGTCGTAGGTGCCCAGCAGGTGCATGACCTTCTGGTACTCGCGCTGGGTGAAGCCCAGGCCGCCGTACTCCTTCGGGATCTTCATGCCGAAGGCGCCGAGCTTGCGCAGACCGTCGACGACGTGCTCCGGGTACTCGGCGGTGCGGTCGATCTCGGCCGGATCGACCTCCTCTCGGAGGAACTCCACGAGGGCGTTGTAGAAGGCCTCGAACTCCGGTCGGTCCGGTTCGCGCTGGAGGGGGTACGGGTGGATCAGGTCCAGCCGGAAGTTCCCCAGGAAGAGCTCCCTCAAGAAGCTGGGCTTCTTCCACTCCTTCTCGCGGGAAGCCTCCGCGACCTCCATGGCTTCCTGTTCGCTGACGTGCACGCTCTCGTCGTTCATGCGGCCTCCTCGAGATCGCCTCCGCAGGCCGTCACGGCCCGGGCGTATCGGTCTCCAACGGTTCGATGGTACCATCCGCCGCACCGCAGCACAAGACACCGCAGCGCGGCAAGAACACCCATTCCTTCAGCGCAGGACAGCGCAGGGCGGCCAGCGTGCCCACCTCTTCGGCGCAGGACAGCGCAGCCCGGTCAGCGTGCCCATCTCTTCAGCGCAGGACAGCGCAGCCCGGTCAGCGTGCCCATCTCTTCAGCGCAGGACACCCCGGGGCGGCGAGGGCGCCCATTCCCTTGTCGCCCCGAGCGAAGTCGAGGGGCCTGGGAGGGGGTATCGGGCTGCTCAGTGCCCCCCGCCCAGGTTTCTCGACTCCGCTTCGCTCCGCTCGAAACGACAAACGGGCCAGAAGACCTGCACCTCGCCATCCCCGCCCTCAGCGCCGCACCGCCATCGCGGTCCTCAGCGACGCCGCGCCGTGGCTGTCAGGGCCACGCCGCCCACCACCAGGACCCCTCCGAGGACGATCCGCAGCGTCACGGCCTCGTCGAAGAGGGCGGCCCCCAGGAGGACCGCCACCACCGGCGAGAGGTAGTTCGTCAGCGCCAGCCGGGTGGCGCTCATGTGCTCCAGCAGCCAGAAGAAGAGGGAGAAGGTGACCGCCGAGCCGAAGATCGCCAGGTACAGGACGGTCCCCACCGAGACCGCGTCCAGCACCACCGGCCGGTGGCGCTCGAGGACCAGGTGGGCGCCGGCCATGACCACCGCCGCCAGGCCCATGGGCACCGCCGAGAGCGACAGGGGATGGACGCCCCGGCCCCAGCGCTTCACCGCCACGTTGGCGACGGCCGCCGCGAAGGGCGCCAGCAGCAGGACGAGGGCCGCCCGGCCGGCCCCCGGCTCGGCGAGGGCCGCGAGGTCCTCGGAGAAGATCACTGCCACCCCGGCGAACCCCGCGGCGATGCCGGCGAGAGCCCGCGGCGTCAGGCGCTCCTCCGGCAGGACCGGCTGGGCCAGAAGGGCCACGAACAGGGGGAACGTGGCGAAGAGGACCGCCGTCAGCCCGGAGGGGACCCGCTGCTCCGCCCAGTAGACCACGGCATAGGTCAGGACGAAGGTGAGCAGGCCGTTGACCCACCAGAGCCGGCGCTCCCGGGGGCTCCGGCCCAGAGGCACGCCGCGGAGGCGCGCCAGGGCGAACAGCACCACCGAGGCCACGGCGAAGCGCAACGCCACCCCTGCGAAGGGTGGGATGCCCTCCAGCCCCAGGCGAATCGCCGCCCAGGTGGAGCCCCAGATGACGGTGATCGCCGCCAGGGCGGCGAAGCGGGTCCAGGGGGTGGGCACGGCGGCGGCCTCAGAGCCTGTGCGGAACTCTCCGGCCCTGGCTCCCCTTGTCGCCCCGAACGAAGTCGAGGGGCCTGGGAGGGCGCGTCGTGGGGCTCAGCATCCCCCGCCCAGGTTTCTCGACTCCGCTTCGCTCCGCTCGAAACGACAAACGAGGGCACCCAGAGGAGGCAGACGCGGTGGAGCACCGGCGGCTCAGAGCTTACAAGCTCTCATGGATAGATCTTGTACAGCATCCGGGGGTAGGGGATGGTCTCGCGCAGGTGGGGCACGCCGCACATCCAGGCCACGAAACGCTCGATCCCCATGCCGAAGCCGCTGTGGGGGAAGGCGCCGTACCTGCGGACGTCCAGGTACCACTGGAACGCCTCCACCGGGAGGTCGTGCTCCCGGATCCGCTCGAGCAGGAGGTCGTGGTCGTGGATCCTCTGGCTGCCGCCGATGATCTCGCCGTAGCCCTCCGGGGCGATCACGTCCAGGGCCAGGGCCAGCTCCGGGTCGTCGGCGTCCGGCTGCATGTAGAAGGCCTTCACCTTCGTCGGGTAGTGGGTGACCATGACGGGACGGTCGAAGAGGCTCGCCAGGACGGTCTCCTCGTCGCCGCCGAAGTCCTCCCCCCACTCCATCTCCACCCCCTCGCCCTTCAGGCGCTCCACCGCCTCGGTGTACGTGATCCGGGGGAAGGGGGAGGCCACCGCCTCGAGCTTCGTCCGGTCCCGCTCCAGGGTGTCGAGCTCCTCGCCGCAGCGCTCCAGCACGCGGCCCACCAGGGCCACCACGAACTCCTCCGCCAGCTCCGCCAGGCCGCCCAGCTCCAGGAAGGCCACCTCCGGCTCCACCATCCAGAACTCCATCAGGTGGCGCCGGGTCTTGGACTTCTCCGCCCGGAACGTGGGGCCGAAGCAGTAGACCTTGCCGAAGGCCGCCGCCGCCGGCTCCAGGTAGAGCTGGCCCGACTGGGTCAGGTACGCCGGGTCGCCGAAGTAGTCGGTCTCGAACAGGGTGGACGTGCCCTCGCACGCGGCGGGGGTGAGGACGGGCGAGTCGATGAGGACGAACTCCCGCTCGTAGAAGAAGTCCCGGATCGCCTGCTCCACCTCGCTTCTCACCTTGAGCACCGCCCGCTGCTTCGCCGAGCGCAGCCACAGGTGTCGGTGGGCCATGAGGAAGGCGGTGCCGTGCTCCTTCGGCGTGATCGGGTAGTCCTCGGTCCGGTGGAGCATCCGGAAGCCTGTGACCCCGATCTCGTAGCCCCCCGGAGCCCGGGCGTCCGCCCGGACCGTGCCGGTGAGCTCCACCGTGGACTCCTGGGCCACCGCCTCGACGTCGGCCCAGTCCTCCTCGCCCACCTCCTTCTTGCTCGCCACCGCCTGCACCGAGGCGGAGCCGTCCCGCACCTGCAGGAAGGCGATCTTGCCGCTGGAGCGCTTGTTCTCCAGCCAGCCCAGGAGGCGGACCTCCTGCTCCTCGTGCTCGGAGAGGTGGCGGATGGCGACGGCGCCGGGCGGAGCAGCGGTCTCGGTCATGGCTGGTCGGGAGAGCGGAAGTCGAAGGTCGGGCCTGGGCTCGCGGCCCCGGAAGCACTGAGCGTCAGAGCCTAGAGGAGCACTCCGCCCCGGTCAAACCCCCCGGGCCCGGCGAGCGGGCCTGGGTTCGCCCGACCTAAGAGCCCATCTCCTCCGGGTGTAGGGGAGGAGCTTGCCCCTGGCCTGAGCGAGCCTGGCGAGCCGAACGGCTCCTCCCGGTACCGGAATCCGAACTGGTGCCCCCAGGGCGGAGACAAGCTCCGCCCCTACACGCGTTGGGAGTGGTCCGGTGCGGCCAGGGGCGAGCTCCGCCCCTACACGCGGTTCTCGTAGAGTGCCTCCAGGGCCCGGGCCGCCGCCTCCCGCTCCGCCGTCTTCTTGCTCCGGCCCGTCCCGCGGCCCGCCGGGCGGCCCTGCACCCGGCACTCCACCGTGAAGCGCTTGGCGTGGTCCGGCCCCTCCTCCGCCACGAGCCGGTAGACCGGAAGCTCCCACCCCCGGGCCTGGAGCTCCTCCTGGAGGCGCGTCTTGGGCTCCGAGTGGAGCACCGGCGGACCCTCCTCCGTCACCTGAGCCAGGAAGGGCGTGACGATCCGCCGCACCGGCTCCAGCCCGCCGTCCAGGAACACCGCCCCGAGCAGGGCCTCCACCGCGTTCGCCTGGAGCGACGGCTTCCGCCGGCCGCCGGAGCGCTCCTCCCCCACTCCCAGCCGCAGCTTCCGCCCGATCTCGAGCTCCGCCGCCAGCCGGGCCAGGGCCGGCTCGCTCACCAGGTAGCCCTTGCGCTTCGAGAGCTCCCCCTCCGGCAGCTCCGGGTGGGCGCTGTACAACCAGGCGGCGGCCACGGCGCCCAGCACGGCGTCGCCCAGGAACTCCAGCCGCTCGTTGTGGTCCGGCAGGCCCCGCTCGTTGGCGTGGGAGCGGTGGGTCAGGGCGAGCTCCAGCAGCTCCCGGTCCCGGAACCGGTAGCTCAGTGCCTTCTCCAGCTCCGTCTTCGGCCGGCGCCTCCCGATCACCGGCCGAATGTAGCAGAGCCATCCCGCCGGTCGGGTAGACTGCCACCGCCCATGGCAGACCCGGCTCCGCCCCGTCCGGGACATCCCGTCTCCCTTCCCCGCCCCTTCGGCGTCGCCGCCCGGGACGGCCTGGAGCTGGTCTGCGAGACCTGGGAGCCCAGCGGCGAGCGCCGGGCCCGGGTGCTCCTGGTCCACGGCTTCGGCGAGCACAAGGGGCGCCACCGCACCCTCGCCCGGGAGCTCGCCGCCGCCAGCTGCACCGTCCACCTGTTCGACCTCCGGGGCCACGGCGAGTCCGACGGCCGCCGGGGGCACGTGGACCGTTTCGCCGACTACCGGAACGATCTGCTCCGGGTGGCGGACGAGGTGGTGCCCGCGCCCGAGCCGGGCCGGCCCGCTCCACCGCTGGTGCTCCTGGGGCACAGCCTGGGGGGGTTGATCGCCCTGGACGCCGCCCTCCACCACCCGGAGCGGTTCGCCGGAAGGCGCGGTGCGACAGGGTCGCACCCTGCGGGGGGCGGGGCGAGGGCGTCGGAGCCGGCCTTCGCCGCCGTGGTGCTGTGCAGCCCGTTCCTGGCGCCGGCCTTCCGGCTTCCCCCCTGGGCCCGGGTGCTGGCCCGGGCGTCGCTGCGCTTCTTCCCCCAGGCGGACTTCGACCCCCGGCTGGATCCCGAGGGCCTGTCCCGGGACCCGGAGGTGGTCCGGGCCTACCGGGAGGACCCCATGGTGGTCCGGCGCATCACCGCCGCCTGCGCCCTGGAGATCCTGGCGGCCCAGGACGAGGTCTTCGCCCGGGCCGGAGAGCTCCACGCCCCGACCCTCCTCCTGGTGGGGAGCGCCGACCCGGTGGCGGCGCCGGGGCGCGCCCGGGAGCTCTTCGAGCAGCTGGGGAGCCCGTCGAAGCGCCTCGAGGTCTACGAAAGCTTCCTCCACGAGCTCTTCCACGAGCCCGGGCGGGGCCGGGTGCTGGCGGACCTCCTGGGCTGGCTGGACGGCCTCACCGCCGCTGGGCCCTCGCCCCCTCCGGCGGCACCGTGACGCCGAGCTGGAACCAGGGCGGTCCCCAACTCTCCACGAGGGCGATCCGCCCCTGCGCCACCGCGTCGGCCTCCCGGATCATCCGCTCCACGGTCTTGCTCCGGAAGTCGGTCAGAAGGGGCCAGTCCGGCCGCTGCGGCGGGGCCAGCGACACCACGAACAGCCGCGAGCGGCTCCGCCGGTCGAGCTGCTGGGAGCGCTGGTAGAGGAAGCCGAAGAGCCGGGGCAGGTCGTCCACGAGCGGTCCGCCGAGGCTCGCCAGCAGGCCCGGTTCCCCGGGCTCGGGAACCGGGTGGGAAGAGTGGACCACCAGGGCCTGGGCCGACCCCAGGTCCGCCGCCGCCTGGAGCGGCACGTTGTTGCTGTAGCCCCCGTCCACCAGGGCCTCGCGCCGCTCGTCGTCCACCAGGACCCGCCGCGCCGGGAAGGCGGGGAACGGCGAGCCGGAGGCGAAGACGTAGTCCAGGAGCTCGTGGCGGTCCTCCTCTTCGTCGAGGACCAGGTCCCGGCATCGGTGGGCCCCTTCCAGGTCGTGGTCGTCCGCGTCGTGGACGGCGTGGAAGGTGCGCCACACCACGCCGGGGGACGACGGGACCGGCGGGCAGAGGTCGTCGCCGGCGACGGCGAGGACGAATCGGGTGCCGTCGGCGCCGGCCTCCAGGGCGTTCGCCGGAGCGAGGTAGTGGGCGGTCAGCCGGTAGGGCGTGGGGGTCTCCCGGCTGCGGAGATCGGCGGAGGTGAACCGCTCGTCCGCCGCCTGGAGGTAGCCCCAGGCCATGCGGTTGCCGTAGAGGGCCGGCGCCAGGACGAAGTTCCACCACAGGAGCGAGCCGACGGCGAACAGGCCCAGGCGCACGAAGCGCCGGCTCACCAGGTGCCCGTTGGGATGGCGCGAGCAGAGGTAGACCAGCGCGCCCCGGAGCCGCTCCCCCAGGCCGCCGGAGCGCCCGCTCCGCCCGGCAGCACGTCCCCAGCCCACCAGGAGGAGCGAGCCGGCGAGGCTCGTCACCACCAGCCCCACCCAGAACGCCGGGGTCAGCTCGAACAGGCTGAGCGCGGTGAGCCGCTCCACCAGGGGCGACTCCGGCAACCAGCCCGCCCGGTCGGCCCGGCTCACGGCGAAGGTCACCGCCCCCAGGACCACGTACACTCCCAGCGCGAGGCCCAGGACCACGAAGACCATTCCGTCCACGAACTCCCGGGTGCGCTCCAGGCGATACCGGTTCCTGCGGTGGTGGAGCGCCATGAAGCCGCCCATCATGAGGAGCGCCGCCCCCAGGCAGACCGCCAGTCCGCCCCGGGGCGCCGCCAGCTTGGACTCGGCCCCGGCGAGCTCCGCAAGGGTGCTCGTGAGGACCGTCCGCGCCTCGGGGCGGGACAGGTCCAGGACCACCAGGCAGGTGACGATGACCGCCGTCACCCGCCGCACCGCCGGACGCCCCCACAGGCGGGCGAGCCGTTGCCCCAGCCAGGCGTAGCCCCGGGCCAGGTGGCGGGACCCCCGCCGGGCGCCGTATCCGGCGGCGCCGGCGAGCCGGGCCAGTCCCACCGTCAGGAGGATCACCCCCAGGGCAAAGAAGAGCAGGGGCACGTCGTCGAGGAATCCCAGGACGATCTCCGGCGTCAGCTGCAGGACGCCGACGGCGACGACGGTCCCGCCGGCGAAGGCGAGGACGAAGAGACCGGCTCCGGCGGCGAGGCCCGCAACGCCGGACCCCCGGCGAACGGCGGAGAGCATGAGACCCGCCGCCACGGCCCCCACGAGGACGTACCCCTCCCAGGCCGTCACGTGGCCCTCGAGGAACCGGGCCCAGGCTCCCGCGCGGCCTCCGGACGACGCAGCCACCGAGGCCAGCTTCACCCCCACGGGCGCCAGGACCAGGACGGACCCCACCGCCAGCAGCGCCGCCGGCGGCGACCAGACCCGCCGCCGCGCCGGGGCCTCCTCGGGCCGGCCCTCCGCCCCGGGACGGAAGATCAGGCCCTGGTCGGCGAAGACCGCCAGACCCACCAGGACCGCGAAGAGCAAGCCCTCGAACTCCGGGACGTGCTCCACGGAGGCGGTGCCGTTGACCCACCGGAGCAGGAGCGGCGTCAGGCCCAGGACCCCCACGAGGAGGCCGAGCAGGCCCGGGCGGAGGGACGGCCGGACGGCCGGCGCGTCGGGCGCGGCCCGCTCCGGGGCGAGCCACCCCCGGTGCCGGAGGGAGCAGGAGGCCAGGGTGGCCGCGAAGACCAGGTAGATGACGATCAGGCTCAGGTAGCGGGGCAGGTCGGTGGACCCGAAGACGTCGAAGGCGCTCAGGTAGTCGGGCTCCCCCGCCTCCCCGCGGGACGGCCGTTCCCAGAGCACCTCCGAGAGCTCGAAGGGACCCCGTTCGTCCAGCCGGGCCACGAACCAGCCCAGCAGGGCGCCCCCGCTGGTCCCCACCACGGCGTCGACCCGGGTCCCGGGACCGTCCTCGTCCCCGGCGGCCCCGGTGTTGCGGAGCACACCGTCCCGGTAGAGCCCCTCCAGGAGCCGCGACTGGAACGCAGCCTTCACCCCGCCCCCCGGCAGCACCAGGGAGAGGCGCCGCCGGTCCGAGAACCGCTGGTGCAGCTCGACGAGCTCCGCCGCCTCCCGGGCGGTGAACGAGAAGGTCCGGGTACCCAGGTAGGGTTCGGGGACCGCCATGGCCCGGAAGAACTCCAGGAGGCGCGGCTCGCCCCCGGGCGCCGACCGGCTCGCCCTCTCGATGAGCGAGCGCACGCTCTCGGGAAGCCGGTCCCCCGCCGGCGGGAAGGCATCGCCTCGAAAGACGGCCTCCGCCTCGCTCCGGCGGATGACCAGGTGGTCCCGGGACAGGGCCGCGGAATCCGCTCCCGGGCCGGCTCCCGGGCCAGACCGCGGCAAGTCGCCCCCTCCGGGATTCCCGGCCTCCGCGGTCCGGGCCCCGGCAACGGCCTCCCGGCCGATCCGGATCTCGACGAGGGCCTTCCCCCGGTCCCGGGCCTCGGCGCGCCAGCGCCGGGTGCAGGCGTCCCGGGACGGCCCGGCGCCGCCCTCTCCGCGCTCCCCGATCCGCTGCTCCTCCAGGCGGAAGCAGACGCGGTCGAAGTAGCGGCGCCAGAAACACGCCTCGGCGGCCTCACTCAGCCGCTCCTGCGCCACCCCGTCCCGGCCCTGGTGGATGCCCTCCAGGTGGGGGTTCAGGCGCTCCCGGGTGGCGACGACGGGCTGGACGAAGCCGGCGGAGGACAGGTGGGACGGGAGGGTCAGCCGCACCCCCGGATCGCCGCCCGGGTCCAGGACCGGACAGTGCTCTTCCCCGCCCCGGAGCACCGCCGCCAGGGCCGCCGGGTCGTCCCCCAGACCCGAGCGGAGCCAGGCCTCGTGGGCCCGGAGGAGCCGCTCCGGGCTCCGGGCGACCGAGCCCCCGGGGCTCTCGGCTTCCCCCGGGTGGACGATCGCCCGGTAGGTGGGCCGCCACTTCGGGAGGATCCGCTCCGGCAGGCCGGCCAGGGCCTCCCGGTCCTCGGCCTCGAGCTCCTCGAGGTCGAAGTCGATGCCGTCGAGATCGATCTCCAGCAGGTCGACCTCGGCCCGGCGGAGGAGATCCAGCGTCAGGTCCGAGACCACCGCCACGTCCACGCTCCCCTCCTCCAGCCAGTGCAAGACGTGGTACTCGCTCGCCACCGCCAGGTTCACCTGGAGCGCCCGGGTCCCGGAGCACGATCCGTGCTGCCGGTAGAGGCCGGTGAAGAGGGCCCGGGCCAGCTCCTCGACCTCCTGGACCGGGAAGCGCCCGCTGGGAGCGACGGCGGCGTTGAGGACGAAGGGCAGCTCCCCGTCACAGTCCGGGGGCTCCGGCGCCATCCCCGCCACGGGCGGGACGGCCAGCAGAGCGAGCGAGAGCATGAGCACGGGGGTACGCAGGGTCATGGAGTCTCCTCAGCGGCCTCGTTCCTTCGCATCGTCCGGTACCGACAGGGTGGACGGACGGAAGACCAGCCATTCCCCGGGAAGGGGCATGGTCCAGCCCGGAGCGGACGGGCCGCAGCTCTCCCGGACCGGTCCCCGGAGGGGCCGCCCGCTCTCCCGGAGGGCCCGGCCGGCCCGATCGAGGAAAGCCCGGGCCCGCCCGGGGGTGAGAAGGGGCACGAACCCTCGGTCGCGGATCCGGGAGGTGAAGAAGTCCTCGTAGTGGGTCACCAGCATGTGCGCCGGCCGGATCGCCTCCAGGAGGGTCTCCGGGTAGCCCGTCACCAGGTGGGCGGAGGCCATGCAGACCATCGCCAGGTCGTAGGGAGCCCCGTCGAGCTCCGCCGGCGGGATTCCGTCCGCCGCCCTCCGGGCGTCCGCGGCGGAGTCGTGGACGAGGATCCGGAAACGCACCGGAGCGTCCGGCGCGGGGGAGTCCAGGAGATCGAGCACCAGGGCGAAGGGTTTGCCGGCCCGGAGGGCACCGTAGCCGCGTCGGCTCCAGGGGCGACGGCTCGACCGGGGCTCTCCCGTCCAGAGGGTGATCGGCCCGAAGTGGGGGGCGTGGTTCGAGGGCACCGCCCGCAGGCGGACGGGCAAGGGCCGGCCGGTGGCGTCCGCCAGGAGCACCCAACGCCCCTGCTCCGCCTCCAGGACCGTCGTCCGGCCCACCAGGTCCGGGAAGGGCTCCAGGCTCGTTCGCCCCGCGTCGTTCAGGTAGAGCCGCGCCCGGGGGGCGAGCCGCCGGGCGATGAAGGGCACGTCCCCCAGGTGATCGTAGTGGGAGTGGCCGGCGAGGATCGCCCCGACCCGGGCCGGGGCGGTACCCCGCAGGCCGCGGACGATCTCCCCCCGACGCCACCGGATCCGGCCGAAGACCACCTCCCACAGGTCCGGGTTGGAGAAGAACGGCCCCACCAGGAGGCCCTCACCGCGCCACCCCACGTAGAGCCCGCCGGCCCCCAGGTAGCGGAGGACCACCGCCTCCCCGGCCTCGCCGTCCGCTTCCGCCGGCCGCCAGGGAGCGCCCGCCTCCGGCGGCCGGGGCGCCGGCTCGCACGGCGGGCGGCGGAAGTCGAAGCCGTCCGGGTGACTGGGGGCGACCCCCGGGGCGAGGCCGTGGCCGCACGCCCCGGCCAGGAGCGGAACGCACAGGATCAGGAGAAGGGCCGGACGGGGCCCGCCCCCGGAAGGCGGGCGGCGCTGCCAGCGGCAGCGCCCTCGGGGCTGGTGAGCAGGGCGCATTGGCGATCTCCCGGCGCGAGTAGCGCTCCACCCAGCGCTGCACGCCGTCGATCACTCTAACGCCGTTCGCCGGCCCTCTCCCTCCCCGCCTCGACTCCGCCCTGGTCCGGCGCCCCGAACCCGGTGAAGGAGCCGGGGCGGGAGGGCTCCCTCCTCGAACGCTCACCCCGCGCCGTGCCGGAGGCGGCAGGAGGCGAAAAGGGGCGGGGCGGGGGCGTCCGCCGGAGTCCGACGGCCACGAAACGAGGGCGGGCCTCCCGCTCCGGCGGCCTCGAAGGGCCGGCCTCTCCCGAAAACGCCAGCCACCGCCAATGCCCCGAGCCGGCCCTGAGCGGAGGCGCGCGCCACCCGCTCCCCGCACCTCCACGCGCGCGCCGGTCGCCGGACGGGACGCCCGCCCGAGCCGCGAGGCGGTCCCCCGG
>JBKHJP010000355.1:0-4521 GCA_046538065.1 Thermoanaerobaculia bacterium | reverse complement strand
CCGAGGGACTTGATGTACTGGATGAGCTGCAGGAGCTGGTCCTCCGTGACCTGGCCCTGGTAGGTGGGCATCAGGGGCTGGTAGCCCTCCACGACCTTGGCGCCGGGATCGAGGATCGACTCGCGCAGGTAGGCCTCGTCGGCCACGGCGGTGCCTCCCCCGGCCAGGTCCACCCGGGACCCGAAGACCCCTTCCAGGTTCGGTCCCCGGGCCCGGGCGCCCTCCCGGTGGCACGTGCTGCAGGCGAGGGAGGTGAACAGCTCCTCGCCGCTGGGGACCTCGCCCCCCGGCCCACCGGCCCCGGGCTCGCGGGCCAGCCAGGCCTCATAGGCGTCCGGCTCCATGGCGTAGACCGTGCCCCGCATGAGGGAGTGCTCGGTGCCGCAGTACTCGGCGCAGAACAGGTGGTACTCCCCGGGCCGGGAGGCCTCGAACCAGACCGTGTTGTAGCGCCCCGGCAGGACGTCCGCCTTCGCCCGGAAGGCCGGGATGAAGAGGCTGTGGATCACGTCCTCCGAGATCATGGTGATCTTGACCGGCCGGCCCACCGGCACGTGGAGCTCGTTGATCTCGCGCTGGCCCGTGGGGTGCTGGAACTTCCACATCCACTGCTTGCCGGTGGCGAAGTACTCCAGGGCGTCCGGCGGCGGCCGGTACTGGTCGAAGTAGACCCGCGTCCCCCAGCCGAACATCGCCAGGACGATGACCAGGGGTACGACCGACCAGACGATCTCCACCGTGGTGCTCGAGCGGTCCTCGTGGCCGATCTCCGACGGGTCGCGCCGCTGGTACCGGACGAAGAAGTAGAAGATGGCGGCGGCGATGAGCAGGGAGAAGAACGCGCTGATCGCCACCCACGCCCAGTACAGGGCGTCGACACCACCCGCCAGGGTGGAGGCGTTCTCGGGGAAGAGGGGCAGGCTCCCGGGCATCTCAGCTCTCTCCCGCGGCGGGCCGGAGGTTCTTCCGGCGCCGGCCGGCGAGCATGAAGGCGACCATGGCGAGGACGGTGAGGACCCCGCCGGCGCGCACCAGGTTCAGGATGGCCAGGCTGTAGCGGCCGGTGGACGGGTCGTAGCGCAGGCAGTAGAGGAGCACCTGGTCCACCGCCGAGCCGACCGCGCCGTCGCCGGCCTCCACGAGGGCGAGGCGCAGGTCCCGGGGCGGGTACTCCACGCCGTAGTGGTATCGCGCCACGGTGCCGTCCGGCGTGAGGGTCACGATCCCGGCGGCGTGGGCCCACTCGTCGCGCTCCGGCACGTAGTCGTAACGGAAGCCGACGGCGTCCAGGACCGCCCGGATCGACGGCTCGTCCCCCGTCAGGAAGTGGAGGCCGGCGGCCACGCCCGGCCGGTCGTACCGGGCGAGCATCTGCGCCTCGGCCTGCCGGGCGAGCTCCGGCGTCTCCTCCGGGTCGAAGGAAACCACCACCAGCTCGAAGTCCTCCCCTGGCGCGAGGTCCATCGTGGCCAGGGACGAGGCGACCCCGGCGAGGACCATGTTGCACAGCATCGGACACTCGTAGTAGGCGGGGACCAGGAGCACCGGGCGCCCGCCGGCGATGCCCGCGAGGGTGACGTCTGCGCCGCTCTCGTCCAGGAACCGGGTGTCCATGGGGACCCGGGCGCCGAGGTTCTGCTCGAAATCGACGCCCTCGGTGGCGGAGGGGCGTTCGTCCCCATCGGGCGAGGTGATCGGCTGGGGGCGCGGCGGGCCGAACTGGGCCGCGACGGGAGCCGCAGCCGCGAGCGCCGCCACCAGCCACGCGAGGCCGGCGACGAGGTGGCTCCCACGTCCCGACCGGGCGACCGAATGGCTACTGCGCATGCTGTCCTTCCGTGGCTTGACGATCCTCGGGCCTCCCGGACCGCGAGCCGGCACGGGCGGCGTCCGCCAGGGGGGCACCCGCTCCAACGGGTCCGGCGGCTGGAGGCATTCCTTCCTCCGGCGGCGGCGCCTGGACGGGCGCCCCCTCTCCGGTCCCTTCGGCGCCCAGGCCCTGCTCCAGGATCAGCTCCATGGCCCGCTCGATGGGGATGCGGGCGTGCTCGCCGCCCTCCTCCAAAAGGCTGTAGCGCTCCAGCCGGGCTTCGTCCTGGGCCAGCATGGCCGCAAGGTCTTCCTCCGGCGTCGCCTGGAGCCGGGGCCCCGGCGGCAGGACCGGCTCGCCGGCCTCGCGGATCGGCGGCGGCTCCGGGTCCCGCCGTTCCTGGGTCGCCGCCATGCGCTGGATGACGAAGGTCCCGACGAGGCCACCCACGATGGTGAGGGCCGCCAGGACCACGCCGAACCAGACGATGGCCCGTACGTTGACGTCGCGGTCGAACCGTTCGGGGGAGGTTCCGCCGCGCTCGGCTCTGGGATCACGTTCCGCCATCATCGGCTCCGCCGACCGCAGTGCAGGGTCCCACACAAGGCCGTAGGGTGCGGCTTGCCGCACCGGGTGCGACCTCGGTGGCCGTCCAACGGTGCGCCAAGGCGCACCCTACGGCTCTCGCCGTTCCCAGGTGTGGCCGGTCAATGCCCGTCATGGGACAGCACCTCCTCCAGGTTGGGGTCCCCCACCGGCAGGAGGGGGCGCTTGCCGAGCTCCCGGGCGAACACCCAGACCCAGAGCCCCCCCACCGCCAGGGGTGCCGCCAGGTCGAGCCAGTGAAGGGAGAAACCGTCCGGCGAGAGGGCCGGCACCACGTTCCAGTAGTAGTCCACCCAGTGCATCACCAGCAGCAGCCCCGCCACCGGCGCCAGGAGCCGGGCGTCGCGCTTCAGGTCCCGGGACAGGAGCAGCAGGAACGGCAGGGCGAAGTGGAGCAGCGCCAGGGCCAGGCCCACGAACTGCCACCCGCCGTGGAACCGGTGCTCGTACCAGAGGACCTCCTCCGGGATGTCGCCGGACCAGATGATCAGGAGCTGGGACAGGGAGAAGTAGGTCCACAGCAGCGTGAACGCCAGCAGGAGCTTCCCCCAGTCGTGGAGGTGGACGGGGCGGACCACCCCGGCCAGCGGCTCCCGGCGGCCCAGGAAGGTGGCGGCCACCACCAGGAAGGCCAGCGACGCCACGCCGTGGCCGCCCAGGAACCAGACCCCGTACATGCTGGAGTACCAGTGCGGGTCCAGGGACATGAGCCAGTCGACGGAGGCCAGGGTGATGGTGAGGACGTAGAGCACCAGCCCCGGGGCCGCCAGGCGGCGCATCTTGCGGATCGTCGCCGCCCCGGGCGCGCCGTCCTCCCGGGCGGACCAGCGGTTGAGGGCGAAGGCGAGGACGAGCCAGATCGCGAAGAACACCGCCGCCCGGGCGATCCAGGCGCCGGCGTTCAAGTACGGCTCCTTGTGCTCCAGGAGGGCGTCGCCCGCCACGTGCTCCGGATCGCCCCACGGGTAGAGGGTCCCCAGTCCCAGGGCCAGGGGCACGAAGAGGACCAGGAGGGCCGGCAGGGTCCGCGACGCCGCCTCCAGGATGCGCCGCGCCACCACGCCCCAGCCGCCGCCGGTCAGGTGGTAGATCATGACCAGGGCGAGGGAGCCGAGGGCGATGCCCAGCCAGTAGGTGTAGCCCATCAGGTACGAGCGGAAGAAGACCTCCCGGGCCACGAAGTAGCCCAGGACCAGGAGCGCCGCCCCGGCCAGGCCCACGGCCAGCCCGGCGGTGCCGACCCGCTCGAGGGCGGCGGGGGCCGCCCAGCGGCGGGGATCGCGGTGGCGGTCGTCGCTCACGTCAGTGCTCCCCTTGCTCCCTGGCCGGGTCCCCGTCGCCGTTCCCGGGCGGCCTTTGCCCCCGGGGGACGCCCCGGCCGTCCGCCGGCCCGTCCGCCCCGGCCCCCGGCTGGCGCGTGGCGTCCGTGATCTCCGGCAGCACCCCCGCCTCCAGGGCCCGCTCCCGGTCCTCCGGCGGCAGCTCCGCCAGGCGGGCGTGCTGGGAGAGCTGGAGCGCCCGGATGTAGGCCACGACCGCCCAGCGATCCGCCGGCTCGATCTGGTCCGCGTAGCTCGGCATCTGGCCGAAGCCGTTGGTCATCACGTCGAAGAAGTGGCCCGGCGGCGCCTCCCGGAGGCGTTCCTGGTGGTACGTGGGGGGCTGCTTGAACCCCCGGCGCACCACCATGCCCAGGCCGGTGCCGGCCCGGTCGTGGCACGGCGCGCAGAAGGCGTCGTAGGTGAACCGGCCCCGCTCCAGGACGTCCGCCGTGACCCGGATCGGGATCGTCCCCACCAGCTCGTCTTCCTCCGTGAAGCCGCTGTAAAAGGGCTCGTCGTCCCGGAGCTGCCCCCGGGCCACCGTGCCCCGGGGCACCGGGCGGGCCGAGGTGCCGTCGGCGAAGAAGCGGCTGGCTTCGTACGACTCGTACTTCGGCTGGTCGTGCATGTCCTGCCGGCAGCCTCCGGCCAGGAGCGCGGCGACGGCGACGGCCAGCAGCACCGGGCCCGCCCCCGGGACCGGCCGCCGGCGGGGGGTGGCGTGCCTCACCGCTCCACCTCCGTCACCCGCACCGCTCCGGAGCGCTTCAGGAGGTCCATCGT
>JBKHJP010000354.1:0-4527 GCA_046538065.1 Thermoanaerobaculia bacterium | reverse complement strand
ACCTCCACCTGGTGCCCTTCGGTGTCCTCGACGATCCCTCGGGAGAGGGGCCGCTCCTGGCGCGGCGCGAGGTGGTTTCGACCCCTTCGGCGTCGGCCCTCGCCCGGCTGCGCCCGCGCCGGGCGGCCGCCCCCGCCGACCCGCACCCGCCGGGCTCGCCGGGCCCGAAGGGGCCGACGGACCGGGGGCGCGTCCTGGCGGTGGTGGCCGATCCGGTCTTCGGGCTGGAGGACGAGCGCCTCGGCGGCTCCGAGCCGCTCGCCGGAGCCTCCGCTTCCTCCGAGCCACTCCCTGACGGCGAAGGGACGAGCCGCCTGGGCCGCCTGCCCTTCGGCCGGTTGCCCTTCTCGGCCCAGGAGGCCGAGGTGGTCCTGGCCCGGGCGCCGGCTTCCGCCCGGAGGTCGCTCCAGGGGTTCGAGGCCCGCAAGGACCGGATCTTGGAGGGGGCCCTCGAGGGCTACCGGATCCTCCACTTCGCCACCCACGGCCTGGCGAGCTCCGAGCACCCGGAGCTCTCGGCCCTGGTGCTTTCGCGCCTCGACCCGGAGGGGCGCCCGCGGGACGGTTTCCTGTGGGCCCACGAGATCGCGGGACTCCGGCTGTCGGCGGAGCTGGCGGTCCTGAGCGCATGCGACTCCGGCCTGGGGGTCCCCCTCCGGGGCGAAGGGCTGGTGGGCCTTCCCCACGCCTTCTTCCAGGCCGGGGTCCCCCGGATGGTGGTGAGCCTCTGGCCGGTGGACGACCGGGCCGCGGTGGAGCTCATGGCCCGCTTTTACGACGGCTACCTGGGCCGGGGGCTCGACGCCGGCGAGGCCCTGCGCCGGGCGCGACTCTCGCTTCTCCGGGACCCGCGCTGGAGCCGCCCCTACTACTGGGCGGGCTTCACCCTCCAGGGTGCGGGGTGAGCCGAGGGGGATAGACCGGGGCTAAACCGGGTGGGGGCGGTCCGTGTTCTTTCCGGGCAGTGAAGGACGATGGCTCCCGCGGGGGCCGAAGGGCTTCCGGCGGGCACGTGCAACGAGCTACGAGGAGACGGTGATCATGTTCGAGACCCTTCAGAACGCCGCACGACCGTTGCGTCCGGTGGGACCGTTCGTCAACTTGAAGGTCCTGGCGGGCGAAGAGCCGGAGCCGCGGGTGGACGAGGACGACCGCGAAGATCCGCCAAAGGAAGAAGAAGGCGCCGAGCAGGAGCCGACGGTGGACCCGCCGGACAAGGACATCGACGGCAGCTCGGCCGCGTCACGGTAGGGCGGCTCCAAGCGGTTCGCCTCCCGTCCCGGGGGCGGTCGCCCGGTGGTCGCCGGGTGGCCGGTTCCCCGGGACGGGCGGTCAGGGTCCCGTCGCCAGGGCGTAGACGCTCAGCCAGATCGCGCCGTGCTCCGGCGCCGGAGCGGGGAGGGGGGCGAGGCGGCAGGTGCCGACCCCGAGCTCGGTTTCGTCCAGCGCCACCAGGTGGTTCCTCGTCCCGTCCCACGCTACGGCCACCAGGGACTCTTCTGGACCGGGGGGCGTTTCGGTTTCCAGGTAGAAGGGGGCCTCCGCCGAAACGACGGCCGGGCCGTCCAGGCGGAGCTCAAGGGTCGAGAGGCCGGAATCGCTTCCCAGCCCCGGGGTGAGGCTCGCCGGGCGGAGCCGCGGCATGAGCTCCGCCGGCAAGCCCCGCAGAGGGCTCTCGATGCTTGCTTCCGGCGGGCCGCCGTGGAGGCGGAGCTTTCCCCGGAGCCCGGCGGGGACGTGGATGCGCACGCCGGGAACGGGTTCCACGACCCCTACGCGGCCCGGAAGGGCCACCCAGGGTGTCGGCCGCACGCTCACCAGCGGCAGGCGGCTCGCGGCCCATTTTTCCGACGCCAGCGCTCCGCCACCGAGCTCGCGGTGCCGGGCCGGCGCCAGGAGGGATTCGAGGAAGGGGCCGGCTCCGGCCCGCCGAGCAACGGCTCGGGACCTCGCGACACCACCCTTTCGACGGACGGCGGAGATCCCCTCCTGGGCGAGGACGGTGGCGTCCAGGGCCACCGTGCTCACGAGGAGCATCAGCAGGTCCCGGCGCCGGGTGATCCCGCGGGCATGGTGGCGGTCCGGGACTTGGGCGGCGATGCCAGGTCCCCGCTCGATCCACACCTCCGAGGCGCCAGCCACCTCCGAGCTGCCCGGGAGGCGTCCCGTACTCCCGGGGAGGAGGCTGACGCCGAAGTCCTCGTCCAGGGCGAGGAGGTGATAGTAGACGGGCTCCGCATGGCGGTTGGCCAGGTGCACGGTAATGCGCCGAGCCTGGGGTCCGCCGGCTCCATCTTCCCGGTAGGGCAGAAGGATCTCGCCTCGTTGGGGAAGGGAGCGGAGCTGGGGCTCTCCTCCCGGTTCCTGCGGCGGGAGCCACTCCCAGACGGTCATGGCGACTCCATCGAGCAGCGGGCTCACCGGGTTCGAAAGGTTGGCCAGCAGGTCCCAGCGGGCGAGGGTTTCGAGGAGGCCGGTCCAGAAGCCCTCCCTCCCCCCAGCGTCCGGGAGCTCCAGGGGCTCCGTCAGTTCCCAGGGGGCACCGGGGCGCCGGAGGCGACAGCGATCGCCGTCGACCGAGACCAGGAGGTCGGCCGCCTCCGGCCGGGGCGCCGGGGCGAGGAGGGGTGACCCATCGAGGGCCGGGCTCAGGGTCGGGTCCGGCTCGAGGCCGGCAGGGTGGACCCGCAAGGGGGGCCTCGACAGTCGGGTGATCCGTGCCGGGAAGACCGGGTGGCTCCGGGGGAGGGCGCCGGATTCGAGGTCCAGGCGGCTGCGCCCCGGGGCCACCTCCACCACCGGGGCCGTGGCGAGGGGGAGTCCGGCGCCGGCCGCTTCCGGATCCTGATCTTCGTGAGGGTTCAGGACGGCTACTTCCGTCCCCGATGCCACACCGTGGACGGCGCCGCCGTCGAGCCAGACCGTTTCGTCCTTCTGGACCTGAACGTGAAACCGGCTCGCCCGCCCGGCTGCGCCACCCGCCAGGACGGCTCGCTCCAGGTCCCCTTCGGCCTGGGGGTTCTGGTCGGGGTAGAGGTTGCGGACCCTGATCTGGGTGTAACGGTGGAGCTCCCGGTACGAGGTGCCCGGGCCGAGGCGGGCCAGGCCGGCAAGGAGACAGTACGAGAAGAGGCCCCGCTTGGTGCCGTCCGCGGCCGTGCACTCCTTGGCCTTCTGGTAGTCCTCGCAGGCAGCGAGCAGGACGTGCCGCCCCCGGGGCAGGACCCGCCAGCCTCCCGCCGAATCGAGCTCCGGCGGCAGGCCGGGGTCCTCCCCCTCGAACCAGTAGGTGCCGGGAGGTCGCCGGCGGGGGGAGCGCCGCATGCGCCGGACGGTCCCTTCCGACCGGGGCTCTCGGGTGGCAGTCCCGGAGTGGCAACTGTCCAGGGCCACCACCACGTGGGCGCCGCCTGTTGCCACCTCCGCGATCAGCGCCGCGAGCTCCTTGTCCGCCAGGTCGAAACCGCCGTCGCGGCGGCTGTCCCAGGCCACCAGGGTCTCGCCAACGCCCCCGGGCTCCTCCTGGCTGTACGGGAGGGGCGTCGCCTCCTCGGCGCCGTGACCGGAGAAGCAGAACAAGGCCGTGTCCCCCTCGCTGGCCTGGGCGAGGTGGCGACGAAAGCCCTCGATGATGGCGGGGCGGGTCGCGTCCCGGTCGAGGAGCATCTCCAGGCTCAGCCGCCCGTGGCGGCTGGCGCGCTCCTCCAGATGCTCGCGCCACGCCAGGGCGTCGTTGACGCAGCCCTTGAGAGGTTTGACCGGATAGTCGTCGATGCCGACGAGGAGGGCGTAGAGGTGGGACATGGCGGCACTCTCGGGAGGTGAGTAAGTAAGAGGATCGCCGGCGCCTGGGGCGCCGGTCGCTGCGTTCCGATTGAGAGAACCCGGAGTGCGGCGATAGGTTGAGGGGGGCCCCACCGGGAGGCGCAGGCCCGCCAGACAGGGGGGACCATTGGCAAGGTCCTGGAGGCCGAAGTGGGTGGGGCGGCGTCGGCGTTTCCCGAGGGGCGGCGCCGCGTCGAGCGCTCAGTGCTGGCCAGCTTCTAGAGCCGTCACCCGGGAGTCCAGGTCCCGGTACCGGCTCTCGAGGGTGCTGAGCCGCTCCTCGAGCTGGCCGTAGGACAGCCGCATCAGGGACCGGACCTCGCCGAATTCCTCCTTCACCTCGGCCCGGAACTCTTCGAGCCTGCGATCCACCGACTCCACCCCTTCAGCGACCTGCCGGATCTCTCCCCGCTGGCCCTCGATCTGCACGTGGGCTTGCCGGACCTCCCCCTCGACCCCCTCGAAGCGCTGGTCCATCGCCTCGAACCTCCGGTCGACCTGCTCGAAGCGCTGGTCCATCGCCTCGAACCTCCGGTCGACCTGCTCGAAGCGTTGGTCGATCTGCTCGAAGCGCTGGTCGACCTGCTCGAAGCGTTGGTCAACCCGCTCGAAGCGTTGGTCGACCCGCTCGAAGCGCTGGTCGATCTGCTCGAAGCGTTGGTCGACCCGCTCGAAGCGCTGGTCGATCTGCTCGAAGCGTTG
>JBKHJP010000044.1:0-18047 GCA_046538065.1 Thermoanaerobaculia bacterium | reverse complement strand
TTGCATCGGATCCTGCCCCATCGTGATCCAGCGCTCCTCAGATCGCGCGTCCGGATCTTGAAAGGTCAGGGCCAGGTCGTCTTCAAGGACCAGTCCGGCGTCAGCAAAGTCAACGCCGTGCTTCCGGAGGTTCGCAGCCGCCTTCCGCTCGTCCCACTCGACCTCCACAGGGCCGAGTGTATGCACATATGTGCTCCACTGTCAACAGGGATCCGCCCTCCATGTCTGGGCGGCGGACTGGGCCGGGGGCGGGGCCTGTCGTACGCTCCGCCTCCCTACCGTACCCTCGCCGTCGTCTTCCGGGGCCAACGGCACGGGAGGAGGCAAGCTCCTCCCCTACACGCTTTCATGGAGGACCTGCACCGCCGCGGTGATCACCGCCGCCTTGAATCGGTCGGTCCGGGTCAGGAGGGCGAGGGTGTTGAGGGCGCCGAAGCTCTGGCCCATGATCGCCAGGCGCTCCGGGTCCGCATACCCCTCTTCGACGGCGGCGTCCACGCCCGGCAGGACCGTCTCCACGAGGGCCTCGGTGATGTGGCCCGGGCGCAGGGGCGCGTCGGGAGCGAGCACCGCATAGCCTCGTGTCGCCAGCACGTGCATGTTGAGGGCCGGGAGGGACCCCCAGAAACCGAAGCGGTCCACCGCCCCGGAGCCGAGGCGCCCGCCGTAGACCCACACCACCAGCGGCAGCCTCTGCCCCGGCTCGTAGTCCGGAGGGAGAAGCAGCGCGCCGGCGAGGGCCTCCCCGCGGTCGCTCGTCCACCGGATGAGCCGCGCCTCGCCGAGGGCGTACCGGCCCAGCTCCTCGTTGATCGTGGAGACCTGGCGCACCGCGCCGGCGTCCACGTCGTACGACCAGATCTCGCCCGGTTGCTGCTGGTTGCGGGAGACGAAGACGATCCGGCCGGTTGCACGGCTCGCGGCCTCGCTGAAGACGTGTGAGTAGCGCCGCTCCTCCTCGAGGGCCACCCGGGCCTCGCCCGTGGCCGGATCGACCGAGACGATCCCCGAACGCCGCCCGTCGGTCTGCCGGGCGAAGAGCCACAGGCGGTCGCCACCGTTCGGCGACCAGGCCACTGGAGACCGGTACCAGGACGTGACCAGGCTGCGGAATTCCCAGCCGTCCACGCGGGCGATCTCCCGGGCCTCCCCGGACCCGGGGTCGACCTGCCACGGGGCACCGTCCCCGATACCGTAGAGGACGCTGCGGTCGGGGGCCCATACCGGCGGCACCTCACCCTCGCCGGGGGCGAAGTGGGGCGCGTCGTTCTCCACCGTCCCGCTTCCTCCACGAGTCCGACGAGGCCCTCCGGGAGCGGTCCGTCCATCGCCGAGACGGGACCGGACCGGGAGGTCCTGCACCGCCACTACCCGCCGCCGTACGACCTCCGGCCAGAGAGTCCACCTTGACCCACATTCAAATCATCGTTAGAGTGTATGAACCATGCGCCGGGAGAGCCTCAGAAAGGCTGTGTACACCGAGGTCGCCCGGATCGGGAAAGCCCTGGGCAATGCCACCCGGCTCGAGCTTCTGGAGCTCCTGAGCCAGCGGCCCTGGACGGTCGAGGCCCTGGCGCGAGACGTGGGCGAGAGCGTCGCCAACGTCTCCCACCACCTGCAGGTGCTCCGTCGGAGCCGGCTGGTCGAGACCGAGCGTGACGGGAAGTTCGTACGCTACCGGCTCGCCGGCCCCGAGGTCGGGTCGTTCTTCGCCGAGCTTCGCAACCTCGGCACGACGCGCCTCGCGGAGATCGAGCGCATCGGCCGCGATCTCCTCGCACGGCGGGGTCCTTTCGAAGCCATCGACCCCGACGCGCTCGCGCGCCGGCTGCGCTCCGGCGACGTCGTCCTCATCGACGTGCGGCCCGAAGAGGAGTTTCAGGCCGGCCACATCCCCGGAGCCGTCTCGGTGCCGCTCCGCGACCTCGAGACCAAGCTCGGGGAGTTGCCCAGGGGCCGGGAGATCGTCGCCTACTGCCGTGGTCCCTACTGCCTCATGTCGCTGGACGCTGTCGAGTTGCTGAGCGCCCGGGGTTTTCGGGCCCGGCGCCTCGAGGAGGGTGTCCTCGACTGGCGGAGCCGCGGGCACTCCGTCGCCGGGGCCCAGGCCTGATGCCTCGCGGGTCCCCTGACACCCCCAACGAACCCTGCCTGGAGGAGCCCATGCAAGAGATCCTGCTCATCCTCAACGACCCACCGTACGGGACCGAGCGCTCCTACAACGGGCTGCGCCTGGCGCTCGCACTGCCCAAGGCCGAGCCCGAGGCGCGGGTGAACCTGTTCCTGATGGCCGACGCCGTGGGCTGTGCCAAGGCGGGGCAACAGACGCCCAACGGGTACTACAACCTGCAGCGGATGGTGCGGGCCGCGCTCCGCCACGGCGACGTCCTCGCCTGTGGAAGCTGCCTGGACGCGCGCGGCCTGACCGAGGCCGAGCTCGTCGACGGCGTGCGGCGCAGCTCGATGGACGGGCTGGCTCGCCACACGCTCGCCGCCGACAGGGTGCTGGTCTTCTGACCCACTGGATGGGACCGGCCCGAAGGAGAAAGAACCGTGGAAAAAGCCTTGCGACACCACGCCGCCGCCTGGGCCTTCGCCGGCCTGCTGGTTCCGGCCTTCGCCGCCGCACAGGAGGAACCCCAGCAGGAGCCCCGCCTGGAGATCCACCTTCGCGCCCAGGGCTGGTACCAGTGGGTTGAGGACGGGAGCGCCGACGGCGACCTGAACGACTTCCAGATGCGCCGTGTCTACCTGTCACTGGCCGGCCAACTGACTCCCAGGCTCGGACTGTTCGCCCACCTCGCCACCGACCGCCTGGGCCAGGACGGTCTCGACGATTCCTCCCTCGGCCTGGGCAGCGGCCTCGCCATCCGCGACGCCTGGATCGTCTTCGAGCTCAACGAGGCCGTGAAGGTGCAGGCGGGCCGGATGTACGTGCCGTTCACGCGGGCGTTCGGTACGGAATCGACGTTCACCCTGCTGGCTCTGGACATCCCCTGGACGCAGGGGGGAGTGCGCGGCTCCCCCTTCTATCCCGGCAAGGTGGGCAGAGACGACGGAGTGGTGCTCTGGGGCAACCTCGCCGGCGACCGGCTCCAGTATCGGCTCGGGGTCGCCGAAGGCGTGGAGGGAGCCCGCAACCCCTCGGATGAGCTCCGCGCCTCGGGGAGGCTCGCCCTCTACCTCCTCGAGCCGGAGACCGCGTGGTTCAACAGCGGCAGCTACCTGGGGGAGAAACGCGTCCTGGCGATCGGGGCCGGTTTCGACACACAAGACGACCTGAGCCTCGACGGCCGCATGGGCCAGGACTACTCAGCCTGGACGGTCGACGTCTTCCTCGACCACCCCATCGGTCAGGGCGCCGGGACGGTTGAGGCGGCCTGGGTCGAGAGCCGCAACACGCCGAACGCCGTAGCCTTCACGAACCTCGCTCCGGGCGACGACCACAACACGGCCTACCTCCAGGCCGGCTACCTCCTTCCGCAGTGGCCCGATGCGCCGGGGCGATGGCAGGTCTACGGCCGCTATGAGCGGATGGACGTGGAGGACCGGCCGGATACCTCGTTCACCAGCGCCGGGGTGAGCTGGCTCCTCGACGGCCACGCCCGGAAGCTGACCCTCGACTGGACCCGCATCGATCAGGACGGCCCGGGCCTCGTGGGGCCCGGCGCCGAGGAGCGCAACCTCGTGACCCTCCAGGTCGCCGCGGGCCTGTAGATGCACTTGCCGGCTGTAGCCGACCGGTGATCCTGTCCAGCGAGGGACCGGCGCTCACGGCACCAGCACCGCCTTGGTGCAGCCGTCGAGCTTGCGGTCGAAGACCTCGTAGGCGCGGGGGGCGTCGGCCAGGGGCATGCGGTGGGAGACGATGCGCTCGAAGGGGTGGCGCCCGGAGCGCACCAGCGCCAGGGCCCGCTCCATCAGGGAGCGCGCCGGGCAGCGGCCGGCCCGGTAGGTCAGGTTCTTGTCGTAGAGCTCCTCGGGGGTGACGGCCAGGCGGGGCTCGGTGTGGACGCCCACCGCGACGAGGGTGGCCCCGGGGCGGGCCAGCTCGAACGCCGTGCGGCTGGCCTCCGGGGTACCCACCGCCTCCAGGACCGCGTCGGCGCCCCGGCCGTCCGTCGACTCCCGGATCGTCCCGGCCGCCTCCCTTTCGTGGAGAGCGCCCGGGTCCAGCGCCTCGGCGCCGAAGGCCTCCGCCAGCACCCGCCGCTCGGGGACGGTGTCCAGGGCGAAGACCCGCTCGGCCCCCAGCTCCCGGGCCGCCGCCACGGCGCAGAGCCCCACCGGCCCGCAGCCCACCACCGCCACCACCCGGCCCGGTCCCACCCCCGCCGACAGGGCCGCGAACAGCCCGGTGGCCGCCACGTCCCCGGCGAGGAGGACGGTCTCCGCCGGGTCCTCCGGCCGGAGGGGGACTAGCGTGGTGTCCGCCAGCGGCACGCGGACGAGCTCCGCCTGGGCGCCGTGGAGCCCGCGCCCCTCCTCCACCCAGCCCAGGAGCTCCCCCCGCTCGCACCGGCTGGACAGGCCCGCCTGGCAGAAGAAGCAGGCGCCGCAGCTCGTGGTGAACGGCGCCACCACCCGGTCTCCCGGCCGGAAGCGCTCCACGTCGTCCCCGGCCTCCACCACCTCTCCCACCAGCTCGTGCCCCATCACCGTCCCCGGATCCAGCCCCTCCTCCCGGCCCCGGTACGGGTGCAGGTCCGAGCCACAGAGCCCCGCCACCTCCACCCGCACGAGCACGTCCCCCGGCGCCTCGATCCGCGGATCGGCCGCCCGCTCCACCCGGACGTCCCCGGGGGCCTGGAAGGTCAGGGCTTGCATGGCGCCTAGGCTACGTGAACGTCAGGATTCCGCGAGCCCCGCCTCCTGACCTCGGAGGTCCCAGCCGAACCGCCGGAAGCGGGGCCTCCACCGTTCGGAAGACCTTCAGAGCCGATCGTGTTCCTCGGGCTCCACGTCCGGGAGCTCGGCGAGCGCCTCGTCGAACGTCTCTCGGCTCGCCCGTTCCGCCCGCTCGCTCAGGTACTCCTCGGTCATCAGGGCCGAGAGCTTCTCCGCCGCAGCCGTGCTAAGGAACTGGTTGATCGAGATCCCCTCTCGCTTCGCCAGCTCCCGGATCTTTCGGTGCAGGGAGTTGGGTAGCCTCACGCTCAAAGTGCTCATGATAACGCTCCGATCTTCACCAGAAACTCTTACGTTGGTGTCGATCACCACCCTCGGCACACCCACGCCGGTATCGTATACGCCACCAAGGCTTCCGGCAAGCCCGGCAGGGCCTCCTGGTCGGGCGCCTCACCGCGGCGGCGGGGGCGCATCGCTGTTGGTGATGATCCAGGCGATCCGCCAGCGGCCGTCGCGCCCCTCCACGGCCGGCACCCCCGCGGGCAGGGACACGCTCTCCTCGGTGTGCAGCTCCAGGAGGGCCTCCAGGTCCCGGCGGTTCACCGCGCCCATGTAAGCCCCGCGCAGGGCGTCCAGGGCTCGTTCTGCGGCTTGTCCGTGGTCGCCCGCCGGGTGCTCCAGGGCCGGCGGCTGCAGGGCCTCGGCCTCCTGCACGGCATCCCACCCCTGCTGAAGCTCTTCGGGTCCCGGACGCGTCGGCCACAGCGGCTGAAACAAGGTCATCGCGAAGCCCCAGTGCGCCATCGCGCACCGGGGATCGGTCGCCGCAACTTGCCGGAAGGCCTCCCCGGCTTGTGGATACGTCATGTGATGCAGCAGGGCGACCGCGCGATTGAACTCCACTCGAGCCTGTTCCGAGCAGGAAACGGGAAAGCTGACCGTGCCCAAGGGGTGGCTGTCGTGGTGCTCGACCTGGCGCCTGGTTCCGCTCGCGCAGCCTCCAAGCAAAACAGCCAGCAGTCCGGCGGCGAGGTACACGAGGACAGGACGACGAGCGCCATCCAGCGGGTCGAGTGGCTGCCGACTGAAAACTGGGCTGTTTCTCATGGGTGCGTCTCCCATTCGCTCGCTCACGGGTCGTTCTGATCCGTGAGGGCCCAGTCCCCGCCCAGGATACAGCGTCCCCGCGTTCCCGAGCGGGCCCAGCGCTGCCGACCCGGCTTCGGGGCGGCCCCGGGCCGCTCGGTCCTCGGCACCCCGACCGGCCAAGGCCGCGGAATCTAGGTGTCCACGGCGGACGCATCCGTCCCCTCAGGACTCGAGGAATGTCTCTCCGCGTCGCCCCTGCTGCACCATGGAGTAGGACTTGCTCGAAGAATGCAGTCATGAAACAGTGCGCCGCCAGCCGACGAGCTCCCGGAAGACCCGTGACCCTCCTCGCCCTCGTGCTCGTTTCGCTCGCCTGCTCGATGCCGGGATCGGGGGAGGCTGAACCGTCTTCGACGGGGCCGGACACCCCTGCAGCTCGCCGATCGGCCATGGCCGCGGAGGGCCCTGAGCCGCGCGGCTGGGTCGGGGTGGTCGTGCCCCGCGAGGCGGTGGAACTGTCTGCGGACCGTGCAGGCCGGCTGGAGGAGATGCTCGTCCAGGTGGGTGACGTCGTGGCGCAGGACATGCCGGTCGCCCGCCTGGACACTCAGGAGATCCGCCAAGATTTACGGATCGCCGAAGCCTCCCTGAGACAGGCCGAAGCGGACGTGGCCAGGGCCCGGGCGGAGTGGAGGGACGCCGACGCCCGCCACCAGCGGCGCACCGGCGCCCCCGAGCTCGTTTCCAGGGAGGACCTCGCCGGGGCCGAGACCGACCTGCGGAGGGCGGAGGCGGCGCTGAAGGCGGCTGAAGCCGTGGGGACGGAGCGCGCGGCGGTCGTCGAGCAGCTCCGGCATCGGCTCGAGCGCTCCGTCCTCCGGACCCCGTTCTCCGGCCGCGTCTCCCGCAGATACCTCGACGCCGGATCCACGGTGGTGCCGGGCCAGCCGGTCGTGCGCGTGGCCACCACCGACGCCCTGCAGATCCGCTTCGCGCTCTCCCCCGAGGAGGCCGCCGGCCTCGCTCCGGGCTCCGAGGTCAGGGTGATCACGGACGGCGGAGCGCCGCTCGCCGCGGCGACGGTCCTCTGGATCGCCCCTGAGATCGACCCGACCTCACAGCGGATCCTGGTGGAGGCCCTCCCCGCGGAAGATTCCACCGGGCTCCACGCTGGTCTCGGTGTGCGCCTCCTGAAGGGCGCGCCGGCCGCCGGGGCCAGCGGGGAGGCGGGCTCGCCCTCGTGAGCTCGGGCCGTTCCGGACGGGAGCCGTCCCACGCCCCCCAGCGGTTGTTCCGGGTTGCTGCCCTCGAGGCCTACCGGCGACGGGGAGAGGAAGGGGGAGCGCTCCTCCGGAACGCCCCCGGCTGGACCCGGTGGACGTACTGGATCATGGTCGCCGGCGCCGTCGCCCTGGTCTGCTTCGGCCTTTTCGGCAGGGTCAGCGAGTACGCCGCGGGCCCTGCCGTGGTCCGCATGGCGGGACGGACCGAAGTGACGGCTCCCGTGGCGGCGGCCGTGCGGTCCGTCACGGTCGCACCGGGCGAGTCCGTGGAGCGCGGCCAGCCCCTGATCCTCTTCCACGGCGAGCGGGAGGCGGCCGAGGCCCGGCGCCTTCGGGCCCTGTTCGAAGAGCGGCTGCGCCAGTACCTCCAGGACACCGCCGAGCCGTCGGCTCAGGCGGCCCTGATCCAGGCCCGCCGGGAGCTGGAGCTGGCCGAGACCCGGCTCCAGGAGCTGACCCTTCGCGCCCCCGAGGACGCCGTGGTGGGCGACATCTGGGTCGAGGTCGGGGAGCACCTGACGCCGGGGAGGCCGGTCCTTTCGCTGGAATCGGAGGCTGGAGGCGGCGAAGTCATCGCGCTCCTCCCCGGCCGCTATCGGCCCCTGCTGTCCCCGGGGCAGCCCCTCCGGCTGCAGATCCAGGGCTATCCGTTCCATTCCCAGCGCCTGTCGGTGAGCGCGGTCAATGACCAGGTCCTCGGCCCGAGCGAGGCGCGGCAGGCCCTGGGGGTCACCATGCGGGACGGCCTGCCCGTCGCCGGGCCGGTGGTCCTGGTCCGGGCGAGGCTCCCGGGCGATTTTTTCGAGCTGGCCGGTCGTCGGGTGCGATACCACAACGGCATGCCGGGCCACGCCGAGGTCCCGGTCCGCAGTCAACGGCTCCTCGCGAGCCTCGTGCCCGGCTTCGACACCCCCCCGTGGAGGAGCGGTGCCTGAACGGGTCGGAGGCGGCGAAGGCGAGGCACGACACCGTGCCCTGGAGCGGCTCCGTCTGAGCCCGCGGCGGCGGATTCCATTCGTTCAGCAGACGATGGACGCGGACTGCGGAGCCGCCTGCCTCGCCATGGTGCTCGCGTACCACGGTCGGCACGTCCCGCTCGACGAGGTGCGCTACGTTTCCGGCGTGGACCGGAACGGGGCCGACGCCTATCACCTGCTCGAGGCCGCCCGCTGGTACGGGTTGCACGGTCGCGGCGTCCGGGTCCACGAGCTCGACGACCTGCGCCACCTCCCGGCCGGGAGCATCCTGCACTGGAAGTTCAACCACTTCGTGGTCCTCGATCGATGGCGGAAGGACGGCGCCGATCTCGTGGACCCGGCCATGGGCCGCCGGCCCGTGGGCCGAGAGGAGCTGTCGCGGTCCTTCACTGGTGTTGCGATCACCCTGGTGCCGGGTGAAGGGTTCGAGAGGGTGGGCAGGCGCGCCCGGGGCGTGTCCCGCTACTTCCGGCACGTCGCCTCCCATGCGTCCAACGTCGTGCGGATCCTCACCACGTCGCTGGTCCTCCAGCTCATCGCCCTGAGCGTTCCCCTGGCGACCGGCATCCTCGTGGATCGCGTGATCCCCCGGGGCGACGTGCGGCTGTTCACCCTGCTGGCCGCCGGCCTGGGCGCGGTGATCGTGTTCCACCTGCTCTGCGCCCTGCTGCGCTCGTACCTCCTCCTCCTCCTCCGAACCCACCTGGACGCCCGGCTGACCCTGGACTTCCTGGACCACCTCGTCGACCTGCCGTACGGGTTCTTCGAACAGCGCTCCGTGGGCGACCTCGTCATGCGGGTGGACAGCAACACGATGGTCCGCGAGGTGGTCACCTCCGGAACGCTCTCGGCCCTCCTGGACGGCTCTCTGGTGAGCTTTTCCCTGGTGCTGCTGCTCTTCATCCATCCTTACTTCGCGCTCCTGGTGCTCTTCCTGGGCGTGGTCCGGGTGGGTCTCTTCCTCCTCGCCCGCCGCCGCTACCGTGAGCTCATGGCTGAGGTGGTCGAGCGCCGGGCTGCGGCCCGGGGCTACCAGGTGCAGATGGTGACGGGGATCGAGACCTTGAAGGCCTCGGGCGCCGAGGATCGCGCCCTCGATCACTGGTCGTCCCGCTTCGTCGACGAGCTCAACGCCCTCCTCGATCATGGCCGCCTGGACGCCAAGATCAAGTCGTCGCTGGAGGTTCTGGGCACGGCGTCTCCCCTGATCCTCCTGTTGATGGGCGCCCAGCTCGTCATGAGCGGAGAGCTCTCCCTCGGGACGATGCTCGCCGCCACCACGCTCGGGGTGGGGTTCCTCCAGCCACTATCCACCCTGGTGACCCATGCGTTCGAGCTTCAGCGGCTCGGCGGCTACCTGGACCGAATCGACGATGTCTTCGAAACCCCCAGGGAGCAGCCGGCGCGGCGGGGAGCCCGCCGGAGCGAGCCCACGGGCCGGATCGAGGCGGTGGAGGTGGCGTTCCGCTATGGCCCGCTGGCGCCGTGGGTGCTGCGGGACATCTCGTTCCGGGTCGAGCCGGGCGAGATGGTCGCGATCGTCGGGCCCACGGGGTCGGGGAAGTCCACTCTGGCAGGGCTCCTGTTCGGCCTCCACCAGCCCACGGAGGGGCGTATCCTCTACGACGGGGTGGACATCGCCTCGTGGGACCTGCGCTGGCTGCGTCGGCACCTGGGCGTCGTGACCCAGCACCCGTATCTCTTCGGCGCGAGCATCCGGGAGAACATCGCCCTCGTTCGGCCCGACGCCCCGTTCGAGGAGATCGTGGAGGCGGCCCGCGCCGCGTGGATCCACGACGACGTCGAGGCCTTGCCCATGGGCTACGACACGCGACTCGGTGACGGGGGGTCCTCGATGTCGGGGGGTCAGCGGCAGCGCCTCGCCCTCGCCCGGGCGCTCCTCGGCCGCCCCTCCGTCCTGGTCCTGGACGAGGCGACCAGCGCCCTCGACACCGTGACCGAGCGCCGGGTCTACGGCGAGCTGGAGGGCCTCGCGGCCACCAAGGTGGTCATCGCCCATCGCTTGAGCACGGTGGCCGCCGCCAACCGTATCCTCGTCCTGGACGAGGGCCGGCTGGTGGCCCAGGGTCGCCACGAGGAGCTCCTCCGGGACTGCCCCCTCTACGGCGAGCTGGCATCCGCCGCCGCTCCGCGCCGGTCCGTCGGCGGCCCGGAGCTCGGGACTCCAGGCCGGGAGCCGGGGACCGGAACCGGGTCGTGACGCCGAAGAACCTCAGCGCGGGCTCGCTGGAGGGCGGCCTGGATGCGGAGAGCCGACGCACGCTGGCGGCGGCGACGGAGCGCATCCTCCCCGTCGACGGCGGGCGCGGTGCGGTGGAGACCGGAGTGGCCGACTACGTGGCCCGCCTCCTCGGCCGGCCACGCCACGCGGCGTGGCGAGGAGTCGTCCGGAACGGTCTGAAGAGGCTGGACGAGGCAGCCAGGGAGCTCCGCGGCGGAGCCTTCGCCGAGCTTCCTCCGGACGACCAGGACGCGCTTCTTCGAAGCCTTCAGGAGCGCTCCGACCGCCTGGGGCGCGTTTTCGTGGACAAGCTCGTCGTTCTCTGCCTGGAGGGTTTCCTCTGCGATCCCGTCCACGGGGGGAACCGCGGCGGCCGCGGCTGGCGAGCCGTGGGGGTGGGCCCCCCGGCGGTCGGGAGCCCCACCGACGAGCCGTGGACCGGAGACCGCGGCCCATGATCCACGATGCGGTGATCATCGGAAGCGGCGCCGGTGGCGGGCCGCTGGCCCTGACCCTCGCCCGGGCGGGGCTCGACGTCCTGGTCCTGGAGAAGGGTCCACGCCTCCGCCGGGAAGACTACGTCCACGACGAAGTGGCGGTGACGCGGGAGCGCTACTTCATCCCGGACGTCTCGGAGGAACCCCATACGGTGGTCACGGAGCAGACTCCGAAGCCGCACCTGACCGAGCTCGGGTGGATCGCCACCTGCGTGGGGGGAGGGACGGTCCACATGGGGGCCTACCTCTACCGCTTCCACGTCGACGACTTCCGGATGCGCT
The DNA here is from genome assembly GCA_046538065.1 of Thermoanaerobaculia bacterium. Lineage (GTDB taxonomy): Bacteria > Acidobacteriota > Thermoanaerobaculia > Multivoradales > DATKCC01 > JBKHJP01. Next base: position 6,829 of record JBKHJP010000044.1, on the reverse strand, counting down.
CCCGCTTCGGGCGCGTCCGGGGGCTGGCGGACTGGCCCTACGACTATGCCGACCTCGAGCCCTACTACACGCAGGCCGAGTGGGAGGTGGGCGTTGCGGGGGCCGCCGGCACGAACCCCCACGAGGGCATCCGGTCGCGCCCCTACCCCATGCCGCCCCTGGAGAGCCACCCCCTGGCCACCCACCTCGAGCGGGCGGGCCGCCGCCGAGGGCTCCACCTGTACCCGACGCCCCGGGCCGTCAACTCGCGGCCGTTCCAGGGGCGCCGGGCATGCACCTACTGCGACCTGTGCGCCGGCTTCGGATGTCCCGTGGGGGCCAGGAACAGCACCCAGGAGGCGCTGCTCCCTCGGGCGGAGGCCACGGGGCGGTGCGAGGTCCGGCCGGATGCGATGGTCCGGGAGGTGACGGTGGATCAACGGGGCCGGGCCGCGGGCTGCGTCTACCTCGACCGGGCCGGCCGTGAGCACGAAGTGCGGGCCCGGGTGGTCTGCGTCTGCTGCTCGGCGCTGGAGTCGGCCCGCCTCTTGCTCCTGTCGCGCTCCGCCCGGTTCCCCGATGGCCTGGCCAACGGGAGCGGTCAAGTGGGACGGAACCTCCAGTTCCACGCCGTCACCCAGGGCTGGGCCCGGTTTCGCGTCGATCGGCATCCAGACCTGCCCCTGGCGGCACGGGACCCCTTCCTCGGCCGCTCGGCGATGGACCACTACTTCCTGCCCGACGGCGTGGGAGAGATCCCCAAGGGCGGACTGATCCGCTTCGACATGATGCCCCCGGCCCCCCTCATCACCGCCGAGCTGCTGGCCACGGGCGGTGGTCGGCCCGCCCTCTGGGGAACCGAGCTCCTCCGACGACTGCGGGACCATCACGACGCCTGCCGTGCCGTGGAATTCGAGATCTTCCACGACTACCTCCCTGGGGAGGGGACCTGGATGGAGCTCGACCCGACGGTCCGCGACCGGTGGGGCCTGCCGGTGGCGCGCATCCACCTGGCTCCGCCGGAGCACCACCGGGAGGCCGGCCGCTGGCTCGCGGAGCGGGGGTGTGAGGTCCTGGACGACCTGGGGGCGGACGAGGTCGAGATGGCCCGCATCGGGGGCACCTCCACGCACCTGGTCCACGGAACCTGTCGCGCCGGACGGGACCCCGGTTCGTCGGTCCTCGACGAGCACTGCAGGGCGCACGAAGTACCCAACCTGTACGTCGTGGACGGGAGCTTCATGCCCACGTCGGGGGGGGCGCCACCCACCCTCACGATCCTCGCCAACAGCTTTCGCACGGCCGAGCACCTGGTCGGCCGCTGGCGGGCAGGATACTTCTAATGTTATGCATGTCCCTGTATTCGCAGTCCATTGCACGACAGCATGGAGTGCCCCGAAGGCCCTGCTCCTGCCTGTATTACCGGGGTCCGGCAGGTGTGGAGCAGGACGTGACCCAACTGGACCCCACGAGACTTGGAAGGAGAACACGCATGAAGCAGACCGACGTGATCCGTGCCTGGAAGGACCGTGACTACCGCGAGAGCCTCTCGGAAGCCGAGCAGGCGGCCCTGCCCGAGCACCCGACGGGGATCGCCGAGCTCGACGACGCGGCCCTCCACAGCATCGCCGGCGGCTGCACCCTCACCACGCTGGCGACCTCCTGCGTGGACCCGGGTCAGCACTGTCCGTGAGGGCCCCGGATGGGTGGCTCGCCGAGCCACCCATCCTTTTCGACCCCCCTTCCTCCCAACGCCGACCCGACGCACCACGGTGAGCTCCCTCTTCGACGATCCCAGCTGGTTTCGCGCGCTTCGAGTGAGCGAGCGGTCGCCGGGCGGGGTGCCGGTTCCCACCGCAGCCGACCACCGGAAAGACCGTGGCCTCGAGACCCTCCGAAGGTGGCGGCGGGAGACCGGCCTCGAACCGGCCGAGCTCTTCCGGCAGCGGTTGGAGCCCGATCGGCTGTCGCCCGAGCTCCTCGTGGCCCTCCTTTCTGAACGGCCGGAAGCCCTTCGGAACCGCCTTCCAGGGGTGCCGGGCTGGCTCTCCACCCTGGGGCGGGTGTACGGGAACGGCAGCGGCCCGGCCGACGGCCGCGGGAGCACTTCCGGCGCACGGGACGACCGCGGGGGGGAGGAGGGCTCGGAAGACGGGCTCGGGCTCGTGTTCGAGCCCTTGCTGACGCAGGCCCGGGAGCGCCTGAACGACCGCCTGGTCCCCCTGGCCGAGCGTCACCCCCGACCCCCCATGGACCTGTCGGCCATCCTGGAGGAGCTGACCCGGACCCTGAGCGCTGAGCTTCGTCGGATGGCCGAGCGGGCGGTGGTCCTGGAGTTCCATGTCCGGCGGCTGGAGGATCGGCTTCCCCAGGGCGAGCCGGCCACTCGCTTCCAGGAGTTCGTCGCCAGCCTGTCCACACCCCGGTGGGCTCTGGACTTCCTGCGAGAGTACCCGGTCCTCGCCCGCCGCGCCGTGGAGCGCACCGAAGCGTGGATCGAGTCGAGCTACGAGCTCCTCGACCGCTTCGCCAGGGACCGGGAGCGGATCCACGAGGTCTTCTCCCCGGCCGCGGACCCGGGGAGCCTGACCGGGGTCACGACGGGCCGGGGCGATCGGCACGAGGGTGGCCGGAGCGTCTCGATCCTCACGTTCTCGAGCGGTCTCAAGGTCGTCTACAAGCCACGCTCGCTGGCCGTGGACCGGGCCTTCGAGGCCCTCGTGCGCTGGCTCGACGAGCGGGGGGCGGACCCGCCGCTCGCCGCCCTGCGGGTCCTCGACCGGGGGCAGTACGGCTGGCAGGAGTTCGTCCTCACCCGGCCCGCGGCCGACGAGGCCGCCGTGGAACGGTTCTTCCAGCGCCAAGGGGCATGGGCGGCTCTCCTCTTCGTCCTGGAGGGGTCCGATTTTCACTACGAGAACGTCATCGCCGTCGGTGAGCACCCCATCCTCGTGGACCTCGAAACCTTGTTCCGGCCACGGGTCGGGGATCCCGCGCCCATGGGGCCGGGGTCGGACCCTCTCCGGGAAACGGTTCTGGGAACCAACCTCCTGCCCCAGCGCCAGTGGAGCCATGAGCCCTGGGGTGGTCTCGACCTGAGCGGCCTGTCCGCGGCGCCGGGGCAGGTGATGGAGGTTCGTGAGCTCGCTTCCGAACCGGGAGAGGTGCCGCGGTTCACGGTCCGGAAGGCTGCGCTTCCGGGGGGGTCGAACCTGCCCACCCTGAACGGGGAGAGGGTCCTGCCATGGGCGTGGCGCGACGCCGTCGAGCGCGGTTTCGAGGGGATGTACCGGCTTCTCCTGCGCGAGCGGGAGAGCCTGCTGGCCCCGGACGGTCCACTCCAGGCCTTCCGTGGCGTCGACGTCCGGCTGATCCAGAGGGGGACTGCAATCTACGCGCGGTTGCTGAGCGCCGCCGTCCACCCCGACTATCTTCAGGACGGGCTGCAGCAGGACCGTCTGTTCGACAAGCTGTGGCTGGACGGTGCGCGCTACGCCAGCTTGCGCCGCCTCATCCCCATCGAGGCGGCGAGCCTCGCTCGGGGTGAGATCCCCCGGTTCACGGTCCGCACCGATTCCTACGACCTCCAGTGTCCCGGGGGCGGACGGATCGACGGCTACTTCACTGCGACCGGCTGGGAGCTCGCCCGGCGCCGCCTCGAGACGCTGGACGACCGGGACCTGGAGTTTCAACGCCGGCTCCTCCGGGCGAGCCTGCAGACCCTGAAGCCGGCCTCGGAGCGACGCTCCTGGCCCCGGGAGCCGCTGCCCGAACCCGTCGACCCGGCGCCGAGGGAGCGCTTCCTCGGCGCCGCACGGCTGCTGGGGGAGCGCCTGGCGGACGATGCCGTCGAGCACTGGGACGGTCACGTCTCCTGGATCCACCTCGAGGTCGGGCCCCGTGGGCTCTGGAGCCTCTCGCCGGTCCCGGTGGACCTGTACGACGGCTTGTTCGGAATCGCCCTGTTCTTGGCCCAGCTCGGAGCCGAGCTCGACGACGAGGAGCAGGCCGAACGCTTCACCACTTTGGCCCGCCGGGCGGTTGCGACCGCCCACGCCCGGATCCGCCACAACCCCTCCGCCGTCCGCCGGATCGGCGGCTTCGAGGGCTGGGGAGGCGTGATCTACGCCTGTTGCCGGCTCGCCGGTCTCTGGGGAGAGCCGGAGCTGCTGGACGCAGGGGAGGCGCATGCCCACCGGGCGGCGGAGCAACTCGACGAGGACCGGGCCTTCGACGTCCTGGGCGGCGCCGCAGGGCTCGGTGCCGCCCTCCTGGCCCTTCACGCGGCCCGGCCTGCCCCGTGGATCCTGGACGCGGCGACCCGCTGTGGCGAGCACCTCCTCCGCCACGGAGAGCGGAGCGAGCGCGGTCTCGCCTGGCCTCCGCCCCCGGGAGCGGGGACCGTGCCCCTGACCGGTTTCGGACACGGCGCCGCGGGGGTGGCCTGGGTCCTGGCGGGGCTTGCAGCCGCCGACGGGGACCGACGATGGGCGGAGGCTGCCCGCGACGCCCTGAGCTACGAACGGAGCTGGTTCAGCCCGGAGAAGCGCAACTGGCCGGACCTGAGGGAGGATCGCCGGAAGGACGGGATCCCTCCCTTTCTCTACGCGTGGTGCCACGGGGCGCCGGGAATCGGTCTCGGCCGGCTGGCGATGCTGGGAGCCGTCGATGACCCCGACCTCTCTGGCGAAGTGCGCGCCGCGGTGAGCTCGACCCTGGCAGAAGGATTCGGGCAGAGCCACTGTCTGTGCCACGGCGACCTGGGCAACCTGGAGCTGCTGGTGGAAGCCGCCCGCCGGCTGGACGATCCGGAGCTCGGCCGAAGGGCCGAGAGCTTGGCGGCGCGTATCCTGGCGAGCGTCGAGGAAGCGGGGCCGCGATGCGGAGCCAGCACCGCGACCGAGCCGCCGGGATTGATGGCAGGGCTCGCCGGCATCGGCTACGGGCTGCTCCGCGCGGCGAGCCCCGAGCGCGTGCCGTCGGTCCTCCTGCTCGAGGTCTTCCCTGACCAGGTAGACGGCGGCTTCCCGGGGCAGGATCGTCTTCCCGACCCTGAGGTCGATGTCGGCGCTCAGCCGAAGACCTGATCCTCGAAGCGGGCTCTCCACGGAACCTGGAGCACCAGGTCCTCGATCTCCGCCGCCCGGATCACACCACCCGGCCGGTGAGGCCGTCGACCCCGTCCAGGGCCGTGGCACCCTCTCCGGCGCCGCCCCGGACCACGCTGAAGGAGCCGTCGGTCTCGAGGATCACCGCCTCGGCGTCCTCGACGGCCGCGAGGCCGGCGGAGCGCACCGCGGCGCGGACCTCGTCCTCCGTCACCCTCTCCCGGCGGAGGGCCCGGCCCAGGAGCTCGCCCCGAAACAGCAGGAGGGCCGGCTCGCCGGTCACCACGCGGCGGAGCCACCGGACCCGGACGCTCGACCAGGTGATCACGAACTGGAGGCCGATGAGGAGGGCGAAGGCGAGGGCGCCCTCCGCCAGGCTGACATCCCGGTTGAGGAGGATCGTGGCGAGGGTGGAGCCCAGGGCCACGGTGACGACGAAGTCGAAGGCGTTCATCTTCGACAGGGTCCGCTTGCGCGAGACGCGGAGGAAGACGACCAGGACCCCGTAGGCCAGCACGCCGATCACCGCCGTGCGGAAGAGGGTGTCCCAGCCGTCGAAGAGGATCCGTTCCATGGGTGCGGTGGACCTCCGGGAACGCGGGGCCCGGCGGCGGCCGTCCACTGCAAGCGGGCTGCCGGAGGTCGAGGCGGAGGTTCCGATCACTCCGGAGGACCGAGCGGCGCAGTGGCGGATCCGGATCGGGCCACGATGACCTTCAGAGGAGCAGCGCGGAGATCGCCCACAGGAGCAGCCCCGCCACGAGGGTCGAGACGCCGCAGGCCGTGACGAAGAGCATGGTGACGGGCAGCACGATCACGGCCGCGATCAGCACGAAGGCCGCCGCGGCGAAGGCGATCTGGAAGGGGCTCTCGGTGGCGAGGGCGTGCCGGAGGCCCTCGAGGGCGCTGGGGTCGGCCGTCGGCACCCGGCCGCCGAGCCGCGCCCCCAGGGCGGCGAGGTGCCGCAACCGCCGCGGCACGGAGGGGTGGGGGTCGTGGGCCGGAGCGCGTCCAATCATCACGCTCCCGTCCTCGTCGGGCTCGTCCTCTCGCGCCCCGGCCGCCGGCCTGTACGGGCCCCCGACGACCCAGAGGTGGCGCAGGTGGACGCCTCCAGGCGGCGCCGCCCCCGAGGCCTCGAGCTTCTTGAGGGCGCGGGCGAGCGCCGTGGGGTCGCGGGTCAGGCGGACGGTGTCGGCGTCCGCGTGGAGGCGGCGGGTCTGGAGCACCGCGCCGACGACGGGGCGGAAGAAGAAGTAGGAGACGAAGATGGCCGCCATCCTCACCGTCGCCAGCACCCCTCCGGCCCGCGCCTGGAAGAGGCTCTCGTCGAGGAGCCGTGCGGCGTCCTCCGCATCGCCGGCCTTGCCGCCCGGCGCCACCCAGCGCACGACGTGAGCGAGCTCCCCCCAGCGAGCCGGGTTCAGCACCAGGAGAACCGTGGAGAGCGCCTGGTAGAGCCCGAGGCTCGTCGCCCCGAGCCCCGCGTTCCCGTTGAGCGCCACCGCCAGGGCGTGCCCGGCGATCGCCTGCGTCTCGCTCCGGTCGAGCGTCTCGACGAGGCCGCGGGTGAAGAGGAGGACCGAATCCTCGGGCGACGAGCCCACCACCGCCGCCTGCGGCAACTCGAGGTCGAGCACGGCCACCCTGGGGGGCGCCGCCTGGGCGGCGACCGCCAGCTCCTCGGCCAGCGCCACGAGGCGCCGCTCCCCCTCGTGGTCCGGCTCCGGCTCCCGGGCGCC
>JBKHJP010000353.1:0-4549 GCA_046538065.1 Thermoanaerobaculia bacterium | reverse complement strand
GTGAAGGACCGGGCGGCGAGGCAGCGGGAGGCCCGGGCCGCCCGGCGTCCGGTGCGCCGCGTCCGCCGCGAGGGCCGGGGCGGCCGGGGTGCGGGCTGAGGAAATGGGAGACGCGATGGACTCGACGGACGACCGCAACGACGCCGGTCCGGCCGCCGCCGGTGGCCTCACCGAGGACGAGATCGCCGGCAGCGTCGCGATCATCGGCATGGCCTGCCGCTTTCCGGGCGCCGACAGCCTGGAGGCGTTCTGGTCCAACCTGGAGCGGGGCGTGGAGTCGGTCTCGTTCTTCGACCGCGAGGAGCTCGAGGCCGAGGGTGTGTCCCCGCAGCTCCTGGACGCCCCGGGGTTCGTTCCCGCCAAGCCGGCCTTGGAGGGCGTGGACCGTTTCGATGCCTCGTTCTTCGGCATTCCGGCACGGGAGGCCGAGATCCTGGACCCTCAGCACCGGCTCTTCCTGGAGGTCGCCTGGGAGGGCCTGGAGCGCTCGGGCTACGCGGTCGAGGGTTTCCCCGGCTGGATCGGGCTCTTCGCCGGGGTGAGCTTCCCCAGCTACTGGGTCGAGAACCTGGCGCGCCGCCCGGACCTGGTCGCCTCGGTGGGCCCCTTCCAGGTCTTCCTGGCGAACGACCGGGACTACTTCGCGACGCGGGCCTCCTACCTGCTCGACCTCAAGGGACCCAGCGTCAACGTGCAGTCGGCCTGCTCCACCTCCCTCGTCGCCGTCCACCTGGCGTGCCAGAGTCTCCTGGACCACCAGTCGGACCTCGCCCTCGCCGGCGGCTGCCGGGTGCATCTCCCCCGGGCCAGCGGTTACCTGTACCAGGAGGGCGGAATCGTCTCCCCCGACGGCCACTGCCGACCCTTCGACGCCGACGGCGCGGGCTCGATCTTCGGCGAGGGCGTGGTGGTGGTGGTCCTCAAGCGGCTGGAGGAGGCCCTGGCCGACGGGGACACGATCGACGCCGTGGTCCGCGGCTCGGCCATGAACAACGACGGCTCCGGCAAGGTGGGCTACACGGCGCCGAGTGTCGACGGTCAGGCCGACGCGATCGCCCTGGCCCAGGAGGTGGCCGGCGTGGATCCCGCGAGCGTCTCCTACGTGGAGGCCCACGGGTCGGGGACCCCGCTGGGCGACCCGATCGAGGTCGCCGCCCTGACCGAGGTGTTCCGGCGCGGCACCGACCGCACGAGCTTCTGCGCCATCGGCTCGGTGAAGTCGAACTTCGGTCACCTGGAGTCGGCTGCGGGGGTGGCCGGGTTGATCAAGGCGGTCCTCGCCCTCAAGCACCGACGGATTCCGCCGACCCTTCACTGCCGGCGTCCGAACCCGCGGATCGACTGGGAGACCTCGCCCTTCCGGGTGGCGACGCACCTGGCGGAGTGGCCGGCCGCCGACGGCGCGCCGCGACGGGCCGGCGTGAGCTCCTTCGGGATCGGCGGGACGAACGTCCACGTCGTGCTCGAAGAGGCCCCCGAGCCGACGCCCCCGGCACCCTCCCGGCGGTTCCAGCTCCTCGCGCTCTCGGCGCGGACGCCGGACGCCCTGGAGGCCGCCACCGACCGCTTCGTGGAGCACCTGGAAGGGACGGCGGACGACGACCTGCCGGACGTGGCGTTCACCTCTCTTCGCGGGCGCCGGCGGTTCGAGCACCGGCGGGCCCTCGTCTGCGCCACGCGCCGGGAGGCGGTCGAGGCCCTCCGGAGCCGCGATCCGGAGCGTCTCCTGGAGGGCACGGGCGGCGCCGGCGACGCCTCTGTGGTGTTCCTGGTCTCCGGCCTCGGGGACCACTATCCGGGGATGGCCCGCCGGCTCTACGACGACGAGCCGGTCTTCCGGACGGAGCTGGACCGGGCCGCCGAGGTCCTCGCCCCGCGACTCGGCCTGGACGTCCGGGACGAACTGTGGGGCGAGGGCTCCGGCGCCCGGGCGGCGCCGGGCGACGGCCTCGACCTCCGGGCCATGCTGGGCCGGGACCCCGGCCGGGACACCGCGGGCTCCGGAGGCGCCGCACCCCTGGACCGCGTGAGCCTCCTCCACCCGGTCCTGTTCGCCCTCGAGCACGCCCTGGGCCGCCTCTGGATGAGCTTCGGGATCGAGCCGGCCGCTTTCCTGGGGTACAGCCTGGGCGAGTACGTGGCGGCCTGTCTCGCCGGGGTCCTGGAGCTGGAGGACGCCCTGGCCGTGGTGGCCGAACGCGCCCGCCTGGTGGAGGAGGCGGCGGGCGGGGGCCCCGCCGGTGCCATGCTGGCGATCCCGGAGGGCGAGGAGACGCTCCGTACCCGCCTCGGACCGGACCTCTCCGTGGCCGCGGTGAACGGGCCCGCCATGACCGTGGTGGCGGGCCCGGCGGAGGCCGTGGCGGAGCTGGAGCAACGGCTCGTCTCGGCGGGCGTGGCGGGCCGGCGACTGCCCGCCCGGCACGCCTTCCACACGCCGGCCCTGGAGCCCTGCGCGGCGCCTCTCGCCGAGACCCTCGCCCGAGTGGATCTCCGACCGCCGCGGGTTCCCGTCGTATCCAACGTCTCCGGCACCTGGCTCGCCGATGCCGAGGCGACCGACCCCGGGTACTGGGCGCGCCACCTCGTCTCACCCGTGCGCTTCGGCGCCGGGCTCTCGACGCTCCTCGGGGCCAGGCATCGGGCCTTCGTGGAGATCGGGCCCGGCCAGGGCCTCGGCTCGCTGGTCGTCCAGCAGTCGGAGGCGGAGTCCGCGGGGGGCCCGGTGGTGGTGCCCTCGCTCCCGGCGGCCTTCGACGGCCGCGACGACGTCGAGCTCCTGCTCCGGAGCCTCTCCCGGCTGTGGCTCGCCGGGGTCACGCCCGGGGACGGGCTCTGGGCCGGCGAGGCGCGGCGCAGGGTGCACCTGCCCACGTACCCGTTCGAGCGGCGCCGTTTCTGGATCGATCCTCCGGCCCGGACCGGGGACGACCCCGACGCCGCCCCGGCGACGCCGCCGGCGGGGGAGGACCGGGGAGCCGCCCGGATCGCCTCCGTCCACGATCGGCCGCGCGTCGGGACGCCGTACGCCGAGCCCGCCACCGAGCTCGAGCGGCGGGTGGCCGAGGCCTGGGGTGAGGTCCTGGGGATCCGCCGCCCGGGGGCCCACGACGACTTCTTCGAGCTCGGAGGCAACTCGCTGATCGTGCCGCAGGTCCTCCTCCGCGTGCGACAGAGCCTGGCCCTCGACCACGACCTGCCGGTGCAGGCGCTCCTCCAGTCACCCACCGTGTCCTCCTTCGCCCGCACCCTGGAGCGGATGGCGGACGAAGGTCCGGGGGCGGTCCCCGGATCCGAAGCGGTCGACCTGTGGGCGGAGAGCGAGCTCGAGCCGGAGGTCCGGCCGGCCGGGGAGACGGCCCTCCCGCTGCGGCCGGAGAGGCCGACGGCCGTCCTCCTGACCGGGGGCACCGGCTTCTTCGGGGCCTTCCTGTTGGAGCGGCTCCTGCAGGCGACCTCCGGTCGGGTGTATTGCCTGGTCCGGGCCGAGGACCGGGAGGCCGGAAGGGCCCGGCTGGAGCAGGCCCTGCGGGGCTACGGCCTCTGGTACCCCGAGCTCGCCGAGCGCATCGAGCCCGTGCCCGGGGACCTCACCCGACCCGGCCTGGGGCTCGATCCGACGGTGCGGGACGAGCTGGCGACCACGGTCGAAGCGGTGTATCACGCCGGGGCCTGGGTCAACTTCACCTACCCGTACCGGACGCTCGCGCCGGCGAACGTGGACGGCACTCGGGAGGCCTTGCGCTTCGCCGCCACCGGCGCGCCCAAGCCCTTCCACTTCGTCTCGTCCATCGCCGTCTTCGCCCCGGGCTCGCTGGGCCCCGGGGGCATCGCGTACGAGGACTCTCCCCTCGAGGCGACGGAGGGGCTCTTCTCCGGGTACGCCGAGACCAAGTGGGTGGCGGAGCGCCTGGTGGCCGAAGCGGGGCGCCGGGGCTTGCCGGTCACCGTGCACCGGCCCGGCGTGATCGGCGGCTCCGCCCGGACCGGGGCCGGCAACCCGCGGGACCTGGTCTGGAACCTGCTCAAGGGGTGCATCCAGCTCGGGCTCGTTCCCCGGGGGATCGGGCTCGCCGACGTCGCGCCCGCCGACTACGTGGCCGGCGCCCTGGTCCACGCCAGCCTGAGGCCGGAGTCGGCGGGAAAGGCCTTCCACTACCCCAACCCGCACCCGACCCCCTGGGACGACGTCTTCGCCGCCGTCGCGAAGCTCGGCTACCGGCTCCGCCCCGTGCCCTTCGCGGAGTGGCGCGAGGCCCTGCTGCGGGCGGTGGAGGAGGGCCGGGACAACGCCCTGGCGCCGTTCATCCCGCTCTTGCCGCAGACCGGGGGCGCCGGTGCGCGCTCCGGAGTCGATGCCGAGACCTCCCTCCGGGGCCGCACCGGCGACGACGACACGAACACCCGCACGGCCCTGACGGGGAGCGGCACGACGTGCCCGCCCCTGGACGAGGCGCTCCTCGGCCGCTACCTCGAGGCCTTCGTCGAGCAAGGGTTCCTTCCGCGGCCGGCCCCCGGCCGCGACGCCTCCTCCGCCCCGGTCCCGGAG
>JBKHJP010000352.1:0-4566 GCA_046538065.1 Thermoanaerobaculia bacterium | reverse complement strand
GAGAAGACCAGGCGGCACTCGTCGTACGCACCGGTCTCGAGGAAGGCTTCACCGTCGATCTGGAGGGGGAACGCGAAGGCTCCGGCGGCGTCCGTGGCGAAGATCTCCGGCGTGGGATCGAAGGCCTCCCTGCGCCCTGAGAGCCCCGGGCGCGACGGGGCGCTCAAGCGGAGGCCTCCGGCGCGGCGGGCCCCCGGGCCAGCTCGAGGGCGCGGCGGATCCTCTGGCCGGTCTCCTCCATCGTCAAGCCCAGCAGCGGCGCACCGATCCCGAAGGCGACGGCTCCGGCGTCCCGGTAGGCCGGGATCTCCTCGACGTCGAACCCGCCGGACGCCAGCATGGGCACGTCTCCCAGCGGGCCCCGGACCACGGAGAGGTAGTGCGGGCCGCCCACCGGCGGCAGGGGGAAGACCTTCACCAGGTCCGCCCCGGCGTCCCACGCATCAACGACCTCGGTGGGAGTGAGCGCCCCGACCACCAGGAAGACGTCGGCGTCGTGCACCAGCTCCGCCACCGGGCGCTTCGTGTTCGGCGTGACCACGAACTCGGCGCCGGCCTCCAGCGCCGCCCGGGCCCGGGCGGCGGAGGTGACCGTGCCCATGCCGACCCAGGGCGGACCGGAGCCCTTCCTGGCGGACCGCAGCTGCCGGACCAGCTCGGCTGCCCCCGGAACGGTGAAGGTGATCTCGATCAGCTCGAGGCCGCCCTCGATGAAGGCCCGGGCCACCGTGGCCGCCTCGTCCCGCGAGGAGGTCCGGACGACCCCGACCACCGGGGCTCGAGCGAAGCTCTCGGCGACGTCGGGCTTGGCCGTCATGGCGGCGGGATGTTATCACCGGCTCCGGTGGCCCCGGCGCCCTCCCCATCGCCCCGTCCCAACGCTCAAGCCCGGGCTGCCGCCCGCGACCCGAATGTGTAGGGGAGGAGCTTGCCTCCTCCTCTACCCCAGCGCCCACCGAGCGCTTCCGCACCACGGGCGGAGGCAAGCTCCGCCCCTACACGATCTCTTGGAGAATCCCCTCGCTCCGAGAGATCAGTCCCGCCCGGGGTCGAAGCCCTCCTCCGCCGCCAGCCGGAGGGCGTTCTGGACCCGCCGGAGCACGCCCCGCAGGATCGTGACCTCCCGCTCCGTGGGCCGGGCCCGCCCGGCGAGCTGGCGCAGGTCCCGGAGGACGCCGTGGAACGTCCGGTCGCGGGCGAAACCGACCTCCCGGAGGACCCGCTCCAGGTGCTCGAAGAGGCCCTCGACCCGGGCGGCCGGCGCCGGCGGCTCCAGCTCGAGGCGGGGCTCGGCCGGGGCCTCGGGGCGGTGCACGCCGGGGGATTCCAACCCGGCTTCGCCCCTCGCCGCGCCAGGGGAGGAGCTCGCCCCGGCCGGTGCCTCCCGGCCCGGTTCGCCCATCGGTTCCCGCACCTCCCGGACCAGGTAGAGCTCGTAGGCCACGAGCAGGACGGCCTGGGCCAGGTTGAGGGTCGGCTGGGCGAGGGCCGCCGGAATGGTCACGACCTGGTGGCAGAGGGCGAGCTCGTCGTTGGTCAGGCCCCCCACCTCCGAGCCGAAGACCAGGGCGGTGGCAAGGTCCGGCTCCCGGGCGAAGGACGCCGCCAGCTCCCGCGGGGTGACCACCGGCACCGAGAGCACCCGGTCCCGGGCGGAGGTGGTGCCCACCACCCGCCGGAAGGGCCCCAGGGCTTCGGCCAGGGACCCGAACCGGCGAGCACCCTCCAGGACGTCGCGCGCCCCCACGGCGAAGGCCCGGGCCACCCCGCCCAGCTCCGCCGCCGGCTCCACCAGCCGGAGCTCGCCGAGCCCCATGTTCGCCATCGCCCGGCAGGCGGCCCCGACGTTGCCCTCCTCCCGGGGACGGACCAGGACGACGGCGGGGGGTGGCGTGCGCTGCGGGAGGGCGGTCATGAGAGCCAGAGAAGCGGACGGGCCGGCCCCTACGATACAGCCCGGCGTGGGATCAGAGCCGTGCAGGGGACAAGCGATTGAGGGGCACCCTCGCCCCCACCCGCCCCGGCCGACCCTTCGGCTCGCTCCGCTCGCTCAGGGCGGTGCGCAGAGCTCGGCCGCTTCATGCGCCGAGAACCGGCCTGAGGGGAGGCGCGCTCATCCACAACCAGCGTGCGGCCATACGCGGGAGTCCGACTCCGCACCAACGAGGGCGGGCCTCCCGCGCCGGGGACCGACAACCGCCATGCAGGGCCTCGGGGCGGGTGCGCTCCTGGTCCCCGGACGGGAGGGCAACCCGTCCCAACGAGGAAGGGCCTCTCCCGACAGCGGCCTCGAAGCCCCGACCACTTTCGAACCGCCCCGGAACCACTGGCCTTCAGCGTCGGGGCTGAGCGGAGTCGCGCGCCACATGGTCCGTCACGGGGCGCCAAGGACCACGATCTCGGAGTCCGACCCAATTCAACGAGGGCGGGCCTCCCGCTCCGGGGGCGTCTGAGCCGAGACCGCTTCCGGCTGCTTCCTCCACCAGGAACGCTTCGCGTCGAGGCGAAGCCGAAGCGCGCGCCCTGCGTCCCCTTCACCTCCGAGCGCGCGCTGGTCCCCGGACGGGAGGCCCGCCCGAGCCTTGACGGAACCCGCCCCGAGCGGTAGCTTCCCCCCGACCACTCACCCCGAATCCCCGCAAAGCCGCCGAGGAGAGCGAGATGAGCCCCAACGCCGCCCCCCGCGCCTACCTCATCTTCACCGGAACCGGGCCCATCCTGGTCCTCTCCACCTACCCCAAGCTGACCGACGACCGCCTGATCGCCAAGCTCCACTACAAGGGGATCGACAAGTTCATGGCCTACGAGGTCGACACCGGGGCCGTGCGGGGCCGCTACACCCAGGCGTACGACAGCGTGGCCCGGGACCTGGAGGCGGTGGAGGACATCCGGGTGCTGGATTTCAACGGGCACCAGATCATGGCGAACTTCAGTTTGGACGAGCTGGGGGAGCCGATCAAGTTCGGGGGGTAGGGGGCGGCGGGCCGGAGGCTCCCGGCCTGCGGGACGGCGGGCGCTTGGTGGTGACGTGAACCGTTTGGCGCCCGCCTCCGCTTCGGCTCCGCGCGTAACACAGAACGAATCCCTCGCTGGCGGAAAGCGGCTCCGCCTCAGAGGCCCTCCGGCCGGGAGCCTCCGGCCCGCCGCCCTGGAGCGGTAGTGGTGGCTGCTCCCCGATGGGCCGACTGTGGTTTGCGGCAGGCCGCCGGGGTCGGGGCCCTCCCTTGTTGACTTCATGCGCGCCGCTCCGGAGCCCGCTCCGCCCCCGGCCTGCCCGGCCCCTGACGGCGGGCGGATTCGCCGTCACTCGCCGGCGTGGTGCGGGTAGAACTCCAGGGGGTGCTCGCCGGCGCCGAGCTCCTTGGCGATCCAGACGATCTGGCCCGTGTGGTAGCTCATGTGCTCCACGGCGTGGACGAGGGCTCCCTGGAGATCGGTGTCGTAGGTCTGGATCGTGAGCGGGCGGTCCAGCTCCTCCGGGTCGACCCCCGCCAGGACCCCGCGGCAGGAGGCCACCACCTCCTCGAGCCGGGCCAGGAGCTCGCGCTTGCCGTGGCTCCGCTCCGCCTCGAACTCCTCCCGGCGGTTCCGGTCGAAGGAGCGCCCGCCGACCCCGGCGAGGATCCAGAGCGACAGGTTCCCGCAGAGGTGGAGCACCAGGTTTCCGGCGCTGTTCGTGCCCGGCGCCGGCCGCCACCAGACCTGATCCTCCGTGAGGCGCCCCAGGGCGAGGCGGATCTTGTCCAGGTACTCCTCCAGGTAACGGGCGGCGAGCTCCGGGAAGGAGCCGGCGGGGCCCCGGGAGAGCGCGGTGGTGGGGACGTCGCGGGTCACGGCCGGAAGCTCCTCAGGTCGTGGCCGGCGCGGCGGAAGAGGCGAAACGTCGCCGGCAGCGGCAGGCCGACCACGTTCGTGTAGTCGCCGCAGATCCGTTCGACGAAGAGTGCTCCGAGGCCCTGGACGGCGTAGCTTCCGGCCTTGTCCAGCCCCTCGCCGGTGGCGGCGTACCAGGCCAGCTCGTCCGGGCTCATGGCGGCGATCCGGACGCGGGACTCCTCCACGTGGCTCCGCGGGCCTCCGTTTCCGCCGGCGGTGCCCCCGGCCGGGCCCGCCGCGGGAGCTCGCTCCGCCCCGCCGGTCCCGGCGCCCGCGCGGGCCACCAGGGCGATCCCGGTGAAGACGGTGTGCTCCCGGCCGGCGAGGCGGCTGAGCATCTCCCGGGCGCCGGCCTCGTCCTCGGGCTTTCCCAGGATCTCGCCGTCCAGGACCACCGTCGTGTCGGCGGCCAGGACCAGCTCTCCGGCCTCCACCCGGGCGGCGGCCTTCTCCCGGGCCAGGCGCTCCACGTAGGCCCGGGGCGGCTCGTCCGGAAGCGGCGTCTCGTCGACGTCCACCGGGCGGACGGCGAACTCCAGCCCCAGCCCGGCCAAGAGGTCCCGGCGCCGGGGCGAGCCGGAAGCGAGGACGAGCGTGGGACGCTCTGCCATGGGAGCGGAAGGCTAGCACGGCTCCGGGGCTCGGGCGGGCCTCCCGTCCGGGGACCAGCGCGCGCTCGGAGGTGAAGGG
>JBKHJP010000351.1:0-4588 GCA_046538065.1 Thermoanaerobaculia bacterium | reverse complement strand
GGCCTCGGCTCAAAGGCCGCTGCGCGGGAGGCCCTCCCTCGTTGGGGCGTAATGCCCTCCCGGCCCGGGGAACGGCGGGCGCAGCTCGATAGCTGGGGCGTAAGGCGCCCGCCTCAGCTTCGCCGCGACGCGGGCTGCTCGTGGTCGTTGAAGTTGCCGCGAGCGGTCGCGGCTCAGACGTCCCCGGTCCGGGAGGCCCTCCCTCGTTGGGGCGGGTTGCCTCCCGCGCAGTCGGACGCCGCGCGCGGTGGGGAAGGTCTAGGCGTACGGCGCCCGCCTCCGCTTCGCCTCGGCGCGGGACGGCCGCCGCTCCAGCGTGTAGGGGCGGAGCTTGCCTCCGCCCGATGCCAAACCGTTCGGTGCCCGCTGGGACACGGGAGGAGACAAGCTCCTCCCCTCCACGCATCACCTTGGAGATTCCCTCCATGGGGAATCCCTGCGCCGGGCGCCAGGGGCTCAGGGGGGCGAGCCGGCGGCACCCCCGCCGTCGGCGCCGTCCGCTTCGGCGTCTTCGCCGCCTCCGCCGGGGGCCTCCGGCGCGCCGCCGCCAGCCGGCTCGATCTGCTCCAGCACCAGCATCAGCTCCTGGAGCCGGCTGTGCTCCTCCGCCTCGCCGGGCGGCGGCGGCGGGTACTCGTAGTCCAGCACCAGGACCCGGTTCTCCGCCGGGTGGAGCGCCAGCGCCCGGTACTCCTCCACGCGCTCCCCCGTCTCCTCGTCCACGAAGCGGCCGCGGCTGGTGAAGGTCGTGCCGATGGGCACGCCGCCGAGCTCGTTCTGCCCCCGGTAGTCCCCCTCCGGCATGGACTCGATCCGCTCCTTCTCCTCCCAGACCCGGTCCACCAGGTTGACGCCGGCGGCCTGGACGGGGCCGAGTTCGAAGGTGAGCCGCGCCGGGTCGTCCCCGTCGCTCCGGCCCAGGACCAGCTCGTCGCCCTCGTTCCGGATCACCTCGAACCCGGCCGGGAGCTGGGCGAGGGCGAGTCCGAGGGCCTCGTTCTCCACGCGGGGCCCGGCGGCGGGCTGATCCTCCCCGTCCTCTCCCGGGCCGCACCCGACGGCGGTGAGGAGGAGCATCACGGCGCCGCAGGTCCACAGGCTGGGCGGGAACCGCGCGGCGGCGTGGGCGAGCTTGCGGGGGCGGGTCGGCTTCCGGGGCATGGAACACCTCCTCGGGGGTCGTCGGAGCTCTGATGGCGCGAACGGCGAGGATTGTAGCGCCTAGCCCCGGGCCTGGGGCGGGTCGATTCTTGACCCGACGGGTCGATCCTGGACCCGGCCCGGGGCAGTCGTTGACCCCTCCCGCGCCCCGGGAGGGCCGGCGCCGGGCGCGCCCCGGGGGTCCGCCCGGCGAGGAAAGCTATGGGGGACGGGCGATCCCTCCTCCCGGTCGTTCCGCGTGCGGGGGGATGGCACGAGCCTTGCCCTGCTCACGGGAAAGCCTGTCCATTCATCGACCCAGGAGAACGCGAATGAAACGTCTCTGTCTGTGCGGGGTGCTCGTCTGCGCCCTGATGGCGGCCCCGGCGGGCGCCTCGACGTTCATCGCCATGAGCGACCTCGAGCTGGTTTCCGGCTCGGACGCCGTGGTGGTGGGAGAGGTGCTCTACACCTATTCCTACTGGAACCCGGAAGGCACCCTGATCTTCACCGACGCCGTGCTCCACGTGCAGGAGTCCGTCGTCGGCGGCGCTTCGGGCCTGGTGGCGGTCCGCACCCCCGGCGGCCAGATCGGTGACTTCGGCGTCGACGCCCACGGGTTCCCGAGCTTCGAAGAGGGCCAGCGCCACCTGCTGTACCTCCAGCGCACGCCGGAGGGCACCCTGTCGGTCACCGGTTTCCAGCAGGGCCAGTACCGCGTCGTGCGCCGCTCCGATGGCACCGACGTGGCGATTCCGGCGCTCCGGGGAGTCCGCCTCCTCCAGGCCGACGGCCAGGCGGCGCCGGCGCCCCGCGCCGTGCCCCTCGAGCAGCTCAAGCAGACCATCCGGGCTCAGGCCGCCGGCCTGAACCGGCAACCCCGGGTGAAGTGAGGGAGGTGCAACGATGACCAGGATTCAAAAGTCCACCCTCACGATCGCCCTGGTGGCGAGCCTCCTCGCCGCCACCGGCGTCACCGCCTTCGTCCTCCTGGATCCCCCGCGGACCTGGGACTCGGCGCCCACCTACATCGTCGATCAGAACGGCAGTGACTCGATCACCGACAGCGACGGCGGCGTCTCCGAAACCGTCGACGCCATCGAGGCCAACGTGGCCTGGAACGGCGCCGGCTCCGGCACGGTGATCCACGCCCAGGCCGGCGACACCAGCGGCATCACCCTGGGCGACGGGATCCCGATGCTGCGCTTCGACGATCCGTTCAAGGTCTGCACCGGCAACTGCCTGGCGGCGACCTTCACCGGGTACTACGAGGAGCGCGACGACGGGACGCACCGCATCTTCGACGCGGACATCGTCACGAACCCGCGCCACGAGTTCACCACCGAGAGCGAGCCGGACGGCTGCTCCAGCGAGTTCTTCATGGAGGGCATCCAGGTCCACGAGACCGGCCACGGCCTCGGGCTCGGCCACACGGACGTGGACGGCGCCACCATGTTCCCGTCCGTCTCGTCGTGTGACAACGGCCCGGCCACCATCGAGCAGGACGACGCCGACGGCATCAACGCCCTGTACAGCGGCGACGGCGGTGGTGGAGACGACGGTGGCGGCGGCGGGTGCGACCTGGGCCAGAAGGACGACGCCTGCGAGGTCGACGCCGACTGCTGCTCCAACAAGTGCCGCGGTCCGAGCGGTCGCAAGACCTGCAAGTGATCCGGACGGCGAAGCCGGCCGGATCGTCCCGAGGCCCGGGCCGGTAGGTCCGGGCCTCGGGATCTCCGGCACGACTCCCGGGGCCGTCCTCAACGGTCCGGTCCAGGGATGCAGGACCCGGGCGGGGGCTTCACGGCCCCCGCCCGTCTTCGTGTTGCGCAAGGTGCGGCTTGTCGCGAGCAGGGTGCGCCCATGTCGCACCGGCGAATGGCCCAGCAGGGTGCAACCCTGTCGCACCGGGTGATCCGTCCAGCCCCGGCATGCGCGCCGTGCGCAGAGGGATACGCTACGGCGGCAGTGCCGGGATGAGGGCGCCCGCCCGCCGGGGAGCGGGCTCCAGGAGCGCCGGCTCCACCACGGCCGCCGCACCCGTCGAGCGCGGGTCCACCGCGGCCTCCACGGAGCCGTCCGGATGGATCCGGGCGGCGTGGACCTTCGCCGCCCCGGAGGCGACTTCCACCGCGTGACCGCGGCCCGCGACGGCGGCGCGGGTCTCCGGCGCCAGGGCGTCCGGCTCGGCCTGCAGCCGGTCCGGCAGCCACTGGTGGTGGATCCGGGGCCGGCCCAGGGCGAGCTGCAAGTGGTCGCCGTCCACCAGCAGGTTGAGGAGGATCTGGGCCGTGTTCGTGGGGATGCGGGAGCCGCCCCGGCCGCCCAGGGCCACCAGCTCGGCCCCGCCGTCCTCCGGGCGCCAGGCGATCGTCGGGCTCATGGACGAGAGCATCCGCTTGCCCGGGGCGACGGTGTTCGCCTCCCCCTGGATCAACCCGAACATGTTGGGCTCTCCGGGCACCGTGGTGAAGTCGTCCATCTCGTTGTTGAGGAAGCCGAGCCCGGGCACCCAGGCCTTGCTCCCGAACAGGCCGTTCAGGGTGGTGGTCAGCGCCACCGCACCCCCATCGCCGTCGACCACCGACAGGTGGGTCGTCTCTCCCGAGCCGGTCGCCGGGTCCCGCGGGGGGTGCCCCGGGTAGGCGGTGAGCTCCTCCGAGGACGCCGCCCGCTCCGGGTCGACGCCGGCGGCCCGCCGGGCGAGCCACTCCGGCGCCAGGAGCTCCTCCTCGGTGACCTCGGCGTGGGCGGGATCCCCCAGCAGGAAACGGTCGGCGAAGGCGCCCCGGAACGCCTCCGCCAGGAGGTGCGCGCGGTCGGCGCCGAATCGCGGGAGCTCCCCCCAGTCCAGACGCTCCAGCACGCCCAGGGTCTCCCCCAGGAGCGCCGCCCCGGAAGACGGAAGGCCCATGGACGCGAGGCGCCAGCCGAAGGCGGAGAAGACCACCGGCTCGCGCCAGACGGGCCGGTAGGCGGCCAGGTCCGCGGCGGTGAGGACGCCGCCGTGGCGCCGTGAAACCGCCTCCACCCGTTCAGCCGCCGGGCCCCGGGTGATCGCCTCCGGCCCCTCCTCGGCGTAGGCCCGGAGGGTGGCGGCGAGTCCCGGCGGGCGGATGCGGGTCCCTACCGGCGGCGGCTCGCCCTCCGGCAGCCACACCGCCGCCGTCTCCGGGAACCGGGCGAGGAGCTCCCGGGCGTCGGCGAGCTTCCCGTGGAGGTTGGCGTCCACCACGACGCCTTCCCGGGCCAGCCGCTCCGCCGGTGCCACCACCCGGGGCCAGGGAAGGCGGCCGAACCGCTCGTGGAGGGTGAAGAGCCCCGCGGGGGAGCCGGGGACGCCGGAGGCCAGCGGCCCCACCAGGGAGGCGTCCTGAACCGCCTCGCCGTCTCCGTCCAGGTACATGTCCCGGGAGGCCGCCGCCGGAGCCACCTCCCGGAAGTCGAG
>JBKHJP010000043.1:0-18168 GCA_046538065.1 Thermoanaerobaculia bacterium | reverse complement strand
AACCGGGCGCTCATGGGCTCGAACATGCAGCGCCAGGCCGTGCCGCTCCTCAAGAGCGAGTCGCCCATCGTGGGCACCGGGCTCGAGGGCATCGTCGCCCGCGACTCCGGCGCCGTCGTCGTGGCCAAGCGCGCGGGCGTCGTGGACGCCGTCGACTCGGAGCGGATTATCGTCCGGGTCGAGGGTGAGGACATCGACACCGGCGAGGCCAAGGAGTTCGGCGCCGACATCTACCAGCTCATCAAGTTCCGGCGCTCGAACCAGAACACCTGCATCAGCCAGAAGCCGGTCGTGCATCAGGGCGATCGGGTGGCCAAGGGCGACGTCCTGGCGGACGGACCGTGCACCGAGGTGGGCGAGCTGGCCCTGGGCCGGAACGTCCTGGTTGGGTTCATGCCCTGGCGCGGCTACAACTTCGAGGACGCGATCCTCATCTCCGAGCGCCTGGTCAAGGACGACTACTACACGTCGATCCACATCGAGGAGTTCGAGATCGAGGCCCGCGACACCAAGCTGGGTCCGGAGGAGATCACCCGGGACATCCCGAACGTCTCGGAGGGGGCGCTCACGGACCTGGACGAGTCGGGCATCGTGCGCATCGGCGCGAACGTCAAGTCCGGCGACATCCTGGTGGGCAAGGTCACGCCCAAGGGCGAGACCCAGCTCACCCCGGAGGAGAAGCTCCTCCGGGCGATCTTCGGCGAGAAGGCCGGCGACGTGCGCGACGCGTCGCTCAAGGTGCCGCCGGGGATCGACGGCACCGTGGTGGACGTGAAGATCTTCTCCAGGAAGGGGGTCGAGAAGGACCTCCGGGCGCGGGAGATCGAGGACGCGGAGATCGCCCGTCTCGAGAAGAACATCAAGGACGAGACCAGGATCCTCCACGAGGAGCGCAACAAGAAGATCCGGGACACCCTGCTCGGCCAGAAGGTCACCGCCGAAGTCAAGGCCCGGGACGGCCAGACCCTCCTCAAGAAGGGCGACACGGTCGACGAGCCGGCTCTCCAGCGGCTGACCCGCGGCGAGATCCTGAAGCTCCCCATCGCCGACTCGAAGCTCCTGGACGCCGTGGAGGAGGTCTACCGCAAGACCGACTCCCACATCGAGGTGCTCCACCAGGTCAACCAGGAGCGGATCGCGCTGCTCCAGAAGGGCGACGAGCTGCCGCCGGGCGTCATCAAGCTCGTCAAGTGCTACGTCGCCATGAAGCGCAAGCTCCAGGTGGGGGACAAGATGGCCGGCCGCCACGGGAACAAGGGCGTCATCTCCCGGATCCTGCCGGAGGAGGACATGCCCTACCTGCCGGACGGCACCCCGGTGGAGATCGTGCTGAACCCCCTGGGCGTTCCCTCCCGGATGAACGTGGGCCAGATCCTGGAGACCCACCTGGGGTGGGCCGGCCGGGCCCTCGGGCTGAAGTTCGCCACGCCGGTGTTCGACGGCGCCGACGAGGGCTCCATCCGCGGCCTGCTGGAGGAGGCCGGCCTGCCGGAGAACGGCAAGACCGAGCTCTTCGACGGCATGAGCGGCGAGCCGTTCGAGCAGCAGGTGACGGTGGGCTACATCTACATGCTGAAGCTCTCCCACCTGGTGGACGACAAGATCCACGCCCGTTCGATCGGCCCGTACTCGCTGATCACCCAGCAGCCGCTGGGCGGCAAGGCGCAGTTCGGCGGCCAGCGCTTCGGCGAGATGGAGGTTTGGGCCCTGGAGGCCTACGGCGCCGCCTACACGCTCCAGGAGCTCCTCACCGTCAAGAGCGACGACGTCGAGGGCCGGAGCAAGGTCTACGAGTCGATCGTCAAGGGCGACGTGCCGGAGGACCCGGGCCTGCCGGAGTCCTTCAACGTCCTGGTGCGCGAGCTCCAGAGCCTCTGCCTGGACGTGGAGCTGCTCAAGGTTTGAAGAATCACCCCCGCGCGGATCGATAGCAAGGAGACAGTCCATTGCAGCCACTCAGCAGTTTTCACCAGCCGGATTCCTTGAAGGACTTCAACGCGATCAAGATCTCGATCGCCTCGCCCGAGAAGATCCGCTCCTGGAGCTACGGTGAGGTCACCAAGCCGGAGACCATCAACTACCGGACCTTCAAGCCGGAGCGCGACGGGCTCTTCTGCGCCAAGATCTTCGGTCCGATCACGGACTGGGAGTGCCTGTGCGGCAAGTACAAGCGCATGAAGCACCGGGGGGTGATCTGCGACAAGTGCGGCGTCGAGGTCACCCGGTCGCGGGTGCGCCGGGAGCGCATGGGCCACATCGAGCTGGCCTGCCCGGTGTCCCACGTCTGGTTCTTCAAGGGGCTGCCGAGCCGGATCGGCCACCTGCTGGACATCAGCCTCCGGGATCTGGAGCGGATCCTCTACTTCGAGAGCTACGTCACGGTCGATCCCGGCGAGACCGACCTCAAGGACCGCGAGCTGCTGTCCGAGGAGCGCTTCCGCGAGGTGCGGGACAAGTACGGTGACGGCTCCTTCGAGGCCCGGATGGGCGCCGAGGCGATCAAGGACCTCCTGTCGCGGATCGACGTGGACGAGCTGGCCGAAGAGCTCCGGATCGTCATGAAGACCGAGACCAGCCAGATCCGGCGGCTCAAGGCGGCCAAGCGCCTCAAGGTGGTGGACGCCTTCCGCAAGAGCGGCCACCGCCCGGAGTGGATGATCCTGGACGTCATTCCGGTGATCCCGCCGGAGCTGCGCCCCCTGGTGCCGCTGGACGGCGGCCGGTTCGCCACCTCCGACTTGAACGACCTCTACCGGCGGGTCATCAACCGGAACAACCGGCTGAAGAAGCTCCTGGAGCTCCGGGCGCCGGAGGTCATCGTGCGCAACGAGAAGCGCATGCTCCAGGAGGCGGTGGACGCCCTGTTCGACAACGGCCGCCGGGGCCGGGTGCTCAAGGGCTCGAACAACCGGCCGCTGAAGTCCCTCTCGGACACTCTCAAGGGCAAGCAGGGCCGCTTCCGCCAGAACCTCCTGGGCAAGCGGGTGGACTACTCGGGCCGCTCGGTCATCGTCGTCGGCCCGGAGCTGGGGCTCCACGAGTGCGGCCTGCCGAAGAAGATGGCCCTCGAGCTGTTCAAGCCGTTCATCTACAACCGCCTCGAGGAAAAGGGCCTGGTGGGCACCATCAAGGCCGCCAAGGAGCTGGTCGAGGAGGGGGTGGACGAGGTCTGGGACGCCCTGGAGGAGGTCATCAAGGACCATCCGGTGCTCCTCAACCGGGCGCCGACCCTCCACCGGCTGGGCATCCAGGCCTTCCAGCCGGTGCTCATCGAGGGCAAGGCCATCAAGATCCACCCGCTGGTGTGCGCCGCGTTCAACGCCGACTTCGACGGCGACCAGATGGCGGTCCACGTGCCCCTGTCGGCCAAGGCCCAGATCGAGAGCAAGGTGCTCATGCTCTCGGCGCACAACATCCTCTCGCCGGCCCACGGGCGGCCCCTGGCGGTGCCTTCCCAGGACCTGGTCCTGGGCGGCTACTACCTGACGCTCCACAAGCCCGGCGCCCGGGGCGAGGGCCGGATCTTCCCGGACTTCGACTCCGTGATCTTGGCGCTGGAGGCCGGCGAGATCGAGACCCTCACCCAGATCCGGGTGCGCTACACGGGCCCGTACATCAACCTCGACACCCAGTACGACAAGCAGGACGTCGTCCACGCCGAGGTCGAGGAGGTGGAGAACGAGCTCATCGAGACCACCGTGGGCCGGGTGATCTTCAACCGGCACCTGCCGGACGAGATCCCCTTCGTCAACGGCCTGCTCAAGAAGCGGGGCCTCCAGGAGCTGGTGGGCTTCTGCTTCATCAAGCTGGGCAACGAGAAGACGGTGGCCGTGCTCGACGAGCTCAAGCGGATCACCTTCGACTACGCCACCCGGGCCGGCATCTCCATCGGCGTCGACGACATGGTGATCCCGGCGGCCAAGAGCCGCATCCTGGACGACGCCCGCAACGAGGTGATCGAGATCGAGAACCAGCGCGCCGCCGGCGTGATCACCGCCGGTGAGCGCCACAACAAGATCATCGACATCTGGCACCGGGTGACCGAGCAGGTCTCCGAGGAGATGTTCGGCGACATGCGGCGCCGCGAGCAGGAGAGGATGGAGTTCAACCCCATCGCCATGATGGCCGACTCCGGCGCCCGGGGCTCCCGGGAGCAGGTGCGCCAGCTCGCCGGCATGCGGGGCCTGATGTCCAAGCCGTCGGGCGAGATCATCGAGACGCCGATCACCGCGAACTTCCGCGAGGGCCTCTCGGTGCTCCAGTACTTCATCTCCACCCACGGCGCCCGGAAGGGGCTGGCGGACACGGCGCTCAAGACCGCCGACTCCGGGTACCTGACGCGCCGGCTGGTGGACGTGGCCCAGGACGTCATCGTCAACGAGTCCGACTGCGGCACGATCGACGGCATCACCGTGGCCGCCATCATGGAGGGCGGCGAGATCCTCGAGCCCCTCCGGGACCGCATCGTCGGCCGGACGGCCCAGGAGGACGTCTACGACCACATGACCGGCGAGAAGATGATCGAGATCGGCGAGGAGATCACCGAGGAGCTGGCGAGCGCCACCCAGGCCGCCGGCGTCGAGCGGGTGAAGATCCGCTCCGTGCTCACCTGCGAGTCCCGCCGGGGCGTCTGCGCCGCCTGCTACGGCCGCAACCTGGCCACCGGCCAGATGGTGGAGATCGGCGAGGCGGTGGGCGTCATCGCCGCCCAGTCCATCGGCGAGCCGGGGACCCAGCTCACCATGCGGACCTTCCACTACGGCGGCACCGCCTCCCGGGTCTCGGAGCAGTCGAAGCACACGGCCTCCAACCCGGGCGTGGTGAAGTTCCTCAACGTCAACACCGTCGAGTCCAAGGAGGGCGAGCTGGTCGTCATCAACCGGGCCGGCAAGCTCCTGATCGTGGACGAGAAGGGCCGGGAGAAGGAGCGCTACGCCCTGGCGTACGGCTCGCACCTCAAGGTCCGCGAGGGCGACACGGTGGCCCCGGGCGCCGACCTGGTCTCCTGGGACCCCTTCACCTCCGCCATCCTCTCCGAGATCGGCGGCACGGTGGAGTTCCAGGACATCGTCGAGGGCGAGAACGTCCGGGAGGAGACCGACAAGGTCACCGGCCTGTCGCAGAAGATCATCGTCGAGGCCACCGCGGCCGAAAAGCGCGTCCCCGCCGTGGTCATCCGCGGCAAGGGGGACGAGGAGCGCCGCTACCTCCTGCCCGCCGGCTCCCACCTGGTGGTCCAGGACAAGCAGAAGGTCAGCCCCGGCGAGACCCTGGTCAAGATCCCCCGGGAGACCACCAAGACCAAGGACATCACCGGCGGTCTGCCCCGGGTGGTGGAGCTCTTCGAGGCCCGCACCCCGAAGGAGCCGGCGATCATCACCGAGATCTCCGGCACCGTGAAGCTGGGTGAGGTCCAGAAGGGTATGCGGAAGGTCCTCGTCGAGTCCGACGCCGGCGAGACCCGGGAGTACTCGGTGCCCCGGTCGATCCACATCAACGTCCAGGAGGGCGAGCGCGTGGAGGCCGGCGACCCCCTCATCGACGGGCCCATCAACCCCCACGACATCCTCCTGGTGCTCGGTGAGAAGGAGCTCCAGCGGTACCTGGTGGACAAGATCCAGGAGGTCTACCGCTCCCAGAGCGTCCAGATCAACGACAAGCACATCGAGGTGATCGTGCGCCAGATGATGCGCTCGGTGAAGATCGAGGAGGTCGGCGACACCGAGTTCCTGGTGGACGAGCAGGTCGACAGGTGGCGCTTCCACGAGGAGAACGAGCGGGTCATCGCCGCCGGCGGCGAGCCGGCCATCGGCCGCCCGCTGCTCCTGGGGATCACCAAGGCGTCGCTCTCCACGGACAGCTTCATCTCCGCGGCCAGCTTCCAGGAGACCACCCGGGTCCTCACGGAGGCCTCCATCAGCGGCAAGGTGGACTACCTCCGGGGCCTCAAGGAGAACGTCATCGTCGGGCGCCTCATCCCCGCCGGAACGGGCATGGAGCACTACCACGACTTCCACATGGAGGAAGAGGAGTACGCCTACGAGCCGGAGGAGGACGAGGAGCTCTTCTTCGACTTCTCCGACGAGGACATCCGGGCCCTGCCCACCGAGGCGGTGGAGAGCTCGGAGTAGCGCTCCACAGGCCGTGGTCGCCGAGCCGGCTTCGGTTCGGCGACCACGGGGACCGATGAGGCGGCTCCGGCAACGCAGGGGCCGCCTGGAAGGACCCCGACGGCCCGACCGGCCGGGCCGTCGTGCGTCTGGAGGGTTCGCGCTCCGCCCGCCGTCCCCGAGACGTCGAAACCACGCCTCCGCTGCCCCCTTCCCTTCCCCACCCGGCGGCCTCGGACGCGCTTCGACCCTGGTACGCGGGCTGCTGTCTGCCGGGGATTCCCGGAGTGTCCCGGTTCAGAGCATCCGTGCACGGGTGTCATAGATACTGAAACCATGCGTCCCACTCCCCGATCCGTACGACCGGTCCTCGATGCCCAAGCCCAGTCGCCCCTCCCAGGTTGGCCGTCGTTCGACCTTG
This sequence comes from Thermoanaerobaculia bacterium, assembly GCA_046538065.1. GTDB lineage: Bacteria > Acidobacteriota > Thermoanaerobaculia > Multivoradales > DATKCC01 > JBKHJP01. The sequence goes on along the minus strand of JBKHJP010000043.1, from coordinate 11,637 downwards.
GTGTCGGTCATCGGGGAGCGTGTGCGGGAGCGCCCCGGAGCCCGGGCCTTCTCGTTCCTGGAGGACGGCGAGAGCGAGGGTGACCGGATCACCTTTCAGGAGCTCGACCGCCGGGCCCGGGCGGTGGCGGTCGAGCTGGAGCGCCAGGGCATCGAGGCGGGGGAGCGGGCGATCCTCCTCTTCCGTCCGGGGCTCGAGTTCGTCTGGGCCTTTCTCGGGTGTCTGTATGCCGGCGTCGTGGCGGTTCCCCTGCACCCTCCGCGCCCCGGAGGCCGGGCGGGCGAGCGCGTCGCCTCCATCGTCCGGGATGCCCGGCCCGCGGCGGCCCTGACCACGCCCGGCACCCTCGGCCGGTTCCGGACGGCCGTGCCGGCCGCCGCGGGGGTGCGCTGGATCCCGGTCGCCGGCGACGCCCCCCGGAGCGAGCCTTCCCGCCGCCTCCCCCGACCGGACGACACCGCCTTCCTCCAGTACACCTCCGGCTCCACGGCGGATCCGAAAGGCGTCGTGGTTCGCCACGGGGAGCTCGTGCACAACTAGCGGACGATCCGGGCCGCTTTCGGCCTCGAACAGGCTTCGGTCGTGGTGAGCTGGCTCCCCCTCTACCACGACATGGGGCTGATCGGCGCCGTCCTGGCCCCACTGTTCACAGGATGCCGGTGCGTGCTCATGTCTCCGGGCGCGTTCATCCGAAAGCCCCGGCGCTGGCTCGCGGCGATCGGCCGGTACGGCGCCACCGTCAGTGGGGGACCCGACTTCGCCTACCGCCTGTGCGTGGAGCGGATTCCGGAGCGGGAGCGTACCGGGCTGCGACTCGACACCTGGCGCGTCGCTTTCAACGGTTCCGAGCCGGTCAGAGCCTCGACGCTGGCGGCCTTCGGCCGCGCCTTTGCGTCCGCCGGCTTCAGGGAGCGGAGTTTCTACCCCTGCTACGGGCTCGCGGAGGGCACCCTGTTCGTCTCCGGAGGTCCCCGTGAACGCGGACCCCGGGTAGCCGCCTTCGAGGCCGAGGCGCTCGGTCGAGGTCGGGCCGTGGACCCCGGACCGACGGACCGGGTTACAGAGCTCGTCTCCTGTGGGACGCCCTGGCTCGGCCAGGAGATCGCCATCGTCGATCCGGGCTCGCGTCGTCGCCTCGACCCCGGCGAAGTGGGCGAGGTGTGGGTCCGGGGCGACTCGGTGGCCCGTGGCTACTGGCGCCACCCCGAGGCCACCGAGGAGCTCTTCCGGGCCTACACCGCCGACGGCCGGGGACCCTTCCTGCGCACGGGGGACCTGGGGCTGCTGTGGGGCGGCGACCTCTTCCTCTGCGGGCGCCGGAAGGACCTGGTGATCCTCCGTGGGCGCAACCACTACCCGCAGGACCTGGAGCTCACCGCCGAGCAGAGCCACGCGGCAGTGCGGAGCAACGGCGTGGCAGCGTTCTCCGTCGAGGCAGCGGCCGAGGAGCGGCTCGTCCTGGTGGTCGAGGTGGAGCGCCGGGAGCTGGAACGGGCCCCCGAGGTCGCCGACGCCGTCCGCGCCGCCGTGGCGGCGGCGCACGAGGCGGCGGTCTGGGAGGCCGTTGTGGTGCCCCCGGGCGTCGTGCCGCGAACCACGAGCGGCAAGGTGCGACGAGGCTGGTGCCGGGAGCTCTACCTCGCGGGTGCCCTGCCCGCGTCCACGGGCCACTCGGCCAAAGCCCGGGCCGAACCTGACGGTCCGGTCGCACCGCCCGGGCAGCCCGCAAACGCGGGGAGTGCCGACGCGGAGGTCCTGGCAGGTGTCCGGGCCGTCCTCACGGAGGTGCTCGGCGTCGACGCCGAGCACCTGCCGGCGGGCCGGCCCCTGACCGCATGCGGCCTCGACTCCCTGGGCGCGGCTCAGGTGGCGGGCGGCCTGGAGCGGGATTTCGGGGTGGCCGTCCCCGCCGGGGACCTCCTGGACGGGCCCACTCTGGCGGAGCTCGCCGACCGTCTGGAGCGCGGTGGCCGGGGTCCCGGGCCGACGCCGCATCCCGCCGGCGGAGCCGGCGCCGGGGAAGGGGGCGGCCTCCTTCCCCTGACCCACGGTCAGGAGGCGCTCTGGTACCTGGACCGCGCCGACCCCGCCGGAGGGGCCTACACGATCGCGGTCGCGGCTCGGGTTGTCTCCGGTCTGGACCCGGGAGCGCTGGTCCGAGCGGTCCACGGGCTCGCCGGCCGGCACGAAGCCTTGCGGTTGGCGGTGGTGGAGACGCGGGACGGCTTGCGCCAGCACGTGAGAAGCGAACCGCGGGTGGACTGCGCGGTCCTCGACCTGACGGGGCACGGGGCGGTGGAGCGTGAGCTCGCACTGATCAACGCCGACGCCTACCGGCGGTTCGATCTCGAGCGCGGCCCCCTCTTCCGTCTCCGCCTGTACCGTCGGCGCGGCGGCTGGGATCTGCTCCTGGCCGTCCATCACCTGGCCGCCGACCTCGGCTCGTTCCAGGTCCTCGCCCGGGACCTGGCCGTCCTCTACCGGCAGGAGCGTCGTGCCGGCGCGGCCCCGCTCCCGCCGCCGCCGCCGTTCGCGCCGTGGACCCGGTCCGAACGCCTACGCGCCGAGGCCGACGGCGAGGCGGCGGCGTTCTGGCGCCGGACCGTGCCGACGGAGCCCCCGCCCCTCGACCTGCCCACCGACAGACCGCGGCCGGCCACTCAGGGCTTTCGGGGGACCGCAGCCCTGGCCCACCTCGAGCCGGGGGCGACCCGCCGGCTCCGGCGCCTCGCGCGGCGGTTCCGGACGACGCCCTCCACGGTTGTCCTGGCCGCGTTCCAGGCGTTTCTCCACCGGCTCTCGGGCCAGGAGGGCTTCGCGATCGGAGTGCCCACGGCCGGCCGGGATCGCCGGGAGATCGCCGACCTCGTCGGATACTTGGTGAATCCGGTGGTGGTGGCGAGCGAGCGCCTTGGCGGAGCGAGCTTCGGGAGTCACCTCGACCGGGTTCGGGACCGGCTTGTGGCGGCGGTGCGGCACCGCGGATACCCGTTTCCGCTCCTGGCCCGGCGTCTCCGCCCTGAGCGCGACCCGGCCCGCAACCCGGTGTTCCAGGCCCTCTTCGCCGCCCAGCAGGCGCGGGACGCCGGCCTGGGCGCCTTCGCCCTGGGCAGCCCGGAGGCCGGCCTCGACCTCGGCGGACTGGCGCTGACCCCGCTCCGCCTGCCCGAAGCGCGGGTGCAGGTCGACGTACAGCTCGCGTCGGCGGAGCTCGGGGCCGGAGCGGGCTGCTGGCCGTCCTCGCCGCCGGGGGTGCCTATGTTCCGCTCGATCCGGCGTGGCCCGCGGCGCGGCGGCGGCTGGTCTCGAGCGACTCCGGGGCCACGGCCTTCGTCGGGGCCGGCGAGGGCGCCGGAAGCGGGAGCGTCGCGATCCGAGGTCCCGATCACCCGCCGCCGCCGGCGTTGCCGACGCCGACTGCTGGCGGAGAGGACTGGCCCGAGGCTCTGGCGTACGTGATCTACACCTCCGGGTCCATCGGCGTGCCCAAGGGCGTGGGGATCACCCGGCGCAACGCCGCGTCGCTCCTCGCCTGGGCGCGTGGGGCGTTCGCCGCTTCCGAGCTCGACCGGGTCCTGGCCGGCACCTCCATCGGCTTCGACCTCTCGGTCTTCGAGCTCTTCGCTCCGCTGACCGCGGGCGGCACGGTGATCCTCGCGGGGTCGGTCCTCGACCTGGCGGACCCCGACGGGCTGGTCGCCCGGAACCGGCCGACCCTGCTCAACACGGTTCCCTCGGCCCTTCGGGAGCTCATGGGGCTCGGGGGTCCCCCCCGTCCACGGTCGTGGTCAATCTGGCGGGCGAGCCCCTCGACCGGGAGCTCGCTCGGGCCGTCCACCGGGAGCTCCCGGGAGTCCGTCTGTCGAATCTCTACGCCCCGTCGGAGACCACCACCTACTCGACCCGGGCGGCGGTCGCGGCGAGCGGTCGTCCTCCCACCATCGGCCGCCCCCTCCCGGGGGAGCGGGCGTTCGTGGTCGACCCCGCTCTCCGGCCCGTGCCCACCGGGGTGGCGGGTGAGCTCCTGCTGGGAGGGAGCGGCGTCTGCCGCGGCTACCTCGGCCATCCTGCCTGGACGGCCGAGCGCTTCGTCCCCGACCCGTTCGCCGCGCCGGGCCGGGCCCCGGGCGCCCGCCTGTACCGAACCGGCGATCTCGCACGCTGGCTCCCCGGGGGGGAGCTCCGGTTCCTCGGACGCCGGGACGGCCAGGTCAAGGTCCGAGGCATGCGGATCGAGCTCGGAGAAGTGGAGTCGGCTCTCACCTCCCACCCCGCGGTAAGCCAGGCAGTGGTCACGCTGGGCTCCGCGGGGTCCCTGCGCGCCCTCTGGGTCGCCGCTCCGGGCCGTGGTGCCGAGACCGAAACCCTGGCGACCTTTCTTCGGCAGTGTCTCCCGCCGGCGATGGTGCCCGGCGCGTTCCTCGAGGTCCCGGAACTCCCCCGCACGGCGACCGGCAAGATCGACCGGCGCAGGGCGGCGTCCCTGGTCGCCTCCGCTGCCGGGGCGCCGGAGGCGGTGGTGCCGCCCCGGACGCCGGCCGAGGAGATCGTCGCCGACCTCTTCCGGGAGGTCCTCGAGCTGCCGCCGGAGGCGCCGGTGGACGTCCGGGACGACCTGTTCCGCCAGGGAGGGCACTCGCTTCTCCTGGCCCGGCTCGTCGCCCGCCTGCGAGACGTGTTCGGCGTCGAGCCCGCGCTGCGCGAGGCCTTGCTGCGACCCACAGTCGAGGGCCTCGCCGCCTTTGCTGCCGGGCCCGCGATCGCCGAACCCCTCCCGCAGGCCGATCCCGTCGCCCCGCCCCTCTCGTTTGCCCAGGAGAGCCTCTGGGTCGCCGAGCGTCAGGCGCCCGGCTCCGCTTGGTACAACATGCCTGCCGGTCTGCGCCTCCGGGGGCCGGTGCAGCTCGCCGCCCTGGCCGCCGCCTTGGGAGCCCTGGTCGCCCGCCACGCGCCCCTCAGGGCCGTCTTCGGAGAGCGGGACGGTACGCCCTGGCAGCGGATCGAGTCCGCCGCCCCCGTGCAGCTCCCGGTGGTCGATCTCGGGGCCCTGCCGGAAGGTGCTGCGGCACAGGCTCGGAAGAGCCTGGCACGGCGGGAGGCGTCCCGGAGCTTCCGGCTCGGGTCCCCGGAAGCCGGCTGGCCGCTCTTGCGTGGTCTCGTGGTCCGCACCGCCCCCGAGGACCACCTCCTGGTCCTCGTGATCCACCACATCGCCGGCGACGGCTGGTCGCTGCGGGTCGTCGTCCCCCGGGAGATCGAAATGGCCTATGGGGCGGCCCTCGAGGATCGTCTCGAGGGCCTGCCCGGCCCCTCGGTTTCCTACGGAGACTTCGCCCTCTGGCAGCGGAGGCGGCTGACCGGGGCTCGGCTCGACGGGCTCCTGCGGTTCTGGCGGGCGCGCCTGGACGGGCTCGCCCCGCTGGAGCTGCCGACGGACCGACCGCGCCCGGCACAGCCTCGGCACCTGGGCGGCGTCCGCCGGATCACCGTCGGTCCGGGGCTCGCCCGGCGCCTGGCCGGTCTCGCCCGGGACCGGAGCACGACCGTCTTCCACGTGGTGCTCGGCGTGTACCAGGCACTCCTCGCGCGGCTCGCCTGTAGCGCCGACGTGGCGGTGGGCGTGCCCCATGCCCGGCGGGATCGAAGCGAGCTCGAGGGGCTGGTGGGTCTGTTCGTCAACACCCTGCTGTTGCCAAACGAGCAGCCTCCTTGTACCCCTTTCGCCGAGCATCTCGAGGCTGTCCACCGATCAGCGATGGAGGCGTACGCCCACGCCGAGCTCCCGTTCGAGCGCGTGGTGGCCGCGTTGTCCCCGGATCGGGAGGCCCTGTCGCGGTCTCCGATCCGGGCTTTCGTGGCGTTCGACGCGACCCCGGCGCGACCCCCCCGGTTTCCGGGTATCTCGGTGGAGCTGGAGGACCTCGCCTCCGGAACGGCCAAGTTCGACCTGAGCTTGTTCTTCGAACCGGCCGGAGAGGGCTGGACGGGGGCCTTCGTCTACGACGCGGAGCTCTTCGACTCGACCACCGTCGAGCGCTGGGCCCGCCGGTTCGTCGACTCCCTGGAGGTCATCGCCGAAGCGCCGGGGGTGCTTCTGGGCGACTTGCCGGGGCTGGGCCGGGGGGAACGGTTCCAGGTCCTGCGCGAGTTGGCACAAGCCCCCCGGGAGCGGATCGGGCGCCCAACGGCGCTCGAGGCCGTACACCTCCGGGTCGCCCGCCACGTGGTACGGCGTCCGGACGCCCTGGCGGTGCGGGCCGCCGGGACCGCCCTCTCCTTCGGCGCTTTCGGCCGCCGCGTGGGGTGCGTGGCCTCTGTGCTCGCCGCGGCGGGTGTCGGTCCCGGGGCCACGGTCGCCGTCTACGCCTAGCCCGGCCCGGAGCTGGTCGCGGCCGTGACAGGGGTCCTCTGGGCCGGCGGGGCCTTCCTGCCCCTCGACCCCCGAGATCCGCCGGATCGGATCGCCCTCCTCCTCGAGGATGCGCGCCCGGCGGCGGTCCTGGCGCCGCCGGACGCGGCGTACGAGGTGCCGCCCGGGGTGGCGCGCCTGGTTCTCGGGTCCGGCGGCGATGAGCCCGGGCCAGGCGATTCGCCGGCACCCGCCCAGGTGCCGGCCGAAGCTCTCGCCTACCTCCTGTACACCTCCGGCTCCAGCGGACGCCCCAAGGGGGTCATGGTGAGCCACCGCGCACTCTCGCGCTATCTCGCGTGGGCCGAGGAAGAGCTGCTCCGAGGTGCCCCGGTGCCCCTCCTCAGTCGAAGCTCCTTCGACGCGTCCTTGAAGCAGCTCCTCCTTCCCCTGGCCGAGGGCCGGCCGGTCGTCGTGCCCGAGGCGGGCCTGGACCGTCCGGCGGTCCTGGCCGAGGTCCTGGCCCGGTTTCCCGGCGGCGTGGTCAACTGCGTTCCGGCAGCCTGGGAGGCCTTCCTGGAGGCGGTGGAGCAAGGGGACGCACCGCTCCCGGCCGGACTCGCGCGGGTCCTGCTGGGCGGCGACGAGCTCGCCGAGTCCCTGGTCGAGAGGACCCGTCGCCTGCTTCCGACGGCCGAGCTCGTCAATCTCTACGGTCCTACCGAGGCCACGGCCAACGCGGCGGCCGGGCGGCTGCGGCCGGGTGCGCCGGTGAGCCTCGGGACCGCCGCAGCCGGAGCCCGTCTCTACGTCCTCGACCCCCGGGGCCGCCCCGTCCCCCTCGGGGTGGACGGCGAGCTCGCCATCGGCGGCGCCACCCTCGCCCGGGGCTACCTGGGGCTGCCGGCGGCTACCGCCGAGCGCTTCGTGCCCGATGCCTGGGGCGGACGCCCCGGGGGGCGCCTTTACCGCACCGGCGACCTCGTCCGCCGCCTCGCCGACGGCGCCCTCCGGTTCCGGGGGCGGTTCGACCGCCAGGTCGAGGTCCGCGGGCACCGGGTGGAGCTCGACGAAGTGGAGGCCGCCCTCCGGACCTGCCCCGGCGTGGAGGCCGGGGCCGCGGTGCTGGTCGCCGGAGGCGGCGGGGGATACCTCGCCGCCTACGTCGAGCCGGCCACCGTCGATGCAGGCGGGGTTCGGGAGGCTCTCGAGCAGTACCTGCCCCGATGGATGGTTCCGGCTGTCGTCGTGCCGCTGGCGCGACTGCCCCGCCTCGCCAGCGGCAAGCTCGACCGGCGCAACCTCCCGGCGCCGGCCGCCGAGAGGACGCTGGAGGAGCCTTCGGCGGTGCTTCCCGAGGGCCCCGTCGAGGAGCTCGTCGCCCGGATCTGGCAGGAGGTCTTGGGCCTGGAGCGGCCCGTCCGCCGGGACGACGAGTTCTTCGCCCTGGGCGGCCACTCCCTCGCCGGCGGGCGCGTGACGGCTCGCCTGGCCACCGCCCTGGGGATCGACCTGCCGGTCCGCACGCTGTTCGAGAACCCTCGCTTCGACCGGTTCGTGGCGGCGGTCCGGCACGACCGCGGCGTTCCGGCCGCGCCGCCGGTGGCGCGCCGTCCAGCTACCCCGGGGGACGCGCCGGCCTCCTACGCCCAGAACCGCCTCTGGTTTCTCGACCGGCTCGTCCCGGGGAGCCCTCTATACAACGTACCCGCGGCGGCGCGTCTCACCGGTCCGGCGTCGTTGGCTCACCTGGCGGCGGCTCTCCACCGGGTCGCGAAACGGCACGAGACCCTCCGGACGAGCCTCGTCGAGGAGGGTGGTGAGCCCGTGCAGCGGGTGGCGGGCGAGCCGGCCCTGGTACCGCTCCTGGTCGATCTCTCGGCGTTGCCTCCGGGCCGCGCCGCGGCGGCGGCATCCTGCGTAGCCGCCCTCGAGGCCCGTACGCCCTTCGACCTGTCGCGCTCGCCCCTGGCCCGCGCCGTCCTCGTCCGCCGGAGCTCGGAGGATCACGACCTCCTCCTCACGCTCCATCACGCCGTGGTCGACGGATGGTCCCTGGCCGTGCTACTCGACGATCTCGGGGCCTCCTACGGCGGAGACCCCCGCCCGCTCCCGGACCTGCCGGTGCAGTACGCCGATTTCGCCGTCTGGCAGCGGCGCTGGTTCGCCACCGAAGCGCTCCAGGACCAGGTCGCCTTGCGGCGGGAGCGCCTCGCCGGGCTCCCGCCTCTCGACCTCGCCGGCCGGCCCCGGACCGCCGCGGCGACGTACCGCGGGGGGCAGGTTCCGGTCGCCCTGCCGCCGCGCCTGGTGGCATCGTGCCGCCGTGTCGCCCGCGAGCTCGGGGCCACGACCTTCATGGTCCTGCTCGCCGCCTTCGAAGCCCTCCTGGGCCGCCTGTCGGGGCAGGACGCCTTCGGTGTCGCCAGCGCGGCGGCCAATCGCCCGCGTCCCGAGCTCGAGGGCTTGGTGGGACTTTTCGTCAACACGGTCGTCCTGCCCGCCGACCTGACGGGTGATCCGGGCTTCCGGGAGCTCGTGGGGCGCGCCCGCGCGGCGGCTCTCGAAGGGTACGACCACCAGGGCGTCCCGTTCGAGCGGTTGGTGGAGGTCCTGGAGCCGGAGCGCGACCTGTCTCGGGCGCCCCTCGCCCAGGTCATGCTGGCGGTCCACAACGCCCCTCCGCCGGTGCCCCGCCTGGCGGGCCTCGACGTCACGCCGTTCGAACGGCACTCCGGGACCGCCAAGCTCGACCTCGCGCTCGCTCTCCGGGACCGGCCGTCCGGAATCACCGGCGCCCTCGAGTACGCGTCCGATCGGTTCGAGGAGACGTTCGCACGGCGCCTGGCGGCTTCGTTCCTGGTGCTCCTGGAGTCGGTCCTGGGCGAGGCCGGGCCGGGCCTGGAGGCTCCCCTGGCGAGCTTGCCGCTCCTGGCGCCGGCCGAGCGGCACCAGATCCTCGCCGAGTGGAGCGGCGCCGGGCTGCCGCACCGCTCGCCGGGGGCCGGCCTGCCGGGCCGTGAGGCCACGATCGGATCCCGTATCCGGGCCCGGGCTGCCCTGGCGCCGGACAGGGTTGCCGTCGCAACCGCCGGGGAGCGGCTGACCTACGGCGAGCTCGGGCGCCGCTCGGCGGCCCTCGCAAGGCGGCTCCGGGACCTGGGGGTCGGGGCCGAAGCCCGGGTGGCGGTGGCCGGGGAACGTCGCCCGTCCCTGATCGTGGCCCTCCTGGGGGTCCTCGAGGCGGGGGGCGCCTACGTGCCCCTGGACCCCGACTATCCGCCGGAGCGCCTTTCGTTCATCCTGGAGGACGCCGACTGCGCCGCGGTCCTCGCCGACGACGCCATGGCGGGCCGGCTTCCGCTGCGGTGCGCGGAGGGAGTGGACGGGGGAGGGCCTCCCCTCCTGCGCCTGGACGATCTCGGCAGCGCTCGGACGGCGGCCGGCCCCGGGCGCCCGGCGGCCGGCGGCGTCTCCGGCAGCCACCTCGCCTACCTGGTCTACACCTCGGGCTCGACGGGACGGCCCAAGGGGGTGGCCCTCGAGCACCGGGGCGCCGCCGCGCTCCTCGACTGGATCGCCGAAGCCTGGCCGCGCTCCGCTCTCCGGGCCGTCCTGGCCAGCACCTCCATCTGCTTCGACTTCTCGATCGTCGAGATCTTCGGCACGCTCGCCGCCGGAGGGACCGTGCTTCTCGCCCGAGACGCGCTGGAGGTGCCGGAGCTTGCCACCGCGCCCCGGGCGAGCTTCCTCACCGCGGTGCCGTCGGTGCTCGCGGAGATGTTGCGGCAGGCGCACGTGCCGGAGGGCGTCACCACGATCGCTCTGGGTGGTGAGCCCCTCCCCACCACCCTGGTCGAGCGCCTTGACCCCGCCGGTCGTGGCCTACGGATCGACAACCTGTACGGCCCCAGCGAGATCACGACCTACGCCACCTCGGCGCCGGTCCACGACGGCCCAGGGCGCGCGGGTGGCCGACCCCCGATCGGCCGGCCCATCGCTGGGGCGCGGGTCTACGTCGTCGACCGGGCGCTGGAGCCGCTGCCGGCGGGAAGCGCGGGCGAGCTGGCCCTGGGCGGAGCCGGGCTCGCCCGGGGCTATCTCGGACGGCCCGCCCTCACGGCGGAGCGTTTCGTCCCCGATCCCTTCGCCCGCCACGATGGCCCGGGCGGGCGGCTCTACCGTACCGGAGACCGGGTGCGCTTCACTCCGGCCGGGGAGCTCGACTTCCTGGGGAGGAACGACGACCAGGTGAAGATCCACGGCGTCCGCATCGAGCCCGGCGAGGTCGAGCAGGCGCTCCTGGCCCACGGAGGCGTCGTGGAGGCGGCGGTGGCGGTTCAGGGTCGGCCGGGAGCCGCCACACGACTGGTTGCCTACGTCGTCGCCCGCGATCGGGGCCTCGGGTCCGAAGCGCTGCGCCGTTTCTTGGCGGCCCGCCTGCCGGGTTCCATGGTCCCCGCCGCGTTCGTCTTCCTGGACCGGCTCCCGCGGTTTCCCAACGGCAAGATCGATCGGCGGGCTCTCCTCGAGATCCCCGGCCCGGACGGAGAAGCACCCACGAGCGGCCACCTGCCCCGGACGCCCCTCGAAGCCGCCGTGGCGGACGTCTGGGCCGAGCTTCTGGACCTGGACCGGGTGGACGTCCACCAGGACTTCTTCTCTGCCGGAGGGCACTCGCTGCTCGCGGCCCGCCTCGCCTCGCGCCTGCGCCAGAGCTTCGAGGTCGACCTGCCGCTGGCCGAGCTCTTCCGGTGGACCACGGTGGCGGAGCAGGCGGAGGCGATCGAAAGCGCGGCGGGCCGGGGCGCGCCCGCCGTGCTCCCGAGCCCGCTCGACGCGACCGAGCGGGCGCGGGGCGTCCCCCTGTCACCGGGCCAGGCGCGGCTACTCCTGCTCCATCGGCTCCAGGCGCCCCAGCCGGTCTACCACGTGCCCCTGGGCCTGAGCATCTGTGGAGGCCTGGACCTGGCGGCACTGGCCGCGGCGGCGGCCGCCCTGGTCCGGCGCCACGAGGCGTTCCGCACACGGTTCGTGACCACGTCCGAAGGCGACCTCCAGAGCGCGGCGCCCCCCTGGCGCCCGTCCCTGCCCGTGGCCGACCTCTCCCGCCTGCCGGCGGCGCGCCGCCGGAGCGCGGCGGGGCGGGCCGCCACCGGCTGGGCGCGGCGCCCGTTCGACCTGGAGAGCGGGCGGCTGCTGGCGCCGTTCCTGCTCCGGGTCGGGCCGGACGATCACCGGCTGATCCTGGCGCAGCACCATCTGGTCAGCGACGGCTGGTCCCAGAC
>JBKHJP010000350.1:0-4614 GCA_046538065.1 Thermoanaerobaculia bacterium | reverse complement strand
GGTCAAGGCGGGCCGGGCGCTCCTCTCCGACGAGCCGGCGGCCTTCGCCGCCACTACCGCCCTCGCCGCCACCGCCTGGGGCACCTTCGCGCCCCGGCGTCACGGCCGGGCGGCTCTCTTCGCCTGTGCCGCCGGAGGCCTCGCCGCCGGGGCCGCCGCCGCTCTCCGCACGCCGTCCGGGGCGATCCTCGCGCTGCCTCTGCTGCTCCTTGCGTTCGGGGCCGGCCGGCTCCGTGGATGGGGAACTACCGCCCGGCGATCGATCTCCTGGCTCGCTGCGGCAATGCTCCTTCCAGCGGCGTCCAGCGCGGTCCTCCTCGCCTCCGGCGAGTCCCCCTGGCCGTGGACCGCGTACGACCTCTGGATTCCCGGGCGCTTCGCCAGCCTGCGCGACACCTTCGGTCTCCGCTTCGCGCTGGAGGGGGATCCCCACCTCTCCTCGGTGCTCCCGGGGCTCCGGGGGACGTCGAACCTGGAGCTCGCCGCCCGGACCCTGCTGGGGTTGCCGATGCGGCTCCCCCACCAGACGGCGGGCCTCCTGTGGCCGGCCGCGGGCTGGGCGGCGGCGCTCGGGCTGGGGGTTGCGATTCTCCGCCGTCCGGTGGAGGGCGCTGCCCGGGGGGTGCCGCGGGGCGCGGGCTGGATCGCCGCCGCCGTCGCCGCCTGGGTCCTGGGCCACGGCGTGCTCTACTGCCTCTACTTCTTCCCGGCGCCGCGCTTCTACATGCCGCCGCTCGCCGCGGCCGCCGTGGCCCTGGCGGTCGGTGGGGGGGTGCTCCTGGCGCGGCCGGGGTGGGTTTCGAGGCTCTCGGGAAGCTTCGTCCTCCTCCTCTTCGCCGGCAGCCTCGTCCACGGCTTCAGCGCCCTCCGGCGGGAGCCGGCGCCGGAGCTGCCCGCTCCGGAGACCCGCGAGTCCTTCGCCCAATGGCTGGAGCTCTCCGAGGCGGAGCGCACCGGCCGGCCGGTCCCCTTCGACCCCGTGGAGGCCCAGGCCCTGGGCCTCCTGGATCCGGCCACGGTGGAGGGGATCGGCGCCTGGGGGGAGCTTCCCTCCACCATCCAGGTCCGCCGCCTGCGGGCCCGGGGGCTCGTGCCGGGACCGGAGCCGTAGCCTACGTGCCGCCGTCCCGCCGCAGCCTCGCACCAGACGGAACCCGGAGGCCCGGGAGGCGCCGCCTCACACCCCCTCCTCCTCGGGCCCCATCCGGGACTCGGGGACCCGCCGGTCCGGCACCGCCAGGGGCCGGATCCGGATCCCCAGGAGGAAGACGCCCACCATGAGGCCGGCGGAGATCCAGAACGGCGTGGCCACCCCCAGGTCGCGGAAGGCGAAGCCCGCCCACACCGGTCCCACGACGCGGGACACCCCGCCGAAGGCCTGCTGGACGCCGAGGGTCTGGCCGGTCTCCCGGCGCCGGGCCCGGCCGGAGATCTGGGAGGTGGTGGAGGGGAACAGGAGGGCCGTCCCCACCGGAATGAACGCCGCCGCGGCGGCCAGGGCGGCGAGCTTCGCCGGCAGGGGCCACGGGAGCTCGCCGGTGAACGAGACCGCAGCCAGGCCCGTCGCCATCGACAGGGCACCGAGGCGGAGCGTCCGGACCTCCCCCAGCCGGCTCACCACCGGCCCCAGAATCACCGCCCGCATGATGAACGACAGCGCCCCGACGTAGACGTAGAACCAGCCGATCGTCTGGTCGGTGGCGCCGAAGCGCCGCTCCAGGTAGAGGGCGATCACGCTGTTCATGGCCATGAAGGCCATCATGCCCAGGGCGTAGATGTAGATCAGGGAGTGGAGCTCGCGCCCCGGGTGGACCAGCACCTGGACCAGGGCCTGGCGGACGGAGGGGCGCTCGGAGCCGCCGGTTCCGGATTCGTCCTCGTCGTCGCCGGAGGTGTCCCGCTCCGGCTCCGGCAGGAGCTTCCAGGCGAAAGCGGCGTTCGCCAGGCAGAGGCCCGCCGCCAGGAACCCCGGGGCCGACTCCCCCCAGGCCGCCGCCAGGGACCCGATGGCCGGTCCGATGGTGACCCCGGCGCTGGTGGCCGCCGACATCCACCCCAGGGCCTTGGCCCGCTCTCCGGAGGGCACGACGTCGCTCACGTAGGCCTGGACCACCCCGGTGGTTCCGCCTCCGGCGCCCTGGATCAGGCGGGATGCGAAGAGCAGCCACAGGCCGAAGCCGCCGGAACCGGGGAAGATCTCCCGGGCCGGCCCCGCCAGGCCGCTCGCCCAGCCGAACAGGACGAAGGCCGCCGCCGAGATCAGTAGCCCCAGGATGATCATGGGCCGGCGCCCCAGCCGGTCGGAGAACCGGCCCCAGAAGGGGGAGGTCAGGAGCTGGGCGAAGGCGAAAGCGGCCACCAGGAGGGTGACCATCACCGGGTCCGCTCCGAGCCGCTCGGCGTAGAAGGGAAGCAGCGGCAGGACCATCAGGAACCCCAGCATGTCCACGAAGACCGTGGCCATGAGGACCGACAGCTTGGCCAGATCGGTGCGCTTCACCCGCCGCTCCTCCTCTCCTCACCCCACAGCAGGAAGGCACCTGCGCTCGCGACCGCCAGGAGCACGCCGTAGACCGCCGCCCCGCCCAGGTCCTGGACCCTCAGGCTCGAGAGGATCTCGATGGAGATGGGCCGGGTGTCCAGGGTGTAGAGGACCACCGAGGTGACGAAGTCCCCCATGCCGGTGATGAACGCCAGGGCCGCCCCGGCGGCCAGGGCCGGCCGGAGGATCGGCAGCACTACCCGGCGGAGCGTCCGCCAGCGCCCGGCGCCCAGGGACCACGCGGCCTCTTCCAGCGCCGGGTCCATCTGGGCCATCCCCGCCAGCGCCGAGCGCCCGGTCAGGGGGAGGCTCCGGACCAGGTAGGCCAGGGGGAGGATCCAAGGTGTGCCCACCAGGACGAAGCGCCCCATCCAGAGGGCGGCGACGCTGAAGGTCGTCGCCAGGGCGATGGCGAAGACCGTGCCGGGGACCGCCCACGGGAGGACCACGAGCCCCTCCAGGGCCCTGGAGAGCCCCCGGAAGAGCCGCGGGGAGCGCGGCCCGTTCGCCCCCCCGGCGTCGGACCGGACGCTCCGCAGCAGGCGGGCGGAGGAGCGGGCCGCCGCCAGCCCCAGGACCAGGGCGCCCGCGGTGGCGGCCCCCGCCATCCAGAAGGAGTTGACCACCGGCCGCAGCCTCTCCGGGCGGGTGAACAGGGAGGCGTAGTTCGACAGGTCCAGCACCGGCGGCACCGGCTGGGCGGTCCAGGTCCCGGGGGGCACGAGGGAGATGAGCACCAGGGTGGCGTGGGGCAGGAGCAGCACCGCCGCGAAGAGCCACCCGCCGGCGGCCGCGGCGGCCCGGCCGCCCGACGAGGCGATCCGCCGGCGCGACGGCGCCACCCCCCGCACCGCGCCGCCGGCACGGAAGGCGAGCCCTCCCATGCGGGTCAGCGCCCAGAGCCCCGCCAGGGCCACCACCGCCAGCGTGACCGTCTCCACCTGGGCGGCCAGGTCCTGCCCGTTGAGCTTCGAGGCGGTGATCTGGGTGGTCATGACCCGGAACGAGCCGCCGAAGATGTACGGCGCCGAGAACGAGGCGAGCGACGTCATGAACGTCAGCATCGCCGCCCCCGCCAGGGCCGGGCGGAGCATGGGCAGCATCACCCGCAGCAGGGTCCGGGCCCGGCCGGCCCCCAGGCTGGCCGCAGCTTCCTCGTGGGCCGGGTCCACGCGGGCCAGGGCCGCCCGGACGAAGAGGTAGAAGTACACGTACATCGAGTACGTGTGGACGAGGAGGATGGCCCCGGGCCCGACGAGCCGCCACGGAGGCTCGTCGAGGCCGGCCAGGGCCTGGACCACCCGGGGAACGAAGCCGCTCTCGCCGTAGAGGAAGAGGAACGCGATCACCCCGACCAGCGGGGGGAGGGCCACCGGCAGGGCCACCAGGGCGCCCAGGACGCGGCGCCCCGGGAACTCCGCGCGTTCGAAGAGGAACGCCAGCGGCACCCCCACCGCCGCCGAGAGCGCCACCGACGCCAGGGAGATCCAGAGGCTCCGCCACAGCGCGAGCCACTCGTCGGGGCGCTCGGCGAAGGCGGCGAACCCTTGCAGCGTCCACCCCGCCGGTCCCCGGAGCGCCTCGCCCAGGGTGACCAGGAGGGGGTAGCCCACCAGCCAGGCCAGGACTGCGCCCAGGCCACAGGCGCCCAGGAGGGTCCCCCGGGACCGCAGCGCCCCGGGGGTCCTCCCGCCGGGCGCGGAGGACGAACGATCGCCGGTCACGGCGCGGCCCCCGAGTCCCCGTCGCCGGCTCCTGTGTCCCGGATCCCTCCGGGGAGCGGGAAAGCTCGCGGCTCCGGGCCGCCTCCGGCCGGTGCGATCCAGACCGCCTCTCCCTCGGCGGCGGCGCCGGCGCTCGCCAGGACCTCCACCTCCAGCCCGGCGGCCGGTGCCGGTCCTTCCGGCGCTCCGAGGTCCGCGCCGGGAGCCTCGTCCGCTCCGGCGCCCTCCCCGTCCCCCAGGACCACCCGGTAGTAGGTCACCGGTCCGCCGTAGCGCCGCAGCGCCACCCGGCCGGCCAGGCCTCCCGGCGCCGCTCCAGTTCCTCCTCCGCCACGTCCAGATTCAGGC
>JBKHJP010000349.1:0-4619 GCA_046538065.1 Thermoanaerobaculia bacterium | reverse complement strand
GAGGCGGGGCAAGGCCTGGACGTCGTAGCCTCCCTCCAGCAGGCTCACGCTCCGGTCACCGCACGCGGCGGCGACGGTGCCCATCCGCCGGCCGATCCGGCGGAAGGCGTCTTCGTCCAGGAGCATCCCGCCCAGGGGATCGTTCCGCCACGCGTCGAAGCCCGCCGAGACCACCAGGAACTCCGGGCCGAACCGCTCCAGCGCAGGCAGGACGTCCCGGTCCATGGCCTCGAGGAGCTCCTCTCCAGGGGTGCCCGCCGGCAGCGGGACGTTGACCACGGTCCCCTCCCCCTCGCCCACCCCGCGCTCGGTCCGTGCGCCGGTGCCCGGGTAGAAGGGCCACTGGTGCAGGCTGGCGTAGAAGACGTCGGGCCGGTCCTCGGTCAGGTGCTGGGTGCCGTTTCCGTGGTGGACGTCGAAGTCGACCACGGCCACCTTCCGGGGCCGCTCCCCCGCCCCGCCGGCCTCACCCTCCAGGAGCTCGAGGGCGGCGACGACGGCGTTGCTGAAGAAACAGAAGCCCATGGCCCGCGCCCGCTCCGCGTGGTGCCCGGGAGGCCGGACGGCGGCGAAGGCGTGACGGCCCTCCCCGCCTGCGGCCCAGCGTGTGGCGGCCAGGACCGCCTCCACCGAAGCCACCGCCGCGTCCCACGTGCCCGGCGACAGGGGGTTGTCGGCGGAGTCGATGAGCCCGTCGCCCCGCTCGACCGCCTGGCGGAGGCGCCGGACGTAGCCCGCGTCGTGGACCGCCAGCACGGGGCCGGGGGGATCGGCTCCGGCAGGGCTGTCCACCTCCTCGAAACCCAGGGGCGCGGAGCTCCCGGAGCCCAGGTGATCGAGGATGGCCTGCAGCCGGTCCGGGCCCTCGGGGAACCTCCCCGGGGGCCGGTGCTCGAGGCAGCGGCGGCTGGTGAACAGGCGGATCATGGCCCCCGGATTGTACTCGGGCCGGCGGCCGGGCCGCCGGGCGGAGGCGGGCTCCTCCTCTACACCCGGACGGGAACCGGCAGGCCCTCGGCGGCCAGGCGGCGGCGGAAGCGATAGACCACCGAGTCGACACTGCTCGGGCTCAGGCCGCGGCCGCTGGCCCGGGCGGCTTCCGTGCTCGTCAGCCCGCCGAAGAAGACGAGCCGAACGATCCGCGCCTCGACCTCGTCGCGAGCGACCCGGCGCCAGCGGCGCGCCAGGAGCCCGAGGCGTTCCCGCGTGACGAGCCTGCGCTCGGGGGAGGCTGACGGGTCCGGGACGGGCACCCTCTCCAGGGCCGCGGAGCTGGACACCATGCAGCGGCGGCCCCGCTTCTCGGCGGTCTCGGCCCGCAGGCGGTCCTGGGTCAGCCGGTCGGCGAGCCGGCCGAGCCAGCTCCGGAGCTCCGCCTCGCCGCTGCCGCGGAAGCTCGCCAGGCGCCGCCCGCCCCCTTCGAGCAGGCGGCAGTAGCACTCCTGGACCAGGTCCTCCACGCGGTCCGGGTCGCCGGAGGGACGGCCCGCCCGCCGCAGGGCCCGGCGCACACCGGCGGTGATCGACGCGCCGTAGCGCTCCACGAGCTCGACCCAGGCGGCCGCGTCGGCCCCCTGGGCGCAACGGTCCAGAAGTTCCTTCGGGGAAAGCTGTTCCATCCTCCGCTCCTTTCGGACGTGGAGCGGAGGCGAGAGCCGGCGCCAAGGCACCGGCGGAGACCCGGACGGACCGGCCCCGCCGGAGCGGAGGGACCGCGGCTCGGGTGCGACGCGCACCCGGGCACCGACCGATCGCTACGATGAGGCGCAGAGAGGGTAGCACAGCCCTTCAGGCCATGCAACGAAACCGAATCGGGCGCGCGGGCCGTGAGCGGGGCAGGTGCGCGCGACGGCGATCTACCGGAGCTTCTCTTCGACGAACTCCACGTGCTTGCGCACCTTCGGATCGTACTTCTTCAGGCGCAGCTTCTCCGTGGAGAGTCGCTTGTTCTTCGTCGTCGTGTAGAAGTAGCCGGTGCCGGCGCTGGATACGAGCTTGATCTTCTCGCGCATCGGTCTCTCCGGTGGTGGGGAATGGCGGGGCCGACGGGATTCGAACCCGCGACCTCCGGCGTGACAGGCCGGCGTTCTGACCAGCTGAACTACGACCCCGCGTCGTTCGGTTGCCTCCGGCGCACGCATTGGTGGGAGGTGGGGGATTCGAACCCACGACCCCCTGCGTGTAAGGCAGGTGCTCTGACCCCTGAGCTAACCTCCCCGCCCGCCGAAGGGCTGCGATGATAACCACGCCCCCCTCCCAAGTCAATCGCAAGTCCATCGCTGTCCCGGCCCCGTCGGGCCGGCCGCTCGCGCCGGACCGGAGCACGCTACAATGGCCCCG
Source organism: Thermoanaerobaculia bacterium (assembly GCA_046538065.1). Classification (GTDB taxonomy): domain Bacteria; phylum Acidobacteriota; class Thermoanaerobaculia; order Multivoradales; family DATKCC01; genus JBKHJP01. Next base: position 2,279 of record JBKHJP010000349.1, on the reverse strand, counting down.
GTCCCGGTGCCGGCCCTCGCGTCCGGGACCGCACCGCGGTGCCGCCGTCCCGCTGGCCGGCCGGGCCGGCCGGCGACTCGTCGACACGTCCGATCCTTCGAACCTTCTGACCGAAGGAGGCAGTCTCATGGCGCACACCGTTCCCGACCTGCCGTACGCGTTCGATGCCCTGGAGCCGCACATCGACGCCCGGACCATGGAGATCCACCACGACAAGCACCACGCCGCGTACGTCAACAAGCTGAACGCGGCGCTGGAGGGCCACGCGGACCTCCAGTCCAAGGCCGTCGAGGACCTGCTCCGCGACATCGACAGCGTCCCGGAGTCGATCCGCACCGCCGTGCGCAACCACGGCGGGGGGCATGCCAACCACAGCCTGTTCTGGACCGTGATGGGACCGGGGGGCGGCGGCCGGCCGGAAGGGGACCTGGCCGACGCGATCAACGGAACGTTCGGCAGCTTCGAGTCCTTCCAGGAGACGCTGACCCAGGCGGCGGCGGGCCAGTTCGGCTCCGGCTGGGGCTGGCTCGTGGTCTCCGGGGGCAGGCTCGAGGTCACCGCCCGCCCGAACCAGGACAGCCCGCTGATGGACGGGCTCACCCCGATTCTGGGCGTCGACGTCTGGGAGCACGCCTACTACCTGAAGTACCAGAACCGCCGCCCCGACTACCTCAAGGCCTGGTGGAACACCATCGACTGGGACGAGGTGGCGCGGCGTTTCCGCGAAGCCGCCGGCTGACCCGGCCCACCTCCCCTCCTCGACCTCCCGGCCCCCGGCTCCCCCGGGGGGTCCGGGAGGTGCTCCGGCCTAACTTTTCCATATACAGAAGTTTACACCTCCTTGCTCACTTCCTGAGCACGTCGCTGCCAATTCACCGGCGCAATTTCAATTCTCGTTCAACCCTCCTGCCTAGAATTCCCTGCCAGAGTCACCTCGTAACCGCTTCACAAGGAGTGAGCGATGGCGATGCCGATTGTGACAGGCAACGGAGTCCACGGGAACGGAGCCCCGGCCAACGGGCTCCCCGGAAGCGGGCGCGAAGAGCGCCAGCTCACCAAGTTCTTCAAGGCGCTGTCGGACGGGACCCGCCAGGAGATCCTGCGCCTGCTGGAGGACGACCACCGGACGGTGGGCGAGATCGTCGGCAACTTCAATCTCTCCCAGCCCACGATCTCCCGGCACCTCTCCGTGCTCAAGGAGGCCGAGCTGGTGGTCGACCAGCGGCAGGGCCAGAACGTGATCTACCGGCTGAACGACCAGGCCCTGTCGACCTCCATGCGGGAGTTCTTCGGGCAGTTCCAGAGCTGCCAGCAGAGCCTCCGCTGAAGCGCCCCTTCACGGAGATCCGCCCGGGCCGCCCACGACGGCGGCGACGGGCGGTCCCACCCTGAAATTCCGCCGGCCGGCGGATGCGTTACCATCTCGCTCGGACCGCGGCGGCGGCTCCGAGGTGTCGGCCGCGGCCATTCGGTTTCCGCCGCGGGCTGCTCACCTGAGCCTGTGAAAAAATCTCCGGCCGTCGCGAGGGTGCGGGCACCGCCGCGCGTAGCGCGGTGGTCGGGGCGCCCCTGGCAAGGCGCGGCGACGCAGGCGTAGCAGGGCCTACGTCGAGGAGCCGTAACGCAGCCAGGGGCGATTCGGGGGCGCCCGCAGCAGGCCCGGCGAGTTTTTCACAGGCTCTCAGGCGGTGTAGCTCAGGGGTTAGAGCGAACGGCTCATAACCGTTAGGTCAAGGGTTCAAATCCCTTCACCGCCACCACGCCGGTGTCCCCCCTCCTCGCCACACTGGACGGCTTTTTCCGGTCCACGGCTCCGGCCGGCGCCGGCGACCTGATCGTCGTCGCCTTCTCCGGGGGGCCGGACTCGACGGCGCTCCTGGCCGCCTTGCGGCGCCTCGCTCCGGAGCGCGGCTGGCGCCTGCTGGCGGCCCACCTCGACCACGGCATGGACCCGGGCTCCCGGGGCCGGGCGGAGGGGGCGCGGGAGATCGCCGAGCGCCTCGGCGTCGAGGTCGTGGCCGAGCGCCGGCCCGTGCCGGAGGCGGCGCGGCGCCGCGAGGGCCCGGAGGCGGCGGCGCGTCGGGCCCGCTACCGTTTCCTGGAAGACGTCCGGGCGGGGAACGACGGCCTCTGGATCGCCACGGCCCACCACCGGGACGACCAGGCGGAGACGGTCCTCCTCAGGATGCTCCAGGGGAGCGGGGTCGAGGGGCTGGCCGGGATCCGCCCGGTCCGGGGCCGGCTGGTGCGCCCGATCCTGGCCCTGCCCCGCCGCGAGC
>JBKHJP010000348.1:0-4628 GCA_046538065.1 Thermoanaerobaculia bacterium | reverse complement strand
GCCGCCGGAAGTGGTGGCCGGCGATCCGTGGGCCTACCGGCTCCGGACCCAGCTCAACGTGGCACCGGGTCCGGCGGAGGCGCCGGCCGTGGGCTACTTCCAGCGAGGGAGCCACGACCTGGTGCCGGTGGACCGGTGCCCCATCCTGGTCCCGGAGCTGGAGGAGCTGCTGCCGGGGCTGCCGGCGCTCCTGGGCCGGGCGTCCTCGGGTGGGGAAGGCCGGCGGGGGCCGCCGCGGCGCCTGGACCTGGCCGCCGGCGACCGGAGTACCGTGACCGCCGCGCCGGTGGTGGAGGGCCTCCCCCACGGCGCGGTCTCGGCGACCGTGGGGGACTTCACCTACGCCTTCGACGCCCGGTCCTTCTTCCAGGCCCACCGGGGGCTCCTGGAGCGGCTGGTGGCGGCCGTGCTGGGAGTGAGCCCGGACCCGGCGGCGGAAACCGCCTACGACCTCTACTGCGGTGTGGGGCTCTTCGCCCTGCCCCTGGCGCGGCGCTACCGCCAGGTCGTGGCGGTGGACGGCGACCGCGTGGCGGTCCGCTACGCCCGGCGCAACGCCCGGCACAACGGGCTGCAGAACGTCCTGGTGGAAGGGGTCCGGGTGGAAAGCTGGATCCAGGAGCTCCCGGAGGGGGCGGCCCGGGTGGTGGTGGACCCGCCCCGGAGCGGCCTCCACCGCCGGGTGGTCCAGACGTTGCTGGAGCGCTTCCCGGACCGGATCACGTACGTCTCGTGCCACGTCGCCACCCTGGCGCGGGATCTCCGGCACCTCACCGAGTCCTACGACGTGGAGCGGGTGACGCTCTTCGACCTGTTCCCCCAGAGCGGGCACATGGAGGCGGTGGTGCAGCTCGTCCGGTCGGGCTGAGGGACTCGCACGGGCGCGTGAAGCGGCCGAGCTCTGCGCACGCCCTGAGCGGAGCCGAAGGGGTCGGCCGGGGTGGGCGGGGGAGGTTGGTCCGGGGTCCCCCCGGGCCGGGGCCGGGGAGCTCCGCTCCGGCGGCGGCCCCGAAGCCCGCTGGTCGGCGGGGGTGCACTCCCGCCGTTCGAGGTGCTCCGGGCCGGCGGGTGCCCTCTCCACCGCGAGGCCTGGAGGGGGCTGGCGTGCCGCCTCGCGTCTTCGGTGGGCTTCGGTCCATCGGTGGCGCCGGCGGAGGGTTCGTCTTCCCGGCCTCGGAAGGCGGGCGCGGCTGCCGCCGCCGGCTCGGAATCCCCGGCCCCGGCCCTCCCCCCGCCCCGCGGGGTCTCGACGGGCCAGGGATCCCTTCCCTTCGTGGGTGGCACAGAACCTCGTCGGTTCCGCCTCCCTACGGTCGAAGCGACCTCGCCTCGAATACGGTCAGTCCGTCAGCTCTTCCCAGGCCCGGCGGACCGCCCGGTACTTGCCGCGCTCCGCCAGCCGGAAGCCGGAGTGGACGGCGACCACCACGACGCCCAGGGTGAACACCGTGTCCACGGTGGCGTCCATGGGCAGGAAGACGGCGGCCGGGTCCCGCAGGAGGAAGAGGACCACCAGGGCGGCCCAGTCCAGACCGACGACCCGCAGGGCCCGGTGCTCGGCCCGCTCCAGGGCCTCGCGCTCCGCGTCCTGGCGCAGCCGGTCCCGCTCCTCGGCGCCCTCCAGGTCGCCGCCGGCCGGCGGTCCCGCCACCCGGAGGGACGCCACCTCCTCCACCAGGAGGGAGCGGATCGCCCGGGGCCTCAGCATCGGGACCGCTCCTGCGAGCGCCACGGTGCGGGTGAGCCGCCCGCGGCGGGTGGCCCGGCCGGGGGACGCTCCGTCACGGCCGCCGGCTCAGCCGTCGCCCTCGGAGCCTTCGGAAGCCTCCGAGCCCGCTGCGCCGGCGTCCGACGCATCTCCGGCCTCCGCGTCGAGGACCTCCAGGAGCTCGACCTCGAAGAACAGGGTGGAGCCGGGGGGGATGTTGCCCGTGGCCTGGTCGCCGTAGGCCAGCTCGGGCGGGCAGACGAGCTCGGCCTTGCCGCCCGGCTTCATCTGCTGGACGCCCTCGGTCCAGCACGGGATCACCTGGTTCAGACCGAACTCCGCCGGCTCCCCGCGGTCGTAGGAGCTGTCGAACTGGGTGCCGTCCCGGAGCGTGCCCCGGTAGTGGACCCGCACCCGGTCGCTGGCGCCCGGGCTCTCGCCGGTACCCTCCTCCACGATGCGGTAGACCATGCCCGACTCGGTCTTGACGGCGCCCTCTTGGGCCCCGGCTTCCTCCAGGGCGCTGGCTCCGGCCGCACGCTCCTCGTCGGCCGCCGCCTCGGCGCGCTCCTGGGCGAGCTGCTGGATGCGCTCCATGTACTCCTGGACGTCGACCTCCGGCTCCTCGCCCATGACGCCGTCGGCCAGGCCTTCCTGGACGTCGGCGAGCTCCTCGTCCGAGAGGTGGAACTGGGCGAGCCCCTGGGACAGGGCGAGCCCGAGGGCGTAGAAGGTGCGATCCTCCTCTTCGGTGGCGCCGTTGGCCTGCTGATCGGCGTCCGGATCCTGGGCGGCGCAGGCCGGCAAGGTCGCCAGGAGGAGGGCGAAGACGCAGACGGGAACGCTGTAGACTGGTTTCATCGGAGTGGCTCCCCTTCGAGATGTTGGGAGGAAATCAGGTCGAGACGATGCGCTTCCGGCCGAGGGAGAGCGGAAGGATCGCGAGGATACCATAGCCGCCGGGGGCGCCAGGATGCTCGATCCAACCAGGAGGTTTATCGTATGAACTCGTTGTCCCGAGCGGAGCTCGAGGCGCTCATGGCGCACAGGGAGGGCCTGTGCGTGTCGATCTACGCACCGATGGTCAAGGCGGGTCCCGAGACCCAGCAGAACCCGATCCGGTTCAAGAACCTTGTGCGGCAGGCCCAGGAGGGCCTGGAGGAGCGGGGCTGGAGCGCCAAGGACGCCGAGCGGTTCCTCCAGCCCGCGGCCGAGCTCCTTTACGACAGCCCGTTCTGGCAGCACCAACAGGACGGCCTCGCGGTTTTCCTGGCGGAGGGGTTCTTTCGCCACCACCTGGTGCCGTACACGGTGCACGAGCTCACCGTGATCGAGGACCGATTCCACCTGAAGCCGCTGCTGCCGCTCCTCTCCGGGGACGGGCGGTTCTACGTCCTGGCCCTCTCCCAGAAGCACGTCCGCCTGCTGGAGGCGACGCGCCACAGCGTGCGCGAGCTGGACCTGGGGGACCTGCCCACGAGCCTCGACGACGCCCTGGGCTACGAGGTCGAGGAGAGCCATCTCCAGTACCACACCGGCACCCGGACCGCCCAGGGCAACCGCTCGCCGGTGTACCACGGCCAGGGCGGGGGCGAGGACGACGCCAAGCCGGAAATCCTGAAGTTCTTCAACATGCTGGACGACGGCGTGGGGAGCCTGGTGGCCGACCGGCAGGCGCCCCTCGTGCTGGCGGGCGTCGAGTTCCTGTTCCCGATCTACCGCGAGGCCGCCGACTACCCCCACCTGGTGGAGGGAGGGGTGCCGGGCAACCCCGACGAGCTCGGCGACGACGAGCTCCGGGACCGGGCGTGGCCCCTGGTGGAGCCGCTCTTCCGACGTTCCCAGGAGGACGCGGAGGCCCGGTTCCGGGAGCTCCTGGGGACGGGCCAGGCTTCGGCCCAGCTCGAGGAGGTGGTCACCGCGGCGTACGACGGCCGGGTGGAGAGCCTGTTCGTGGCCCTGGGCACCCGGCGCTGGGGACGCTTCGACCCGGAGAACCGGCAGGTGATCCTGGCGGAGGGCAACGGCCCCGGTACCGAGGACCTGGTGGACGCCGCCGCGATCCAGTCGGTCCTCAAGGGCGGCGCCGTCTTCGCCGTCGAGCCCGACCAGGTCCCCGAAGGCGGCCCGGTGGCGGCGGTGTTCCGGTATTAGGCCGATCGCCCCCTTCTCCCTCGATCCCTCTCCCCCCCGCGCGGGGGGGGGGGAGGCTCCACCGGATAGGCTCGGAGGGCCTCGGTGAGCTCTCCCCCCCGCGCGGGGGGGGGGGAGGGGAGTGGGGGGCGCTCGCGCGTCTCTTCCCAGCGCTCCATCCGCCTCTCCCCCCTGCGCGCGGGCGGGGGGAGGGACGCCCCCGCCCAGTCTGCAGGGGCACTCGGCGGGCGAGTCCGTTCCAACGAGGGCGGGCGTCCCGCGACAGCGGCCTCGAAGCCCCGGCCGCTCCCGGGTGCTGCATTGACCACCGAACGGCGCGCGCCGGGGGTGAGAGCCTGTGAAATATTTTCGGACCTACTGCGGGTCACCCCGATCGCGTCTCCTTGTCGTCCCGAGCGGCTCTCCTCCTCGCCTGGAGCGCGTCTCCCTGTCGCTCCGAGCGCTTCTCCTTGTCGCTCCGAGCGCTTCTTCTTGTCGCCCCGAGCGCTTCTACTTGTCGCCCCGAGCGGAGTCGAGGGGCCTGGGCGGGGGCCTTCGGAGCGGGATCCGCCCCCGGGCAGGGGCCGGGGCATTCCGCTCCGGCGCCGGCCCCGAAGCCCTCTGGTCGGCTGCGGTGCCCTCCCGCCGGCTCGGGCGACTCCGCCCCGCCGGGTGCCCTGCCGCCGCGAGGCCTGGAGTCGCCCGGCGTGCCGCCTCGGGCCCTCGGTGGACCCCGCTCCGCCGTTGGCTCCGGCGCGGGGTTCGTCCACCCGGCCTCGATCGGCGG
>JBKHJP010000347.1:0-4630 GCA_046538065.1 Thermoanaerobaculia bacterium | reverse complement strand
CGTGGACCACGGCGGCGGAAAGGCCGGGGATCTGCTCGTAGGCCCGCTCGGCCTAGAGCCAGGCCTCCAGGAGCCGGAGGGACTGGGCCACCCGGGGGTGGCCGGCCAGCGGCGCGGCAGGCTCAGCGGCTTCGGCGGGCGCGCCCTGCCCGGGGCCCTCCCCTCGCGCTGACCGGCCCGGGGGCGTGCCCTGGGCCGCCGGCCTCCCCTGGCTTGCCGTCGCCGGACGCTCCGCCTGGACCGGGGCGGCCGGCCCCCCTTGGGGCGGCTCCACGGGGGGGCCCGGCGGCCGGGCGAGGACGGGCGCCGCCGCGAGGAGCAGGGCGAGGCCGAGGGTGAACGTGGTGACCGCGGGGCGCGGGAGCCCCGGCGGCTGCGGGGCGGAGGGCGTCGGGCAAAACGATGCCGGGAGTCGCATGGTGGATCCTCCTGCGGTCTTCGGGGGTTCCAGGGAGCTTACCCCGGGGTGCTTCGGGCGGGCGCCAGAGGGAGTCGGAGGCGGTTCGGGCGGAGCAGCCGGATGGATCGGCACTCTACGGACCGGGCTCGGCCGGCACCGGGGGCGGGCTGCCGCCGAGGCGGCCGAATGGTCGGCCGGAGTGGCGTCGGCCCGGGCTCCCCGAGCTTTGTCCGCACGCGGGGCGAACGGTCGATTTTCGACCTGAGCGGTCCTTTTCCAGCCTGAACGGTCGTTCTACGACCCGAGCGGTGCGTTGCGGGATCGTAGCGCGCGGCTGCACCCCGAGCCGCTTGGTTCTCGCCCCGACCCCCCTTTTTGTCGCCCCGAGCGAAGTCGAGGGGCCTGGGCGGGGGGAAACGCCGGATCCGCCGTCCCCCGCCCAGGTTTCTCGACTCCGCTTCGCTCCGCTCGAAACGACAAGCCGGACGAGCCCTCCAGCCGATTGACGCGACAAACCTCGCGAGCGCTTCTCCGGTCCGAAGGACAAGCCGGACGAGCTCTCCAGCCGGTCGAAACGACAGACCTCCCGGGCAGCTCCCGATCGCCACGGACCGGGTCTCGCCCTCCGGGAGCAATCGAGCGCCTCTCCTACATGGGTCCGGGGCCCTTCGGGGCGTCGTCGCCGGTGTGGTCGCTGCGCCCGTCCGGGGCGTTCTGGCCGGTGTGCTCGCCGTGCCCGGCCGGGCCGCGGTGGCCCGGGTGATGGTCGTGGGCGCCGTCGTCGGCGTAGCCCCGGAGCTCCTGGTAGCGCCGGACCTGTTCGTCCGTCAGGAGGTCGCGCGTCTCCAGGTGGGCCTGGAGGTGGGCCTTCCGGAGGTCGGCCCGGAGGGCGCCGATCTCCTCCAGGGCGGCGTCGAGGTCTTCCGGGGTCGCCTCGCCTTCGGCGAAGAGGGCGTCCAGCCGGGCCTCGGCCTCCACCAGCTCCCGGCCCAGGGCCACGGCCGCCCGGTGCATGGCGTCGTAGGAGTCCTGCACGGCGCCCCGCTGCGCGTCGGTGAGCTCCAGCTCGCCGGCGAGCTCCAGGACGTGCTTCGGGCCGGGGTAGCCGTTGAGCTCGGCGGCCATGGCCTGGCCCATCCCCCGGCCGGCGAGGAGCCCCTCGACCTCCTCGGCGGAGAGGCTGGCGACCTCATCGGCGGAGAGGCCGGCGACCTCATCGGGCTTGTCGTTTCGAGCGGAGCGAAGCGGAGTCGAGAAACCTGGGCGGGGGGCGGCGGATCCGGCGTTTCCCCCCACCCAGGCCCCTCGACTTCGCTCGGGGCGACAAAGAACGGGCCCGGGGCGAGCAAGAACGGGGCCGGGGCGATGAAGATAGGGCCCGGGGCGACGAGGGAGGTGGGCAAGCGGCCGCGTCTCCCCGGACTCGACCGCGGCGACGGCTCCAGAGGCAGGTCTGCCCGCGGCTCGGGCGCCGGGCTCGGCCGCGAGGGCGGTTCCGCCCAGGAGGACGGCGGCCGTGATCGCCACGGCGGCCAGGGTCGACAGGGGCTGGACGGACGGTGTTCGGGTCATGGCTCGCTTTCTCCTCGTCGGTCGCCGGCCGATCTTGCCACGGCCGGGGTGCCCTAAGGCTCTGCCGGAGGCCACGCAACCGAGGAGCTCGAGCCTCGGGAGGAGGCGAGCTCCTCCCCTACACGCGCGGGAGGGGTTCCAGCGCGGCGACGGAGTGCGCCACAAGGCTCCTCCCCTACCCGCCAGCGGGTGAAGGACGTCCCACCCGTGGAGCGACCGGGCCACGCTCCGCCCGCATCCAGCCCAGGAGCGCGCACAGGCCGAAGCCGAACGCGTTGGCGCCGCCGTGGAGGGCCTGCATCCAGGCGATGTCGAGCCCGCGGACCGCCGGAAGGTGGAACCGGGCGCCGTAGAGGGCCGCGAGGACCATGCTGCCCAGGAGGGAGAGCGCCGCCATTCCCCAGAGGACCCGGGCCGTGCCGGGAGCGCCGGAGCCCACGGCGAGGCGCAGGTGGAGCCCGGCGACCAGCACCCCGGCCGCGGCCATGACCCAGGCCGCCAGGGCCTCGAGCCACGGTCCCAGGCCGAGCTGTGTCGCGGTGATGCCCACGGCGACCAGGGGGACGGCGGCGATCACGCCGATCCCGGCCAGGGCGGCGACCGGGCCGCCGAGGCGCCGCGCCGCGAGGCTGGTGACCACCGGGAGGACGAACCCGGCGTAGTGGAAGTGGACGGCGGTCAGGACCACGATGATCGCCGGAAAGTCCAGCGGCCGGAATCCCAGGCGGTCCGCCACCGCCCAGGCGGCCCCCACCGCCAGGTAGACGAGCCCGGCGTCCGCGACGAACGGCGCCAGGGGCCGCACGCCCCGGCTCCGGATGCGGCGCCCGATCCGGAGGAGGCCGGTGAGGGCGAGGAGGCCGGCGACGGCGAGCCAGGGGAGGGCGAGGGCGGCAGCGAGGGAGCCCTGGCGTATGACGAAGGCGGCGGCCAGAAACCCCGCCGCCGGGAGCTGGAGCCGGCCGGCGAGCCGGAGGAGCCGGGCCGGACGCGCGGAGCAGCGGGCCGGTGCGGACCCGCCACCACCGGGACCGGCTGCCGGCCCGGAAGGTTCGCCGCGGTCCAGGAGGCTGAGCCCCAGCGGCACCAGGACCAAGGGCGCGAGCAGGAGGAGCGCCGGGATCCAGCCCGGATCGAAGGGGCCGGGCCGCACCGCGAGGGGGAAGGCCAGCCAGAGGGCGGTACCCGCGAGCTCGCGACCCGGGCCGCTCCCGGCAGCGGTCACGGGGTCGCGGCTCCCGCCCGCCGCAGCTCCGTGCGCCGGGGCTCCGCCGCCGTCCGGCGCATGGCGGCGAGGGAGTCCAGGACGAAGCGGCGCTGGAGGCGCCGGGCGACCGGGTAGCCCAGCCGGACCATCCAGTACCGGGGAGTGGAGAAGGCCAGGAGGTCGTACCAGGCGGTGCCGTCCTCCAGGAGCTCGACGGTGAAACGCTCCTCGCCCCGTTCGACGTGGCCCGGGAGGGTGCCGTAGGCGAAGCCGAAGCGCCGGCGGACGGGGCCGGACTCGAACCGCTCGTCCAGGGTGTAGACGATCCGGCACGCCGAGAGCCACCACACGCCCAGGGCCCGGGCGACCATGGCCACTACGGTGCCCTCCCGGAGGGGCGGTGGGGCCGCGTTCGGGACCGGGCCTTTGGCAGGCTCCAACCCTGCCTCGATCCGTGCCAAGGCGGCGGGGAACATCTCCCACCGGGCCAGGGCGGCGCAGGCGGCGTCGAAGGCCCCGGCCCCGTCGCCGAGGAAGGCCCGGTTGTGGTCCAGGTCGTAGCCCGGGGGCGCGGCCACGGAATCGTTCCGGGTGGTCCCCACCGCCGGGTAGGAAAAAGGGTCGTCGGCCTGGCGGTGGAGGAAGCGCCGGATCCGTTCCGGCGAGGGCTCGGTCAGGTGCCACACGGTCAGGGCTCCGGGGCCTCGGGGCGGTCCGGAGGAGACCGCGCCCGCTCGGTGGGCGGCCCGGCGGCAGCCGGCCGTTCCGCCCTCCAGAGAGGAGCTTACTCCAGGTCGCGGATGCGGCCCGGCAGGGCCTCCAGGAAAGGCCCCAGGTCGTCGGCCTCCGGCAGGGTGATCCGGATCTTCCCCCCGGGCAGGCGTTCCACCGCCCCGTCCCCCCGGCGCTCGAGGGGCACCTCCACCTCCTCCCGGTCCAGGGGGATCTCGTCGGTGACCTCGAAGAGGCGCTGCATCGAGGCCTGGTCGAGCAGTCGCACGGGCGGGATTGTGCCATGCCACGGGTCCGACCGGTGCGCGGAGGCGCACCCTACGAACTCTCGGAACGCGCAGGGGATCTGCCGGCTCGAGGGGACGGGCACCAGGCGAGGGGCAGCCGGTGCGACAGGGTCGCACCCTACACCCACGGCCTGACCCGCGACGGCGGACACCGACACCGGGCCAACGAGGGCGGGACTCCCGCCACCCGACGCCCCAGGGCCGGGCCGGGGGCTCCCGACCGCAGGGCTCTCGGACCGCGCAGAAGATCGACCGGTTGCAGGGCACAGGGCCCCGGGCGAGGAGCGGCCGGTGCGACAGGGTCGCACCCTACACCCACGGCCTGACCCGCGCCGCCGCACACCGACCCCGGGCCAACGAGGGCGGGACTCCCGCCACCGACGCCCCAGGGCCGGGCCGGGGGCTCCCGACCGCAGGGCTCTCGGACCGCGC
>JBKHJP010000346.1:0-4646 GCA_046538065.1 Thermoanaerobaculia bacterium | reverse complement strand
AGCGCCGGCTCGCCGCGGCTGGTGGCCACCACGGTGGTCGACGGCGCCGTCGGCGGACCGGACCTGGTCCCCCTCGCCTCTTCAGAGTTCTGAGAGCTCGCCCACCCCCGAGGGCTTTACAAGCCCCGGGGGCCTCGCCTAGAGTCGGCCCAGCATCAAGAGACCCGGGAGGACCTCAAGGCTCCCGGGCGGCAACCGATCCCCGCCGCGCCCCACCCCGGAGCGCCGCGGAGACGCGGTGCCGAGGTCAGCCCCAGGCGGGGAACGATGCGGTCGGAGCCGCGGTCGCGGCGTCCGGCAAACGGTCCACCGAGGATCCCACCCGCCAGCTCGCTCGACCCTCTCTGGATGCCGTCGGAGTCGCGGCATTGCGGGCCGCGCCGTTGCGACGGCTCCGCGCTCCCGGCAGGTGCCCCGGAGGCGTGGTCCACCCGCGTGCCCCTCGTCGTCACGGCACCCGGACGGGAGGAACCATGTCCTCTGATCCTGCACGCGTTCATCCGGCGGGGGCCGGAGCCGGGACCGTCGCGGTCCACGCCGGCCGCCGGCCCGACCCCGTCACCGGCGCGGCCCTGCCGCCCATCGTCCAGTCCACCACTTACGTCCAGGACGACCTCGGGGTGGACCGGGGCTACACCTACTCGCGCACCCGCAACCCCACCGTCACCGCCCTGGAGGAGGCCCTGGCGGCCCACGAGGGCGCCGCCTGCGCCACGGCCTGGGCCTCGGGTATGGCGGCCGTCACCGGCCTCGCCCTCGCCGCCCTGCGCGCCGGCGACCACGCCGTCTGCTCCCGGTCGCTCTACGGCGGCACGGTCCGCCTGTTCGAGCGGGTGCTGGCCTCCTTCGGAGTCACCGTGACCTTCGCCGACGCCCGGCGGCCCGACGCCGTGGCCGGCGCGGTCCGGGAGCGCACCCGGTTGATCCTCCTGGAGACGCCGGGCAACCCCACCCTGGACCTGGCGGACGTCTCCGCGGCGGCGGGGGTCGCCCGGGAGGCCGGAGCGCTCCTCGCCGTGGACAACACCTTCCTCACCGGCGTCCTCCAGCGCCCCCTGGAGCTCGGGGCGGACGTGGTGGTCCACTCCACCACCAAGTTCCTCGACGGCCACAACGCCGTGGTCGGCGGCGCCCTGGTGACCGACGACCCGGAGCTCGACGAAAGGCTCCGGTTCGTCCGCAAGACCGTGGGCTCGATCCAGTCGCCCTTCGGCGCCTGGCTCACGCACCAGGGCCTGACGACGCTCCCCCTGCGCATGGAGCGCCACAGCGCGACCGCTCTGGCCGTCGCGGGCTGGCTGGCGTTGCGATCCGGCGTGCGGCGGGTCCTCTATCCTTTCCTCCCCGACTTCCCCCAGCACGAGCTGGCCCGGCGCCAGCAGCGCTCCGGCGGCGGCGTCCTCGCCTTCGAGCTCACCGGCGGCGAGGAGGCGGCCCGGGACCTCTTCAGGGGGCTCCGGCTGTGCCGCCTCGCCGAGAGCCTGGGGGCGGCCCAGACGCTCGCCACCCACCCGGTCAGCATGACCCACGCCGACGTTTCGGAGGAGCTCCGCCGGTCCCTGGGCGTCACGCCGGGCCTCGTGCGGTTGTCGGTGGGGCTGGAAGACCCGGAGGACCTGATCGCCGACCTCGACCGGGCCCTGGGGACCCGCGGGGATCGCCCCGGGGCCGGGAGGTCCTCGTGAGCGGGCCCGTCGTCCTCAAGATCGGCGGGTCGGTCCTCACCCAGGCGGACGCCCTGCCCGCCGCCGCCCTGGAGGTCTACCGCGAGCTCCGGAGGGGTCACCGCGTGGTGGCCGTGGTCTCGGCCTCCCCGGGACGGACCGACGCCCTCGCCCGGCAGGCGGAGCGCCTGGCTCCCGTCGGGCCCCAACCGGTCGGTTCGGGCGATCCCGAACACCCGGCCGACCCGGCGGGCCCGGCCCGGCGCGCCTACCTCGCCACCGGCGAGGCCGAGGCGGCCGCGGCCCTCGCTCTCCAGCTCGCGGGCGACGGCGTCCCCGTGGAACTGGTGGAGGGGCACCGCCTGGGCCTCCGGGTCGTGCCCCCGTCCAAGGCTCCGGGCGGGGGAGCGGGCAGGGCTCCGGTTCCGGCCCTGGCCCCGGTCGGCGCGCCGTGCCCCGTCGCCTGGGACCCCCGGGCAGTCCTCGCAGCCCTGGAGCGGGCTCCCGTGGTGGTGGTCCCGGGCTTCGTGGGCCTGGACGGTGCCGGCCGCACCGCGCTCCTCGGGCGCGGAGGCTCGGACCTCACCGCCGTCGTCCTGGCCCACCGGCTGGGAGGGCGCTGCCGGCTGCTCAAGGACGTGGACGGCTGGTACGAGCGCGATCCCGCCGCGCCGGGTCCCCCGCCGCGGCGCTATCGCTCTCTGAGCTGGCGGGACGCCGCGAGCCGCCCGGCTCCGGTCGTCCAGGAGCAGGCGGTGGCCTACGCGTCCGGTGTGGAGCTGAGGGTGGAGGTCGGGCGTCCCGGTGAGACGCCGGGAACACGCCTCGGGCCCCGGACCACCCGGCTCGCCGCACCATTTCAGGTCCCTCCACCCCTCCGCGTCACGCTCCTGGGGCTGGGCACGGTGGGTGGCGGCGTCTGCCGGCACCTGGACGCCCTGCGTGAGCGCTACACCCTGGCCGCGGTCCTCGTCCGGGACCCGCGGAGGGACCGGGACGTGCCAGTCGATCCCGCCCTCCTGACGGACGACCCGGACGAAGCCCTGGCCCCGCCGTCGGACGTGGTGGTGGAGCTGATCGGCGGCCTGGAGGCGCCCCACCGGTTCGTCGGCGAAGCGCTCCGCCGGGGCCGCCACGCGGTCACCGCGAACAAGCTCCTCCTGGCCGAGCGCGGGCCGGAGCTGGAGCGGCGGGCCGGGCGGGCCGGCCTCCGCCTGCTCGCCTCCGGCGCCGTCGGGGGCGGCGTGCCGATGCTCGAGGCGGCCCGGCGCCTGGCGGCGGATCCCGGAATCCTGGGCTTCCGGGGCGTGCTGAACGGCACCACGAACTTCGTCCTCGGCCGTGCCGCCGACGGCAGGTCGCTGGAGGAGGCCCTGGCGGAGGCCCGCCGGCTGGGCCTGGCGGAAGCGGACCCCGAAGCGGACCTTTCGGGACGGGACGCAGCGGCCAAGACCGTCCTCCTGTGCCGGGCCGCCACCGGACGCTGGCCCCCCCTGGGCGAGGTGGCCGCGGAACCCGTGGGGCCGTCGGCCCTGGCGGCGGCCCGAAGTGGCCCGGGCGTCGTGCGCCAGGTGGCCCGGGCCGACCTCGACGGGGTCCGCCCCCGCCTCCGCGTGGGTCCCGAGGTGCTGGACCCGGACGATCCCCTGGCCAGGGTCCAGGGGGAGGACAACGCCCTCGTGCTCCGCCTGGCCGACGGCTCGGAGGCGGTGCTCCGGGGAGCCGGGGCGGGGCGGCGCCCCACGGCCCTGGCGGTGCTGGCGGACCTGGAGGACCTGCGCCGGGAGATCGCCGGCGACCGCGGGCAGGCCGCGTCGCGCCGGGAGCCGGCCGTCCGGGAGGCGGCGGAATGAGGCGCCTCGCCACCCGCCTGGTCCACCGCCCGCCGGTGCCGGGAGAGCCCGCCCGGGCCTCGAGCACCCCCATCTACCAGACCGCCACCTTCGGGCTCGAGGCCGACGGCTCCGGGCGGTGGGACTACACCCGCTCCGGCAACCCGACCCGGGACGTCCTGGAAACCCAGCTGGCCGCCCTGGACGGAGCCGCCCGGTCGCTGGCGTACGCCAGCGGCATGGCGGCCCTGGCGGCCCTGCTGCGCCTGGTTCCCGCGGGCGGACGGGTGGTCACGGGCCAGGACCTCTACGGCGGGACCTGGCGCCTGCTCCACCGCCTCGGGGCCGACGCCGGCCTCCGGGTCCGGCCGGTGGAGACCGTCGACCCGGAGGCGATGGACGCCGCCCTGGCGCCCGGGGTCGACCTGGTCCTGGTGGAGACCCCGACCAACCCTCGCCTGACCACGGTGGACGTGCCGGCCCTCGCCCGCGCGGTCCACCGGGCCGGCGGCCTCCTGGCGGTGGACAACTCCCTCCTGTCCGCCTACTGGCAGCGGCCCCTGGAGCTGGGGGCGGACCTGGCGGTGCAGTCCGCCACCAAGCTCCTGGGGGGCCACGCCGACCTGACCGCGGGGGTCGTCTCGGTCCGGCGGACGGAGCTCGCCGAGCGACTCGCCTTCGCCCGCAACGCCGAGGGCACGGCGCTCGCACCCTTCGAGTGCTGGCTCCTGCTGCGCGGGCTCGACACCCTCTCGGTCCGTCTCGAGCGCCAGGAGGGCAACACCCGCCACGTGGCCCGGGCCCTCGCGTCCGAGCCGCGGGTGTGCCGGCTCCACCGTCCCGGCGGCGACAGCCCGGGGGTCGTGCTGTCCTTCGAGACCGGGGATCCGCCCCTCTCGCGGGCGGTCCTGGAGGGCCTCGAGCTCTTCCGCATCGGGGTGAGCTTCGGATCCGTGACCTCCTCCGCCAGCCTGCCGGCCCTCATGTCCCACGCCTCCATGCCCGCCGCCGAGCGGCGCCGGCGGGGCCTGGCGGACGACCTGGTCCGCCTGTCGGTGGGGATCGAGGACGCCCTGGACCTGGTCACGGACCTCCGGCGGGCCTTCCGGCGGGCCGGAGGCCTCAGGTGACCGGCTCGGGCCGGAGCTCC
>JBKHJP010000345.1:0-4657 GCA_046538065.1 Thermoanaerobaculia bacterium | reverse complement strand
CCTCTCGCTCATGCAGATGGCCAAGATCTCCGCCGCCCTGGCCCGGCTCCGAGATGCCCGGCTCCCCTACGTCTCCATCCTCACCGACCCGACGACCGGCGGGGTCACCGCCTCCTTCGCCATGCTGGGCGACGTGAACATCGCGGAGCCGGGAGCGCTCATCGGCTTCGCGGGGCCGCGGGTGATCGAACAGACGATCCGCCAGAGCCTTCCCGAGGGGTTCCAGCGGAGCGAGTTCCTCCTGGAGCACGGCTTCCTGGACCGGGTGGTGCCCCGGGGGGAGCTCAAGGCCACGACGGCCACCCTGCTGCGGCACCTGCTGTAGGGTGCGCCCCGGCGCACCGGGACCGACTGCGGCGACCTCCCGTGGTGTCTGCGGAGGCGCGCGATGGCGTGCCTACCGAACCCGCAGGGAGCTCCGGACCTTCGTGGAGGGAGCGGGTGCGGGGGTGTTCCCCTCCGGGGACCGGCACGAGCGTCTTGGTGACTGGAGCGTCGGCTCGTGCCTGCGCTCACCCCGCGCCCGCCACGCCGCTGCCCGACGCCGAGCTCGAAAGCGGCGCGGGGTTCGAGCTCCCCGGAGGGGAACACCCCCGCCCCCGCTCCTTCGCCGTCCGTCGGCTCGCGGCTGCGTAGGATCGGTGTTCCAGGGCGTGTAGGGGAGGAGCTTGCCTCCTCCCGCCTGCGGTAGGCTCCGCTGCCGTGGCGCTTCCCCCCGAGACCGCGGCGCTCCTGGACCGGCTGGCCCGGTTCGGGACGCGCTTGGGCCTGGAGCGGATCCGGGCTCTCCTGGCCGGCTTGGGCGATCCCCAGGATGGGGTTCCGACGGTCCTGGTGGCAGGCACCAACGGCAAGGGCACGGTCGCGGCCCTGCTGGCCTCCTTCGGCGTCGCCGGCCGCTACCGGACCGGGCTCTACACCTCGCCCCACCTGGAGACTCCGGAGGAACGTCTCCGCCTGGACGGCGCGGCCATCGACCCCGAGCGCCTGGGGGAGCTGCTGGAGCGGGTCCTGGCGGCGGCGGGGCGCCTGGACGAGCCGCCCACCTACTTCGAGGCCATCACCGCCGCGGCGGTGCTCTGGTTCGCCGAAGAGAAGGTGGAGCTGGCGATTTTGGAGGTTGGCCTGGGCGGCCGCTTCGACGCGACGAACGCCGTCGAGCCGAGCCTGGGCGTGATCACGGCCGTCGGGCTCGACCACCGGGAGCACCTCGGGGACACCCTGGAGGAGGTGGCCCGGGAGAAGGCCGGGATCCTCCGGACCGGTGTACCCGTGGTGACCGCCGGAGGGGCGCCGGAGGTGGTCCGCGCCCTGGAGGCGGAGGCGAGCCGCGTCGGCGCAGAGCGGATCGCCGCCGACGCCCGGCTCCGGGTGGAAGCCGTCCAGCGCTTCCGGCCCTTCAGCGGCGAGCCCCTGCGCCAGCGCATCTGGCTGCGCCGCCCCGGCCCGGAGGAGGCCGAGGCCGCCGGGGAGGCGGACGGACCCCCGGACGCCGCGACCCCGGCACCGGTCGACCGGGAGCTGGAGGTCTTCGAGCTGGCCCTGGCCGGACGGCACCAGGCGGAGAACCTCGCCGTCGCGGTGACCGCGGCCGAAGAGCTCCGGCGCCTCGGCTGGGAGCGGCTCGCCGGGCGACGCCTCGCCCGGGGTGCCCGCGCCTGCCGGTGGCCCGGCCGCCTGGAGGAGGTCCGGATCCCCGACGCCCCGGGTGGCACCGAGGCCCGGGTGCTGCTGGACGTGGCCCACAACCCGGCGGGTGCCGCCGCGCTGGGCGCCGCCCTGAACGACCTGGGGGAGCCGGTGGACCTGCTCTTCGGCGTCCTGCAGGACAAGGACGCCGGCGCCATGCTGGAGCACGTCGCCCCGCGGGCGACGGCCCTCACCCTGACCCGCCCCTCCGAGCCCCGGGGTCGCGAGGCGGCGAGCCTGGCGGAGCTGGTGCCGGCTCCGGAGGAGGGCGGCGGGAAGGGGAAGCGTGGCGGAGGGGACCGCGTGCAGGTGGTGGAGAAGCCGGGAGAGGCCGTCGTTGTGGCGCTCCGCCGGGCGGAGGGGCGGATCGTGGTGGCGTGCGGCTCCCTGGCGCTGGTGGGCGAGGTCCGCACCGCGCTCCGGGAGCGCTACGGCGTCCCGAAAGCCGCCGCGGAGCTCCGGACCGGTCCGTGAGGGGCCTGTCGCCTGGAGGCCTCGCGGGTGCTGGAGGCTGATCTCCCCCGCCCAGGTTTCTCGACTCCGCTTCGCTCCGCTCGAAACGACAACAAGGAACGGGGCATAGCGGGCCCCTTCCTCGCCGCCCGGAGCCGGCCCACTCCTCGCCCCCTGGAGCCGGCCCATTCCTCGCCCCCTGGAGCCGGGCCCTTCCTCGCCGCCCGGAGCCGGCCCATTCCTCGCCGCCCGAAGCCGGCCCACTCCTCGCCCCCTGGAGCCGGCCCATTCCTCGCCGCCGGGAGAGCTCACTCCTCGCCGCCCGGAGGGGCCCGCTCCTCGCCCCCTGGAGCCGAGCGACGCGAATCCGCTCCTTGTCGCCCCGAGCGGAGCGAAGCGGAGTCGAGGGGCCTGGGCGGGGGCGGAGTCAGCTCAACGGGTCGTACAGGGGAAACCGGGCGGTCAGCTCCTCCACCTCGCCCCGGACCTCCCGCTGCACCGCCTCGCTCTCCGGGTCGTCCAGCACCCGGGCCATCAGGTCGCCCACGCGGTCCATCTCCTCCTCGCCCATGCCGCGCGTGGTCAGGGCCGGTGTGCCCACCCGAATGCCGGAGGCCACCAGCGGGGGCTTCTCGTCGTACGGGATGGCGTTCTTGTTCACGGTGATCGCCGCCGCCTCCAGGGACTCCTCGGCGAGCTTCCCGGTGAGCCCCTTCGAGGCCACGTCCACCAGGAACACGTGGTTGTCGGTGCCGCCGGAGACGATCCGGAAGCCGCGCTCCGCCAGGCGGTCGGCCAGCCGCGCGGCGTTCGCCACGATCCTGCCCTGGTAGGTCCGGAAGTCCTCGGTGAGCGCTTCCCGGAGGCCCACCGCCTTGGCGGCGATCACGTGCATGAGCGGCCCCCCCTGGAGCCCCGGGAAGAGCGCCCGGTCCAGGGCCTTGGCGTGCTCCTCCTTCGAGAAGACCAGCCCGCCCCGGGGACCCCGGAGGGTCTTGTGGGTCGTCGTGGTGACGAAGTCGCAGTGGGGGAAGGGCGACGGGTGGAGCCCCGCCGCCACCAGGCCGGCGATGTGGGCGACGTCGGCCATGAGCAGGGCTCCCACGGCGTCCGCCACGGCCCGGAACCGCTCGAAGTCGATCACCCGGCTGTACGCGCTCGCCCCGCAGACGATGAGCTTCGGCCGGTGCTCCCGGGCCAGGCGCTCCACCTCATCGAAGTCGATCCGTTCGGTCTCCCGGTCGACGCCGTAGGAGACCACCTGGAAGTCCCGCCCGGAGTAGGAGAGGCGGTGGCCGTGGGTCAGGTGCCCGCCGCTCGACAGGTCCATCCCCATCAGGGTGTCCCCGGGGCGCAAGAACCCGAAGTAGACCGCCATGTTGGCGGTCGTGCCGCTGTGGGGCTGGACGTTGACGTGCTCCGCCCCGGGGAAGAGCTCCAGCGCCCTTTCGATCGCCAGGCGCTCCGCCCGGTCCACGAACTCGCACCCGCCGTAGTAGCGCCGCCCCGGGTAGCCCTCGGCGTACTTGTTGGTCATGACGCAGCCGGTGGCCTCGAGGACCGCCCGGCTGACGAAGTTCTCCGAAGCGATGAGCTCCAGGACCGCGCCCTGGCGGTCGCGCTCGGAGGCGATGGCCTGGAAGATCTCGGGGTCGACGGCCTTGAGGGCTCGGTAGTCGGACATGCCGCGATCCTACTCCTCCGCTCCCTCGTCGCCGGCGTCCTTCGCCTCCTTCTTCTTGGAGGCGCCCTTCGCGGTGGCCTTGCTCTCGCTCTTCGAGGAGGAGCTCTTCCCGGTGCTCTTGGCAGTCGTCTTGGAAGCGGCCTTGGTGCTGCCGCTCTTGGTGCTGCTCTTGGTACTGGCGCTCTTCGTGGTGCTCTTCGTAGTGCTCTTGCTGGCGCTCTTGGTGCTTCCGGTCTTCGTGGTGCTGCTCTTGGCGCCGCTCTTGGTGCTTCCGGTCTTCGTGGTGCTCTTGGTGCCGCTCTTCGTGCTGGCGGTCTTCGTGGTGCTCTTGGCGCTGCTGGTCTTGCCGGTGCTGGCCTTGGAGCTGCCGGCCTTGCTGCCGCCGGAGGACTTGGAAGCCGTCGAGCCCTTGCTCTCCTCCTCGGCCGCGGGCTCCTTCGCCGGGGCGGCCTCTTCGGCCGCGGCGGCCTCGCCGGTGGCGACGCTCTCGGCCGCCTTCTCCTCCGGCGGCTTCGCGGCGTCGGCCGCCTTGGCCTTGCGCCCGGCGCGCTTCGCCGAGCTCTGGCGGGAGGCCTTGGCCTTCCCCCCGCCGCGTTGACTGCTGGCCAGGGCCTCCTGGCGACGCTTCTTCAGCCGCTTCTTCCGGCGCTGGCGCCTGCGGCGTAGCTGGCGGTCCCTTTCGCGCATGATGCCTCCTCGCTGTGGGAATCGATCGAAGTCGCTGCAGCGTCGAAGCTTGCCGCAGGGGCGAGCGGGTGTCAAGGCGGGCCGGGGGTTCCCCCAGGGTATCCGTCAAAGTCCTGTTGCGGATCCGTCACGGCGGGTGGTGGC
>JBKHJP010000344.1:0-4657 GCA_046538065.1 Thermoanaerobaculia bacterium | reverse complement strand
GGGTGGGGAGGGGCGCGCCGGAGCGGCGGGGCGGGCCGCCGGGGGGCCACCGGCAGGGCCCTCCGGAGCCGCCGAAGTCGGGGGCACGGGCGCGGGCGAAGCTCCGCCGGAACGGCCTTCGTCGCTGTACGAAAGGGTCTCCTTCGGGTGGTTCTCCGCGTTCGCCCCGCGGCTTCCCCGGATCGAGCAACCGGAGCCGCCGGCCCACCTCCATCCCTGCGAGAGGATCACGATCCCTCGCCCGGGCCGGTCCGGGCGTCTCTCCGCCACCTGGTTTCCGGCGCACACGACCCGGGACGGAACGCAGAGCGGGCTCGCCCGGGGTGCCGTCCTCCTCCTCCCCCCCTGGATGCAGTGGGGGCGCTCCTACTTCCACCGGCGCGGGCGGATCCCGGCGCTCCGCCGGGCCGGCTACCACGTGCTGACGGTGGACTTCCCGGGTTTCGGGCACAGCGGCCCCCGGGCCGGGTTCTACGACCGGGACGTGGAGGCGGCCCTGGACCACCTGGCTGCGAGGGCCCCGGGGCTGCCCGTTCACCTCTGGGGGGTCTCCGCCGGCGGGTACTGGTCCCACATGGTCCTCTCGCGCCGCAGCGGCGTGGCCGGAGCGATGTTCGAAGACGTCTCGCCCCACCTTCTCGAGTGGGCGGGGCGGGCCCAGCCCCTGCTGCGGCCGGCCCACGCCCTGTTCCGCTCGATCTTCCCGAAGACCTTCCGCTACTTCGACCTGCGCCGTCACGCCCCGGGCCTGCAGGTGGCCCGCGCGGCCTACACCGCCGGCGGGCAGGACCCGGGCATCCCGGCGGAGCAGACCCGGGAGCTCGCCCGCCTGGCCGGCGCGGAGCTCCTGATCGTTCCGGAGGCCGGCCACCTGGAGGCGATCAAGGTGGCTGAGGAGGAGGTGATCGCCCTGGCGCTGGCGACCTTCCGCCGGGCGGAAACGTCCGAGGCAGGAGCCTCCTCGCCCGGCCTGTAGGGGAGGAGCTTGCCTCCTCCCTGGGGTCCGGCGGCCGCGGGCACCTCGCCGCGGGCGGACGCAAGGTCCGCGAAGCCACACGGCTCTGGGTGGAGCGACGCGCGCGGGCGGAGGCGAGCTCCGCCCCTACAGACGGGGGCAGGACGCCGGCGGCGCCCTCAGCCGGCGGGGGCGGGCTCGCCGGACTTCTCCTTCGCCGCGCTCACCAGGTCGAAGGCCTGGCGGCGCATCTTGGCGCGGCGGGCTTCCTCTTCGGGGTACGCCGGGCGGTAGCCCAGGCGCTCCTCGTCGAAGGTGAACGGCTTCATCAGGTCCACCTTGCCCACCACCGACTGCTCCCGCGTGAAGTAGGCCATGTCGTAGTTGTTCGACATGATGATGGCCTCTTCCGGGCAGGCGTCCACGCAGTAGCCGCAGAAGACGCACCGGAGCATGTCGATCTCGTAGACCACCGGGTACTTCTCGATGTTCTCGTCCGGGTGCTCGGCGGCCTCGATGTGGATGCACTCCGCGGGGCAGGCCTGGGCGCAGAGATAGCAAGCCACGCACCGCACCGAGCCGTCCGGCCGGCTGGTGAGGATGTGGTGGCCCCGGTAGCGGTGGGAGTACTCCCGCCGTTCCTCCGGGTAGTTGATCGTGTACCGGGGCCCCTTGAAGAGGTTCCGGACCATGTGCCGGAGCGTCACCATCATGCCCGAGACGAGGGGCAGGTACAGCCGTTCCGCCAGGCCCGGCCGGTAGGGCCGGACCTCGGTCGCGTGGTGGGCCACCGGTTCGTTCGGGGCGCCGGCGCCGGCGCTCTGCCGGGTCGACCGGGTCGACAGGGTGGGGGGCTCACTCATCGTTCGAGCTCTCCAGCGATGACGTTCAGGCCGCCCAGGGTGACGATCAGGTCGGCCACCGGACCGCCGTCGATCAGGCGGGAGAAGGTGGAAAAGAGCGGGAAGCACGGGGGCCGCACCTTGATCCGGTAGGGCTTCGACGACCCGTCGGAGATGACGTAGTAGCCCAGCTCGCCGTTCGCCCCCTCCACCATGCCGTAGCGCTCCCCCGGCGGCACCTGGATGCCGTCCATGATCAGCTTGAAGTGGTAGATCATGGACTCCATCTGGTTGTAGCAGGCCTCCTTCGGGGGCAGGGCCACGTGGGGGTCGTCCACGATGTGCGGCCCCTCGGGCATGCCCCGGTCCAGGAGCTGGCGGATGATGGAGAGAGACTGGCGGATCTCGGCCATGCGGACACGATAGCGGTCGTAGACGTCGCCGCCGGTGAAGACCGGCACCTCCCAGTCCACCGTGTCGTACAGGTCGTAGGGCGATGCCTTGCGCACGTCGAAGTCCACCCCGGAAGCCCGCAGAGCCGGCCCGGTCCAGCCCCAGTTGACCGCCTCCTCGGCGCTGATGGCCGCCGTGCCCACCGCGCGCTTCTGCCAGATGGTGTTCCTGTTCACCAGCTTCTCGACGTCCTCGATGAACGGGGGGATCATCTCGAGCAGCCGGTAGCAGCGCTCCATGAAGTCCGGCGGCAGATCCTGGGCGAGGCCCCCGATCCGGCCGTAGGAGACGGTGAGCCGCGCCCCGGAACACGCCTCCAGCAGGCCGTAGATCTCCTCGCGGGGCTGGAACAGGTACCAGAAGTTGGTCAGCGCCCCGGCGTCCACCAGCGTCGTGCCGTTGCACACGCAGTGGTCCATGATGCGGGAGAACTCGGAGAGGATGGTCCGGGCCCAGACCGCCTTCGGCGGGACTTCGATCCCCAGCATCCGCTCCACGGTCCGGCAGTAGCCCACGTTGTTGAGGAACGAGGAGCAGTAGTTCAACCGGTCGGTGAAGGGGATCACCTGCTGCCAGGTGTGCGTCTCGCACATCTTTTCGAAGCAGCGGTGGAGGTAGCCGATCTCCACCTCGCTGGCGACGATGTTCTCGCCGTCCAGCTCCGCCACGACGCGGAAGGTGCCGTGCATGGCCGGGTGGGAGGGCCCGATGTTGATCGTCATGCGCTCGAACATGTCGTCCGAGACGCCCTCCGGCACCCGGAGGTTCGGGCGGTAGACCTTGTCCTCCGGCAGGATCCAGCGGCGCGTGGCGTCGTAGTCCTTGCGGAGCGGATGGCCCTGGAAGGCCTCGTGGGTGAGGATCCGCCGCAGGTTCGGGTGGCCCTCGAAGCGGAACCCGAACATGTCGTAGGCCTCCCGCTCGAACCAGTCCGCCGCCTTCCAGACCGGGATCAGGGAGGGCACGGTGGGGTCGCCCTCCGCCAGGGGGACCTTCAGGCGCAGGCGCCGGTTCCGGGGGATCGAGTACAGGTGGTAGACCGCCTCGAAGCGCTCCTCGCGCTCCGGGAAGTCGACGCCGCACAGGTCCATCAGGAGGTCGTAGCGGGTCTCGGGGTGGTCCCGGAGGTCCCGGGCCAGATCGGCCAGGACGTCCCGGCTGACGATCCAGGTCTCCTGATCCAGATCGGGGCCCAGGTCGGCCGACTCTCCGCGCTCGGGGAGGACGCTCCCGGCGGGGTACTTCTCCAGGAAGGACGGGGCTTCCTTGGTCGTGGTGGTCGTGGTCATCGGAGCTCTCGTCTAGAACCGCCGGATCGGCCGGATCGGCCGGATCGGGCTCGGGTCGTGGTCAGCGGCTGGCGGGGGCCGGCTCGTCCTCCACCACGCGGGCTTGGGACGCGCGGGCGTAGCGCTTGCGGTCCCGGACCACCTTCTCCTTGATCTGGAGGATGCCGTACATCAGCCCCTCCGGCGACGGCGGGCAGCCGGGCACGTAGACGTCCACGGGGATGATCTCGTCGATCCCCTGCATCACGTGGTAGGCGCGGTAGAAGCCGCCGGAGCAGGCGCAGGCGCCCATGGAGACGACCCACTTGGGCTCCGCCATCTGGTCGTAGATCTTCTTGAGGACCGGGGCCATCTTGTCGTTGATGGTGCCCGCCACGATCAGGAGATCGCTCTGGCGCGGCGAGAAGCGCACCACCTCGGAGCCGAAGCGCGACATGTCGTAGTGGCTCGAGACGGTGGACATGAACTCGATGGCGCAGCACGCCGTGCCGAAGGGGAACGGCCAGAAGGAGTGGCGCTGGCCCCACTCCTCCACCTTGTCGAAGCGGGTGGTGATCCAGCTCTCCCCGGTATGGGCCACCTGTGCGGCGGGGGCGTTCGTCTCGTCCTGATCGATGATGTTCAGGCTCATGGATTCCTCCCGGGAGCCGGAGTCTACCGTATGTGACCGTCGGCCACAAGGTAAACAAGGCCTTTGCCTTCAATAGTTTGGGTGCAGCCGCCGGGTGCCTCGTGGTGACGGGGCGCCACCCGCTCCTCGCAAGCTGCCGGTACCATGGTCAACAGCCCGGATCCGATTCCGGATTCCACCGCGTCCACCCGGAAGGAGGCCCCCACCATGGAGATCACCCTCACCCCCGCCGCCCGGCAGGCTGCCGAACGGGACCTGACCCAGGAAGAGCACCTGCGGATCGCCTTCGCCGGGGGCTGCGGAGCCTTCGGGTTCCGCCTGGCAGCGAGCCGCCGGACCTCCGAAGGGGACCTGCGCCTGGACCTGGACGGCGTCCCCGTGCTGCTGGACCGCCAGGCGGTCCGGGAGCTGGAGGGAGCGGTCCTGGACTATGACCCGGACGAGGGCTTCGTCCTGGAGCACCCGTCCTGGGGCCGGAGCTGCTGAA
>JBKHJP010000343.1:0-4665 GCA_046538065.1 Thermoanaerobaculia bacterium | reverse complement strand
CTCCCGGGCCGCCCGCACGGACCCGGTGGAGGTCCTGAGGGAGGAGTGAGCGTGGGCCGCAGGCAACGGCGGTGCCGGCTCGCGAGCGTCTACTCCGTCGCTCCGAACGCCGCTACGTTCTCCGGCGTCGCCATGGCGATGGATGACAGCCCGGGGGGCCGACCGTTCGAGCCCACCCGTCTCCGCGGAGCGGACCCGGACGAGCGCGTCGCGGCTCTCGGGCCTCGCGCCTCGTCCGGGCCGCCGGCTCACCCCGCGTCCGGCCCGCTGTCGGCGGGCTCCGTCCCCGCGTCGGGTTCCTCCGCCGACTCCAGGGCCCGGCGGCGGAGCTCGGCCTTGTAGGCGCGGCACTGGCGCTCGACGGATCGCAGGAAGCGCGCCTCCCGGGTGGGCCCCCGGTGGCGCCGTCGCCACGCCTCCATCGCCGCGTGGCTCAGGATCTCCTCGGCTGCCGCCGGTGGCACGCCGTGGCCCCGGAACAGCTCCGCCAGGCGCCGGTGCAGGTGCTCGAAAAGCTCGGGAGAGAGGTCGTCGTCGTCGGGCATGATGGCCCTCAACCGGCCCGGGGAGCCGGGAGGAGCGGGGTTGCCTTCGGCTGGGAGCGTGCCCGTATGGGGTTACTGTAGAAGACGACCCCGGTGCCTGGCAAGGCAAGAGAGTGGGTCGACCCGGCCAAGGCCCGGCACGATGTTTCCGGGTGCAACGACCGAGGTTTCGAGCACGGGCCGCCCTCGCCTCGCCCAGGTGGGCCGAGGAAAGGCCCCCCGCCGGCCGAGACCGACGACCCGCGGGTGTACGCTTCCAGCCATGGAATCCTGGTCCTCCGGGCTCGATCTTCGGGGGCTCGCCGAGCGCTTCGGAACGCCTCTCTACGTCCACCACCTCCAGGCCCTCCGCGCCAACCTGGCCCGGTGGCGCTGCTCTCGCGGGTGGTGACGGTGAAGCAGACCCGGGGCAAGCGGTGGGCCATCGCCGACGTGGGCACCGACCAGCTCGTCAAGCACACCGTCGCCCGCTGGGAGCACCAGATCCTCGGGCCCGACCGCCGGCCGCTGCCCCGGGAGGGTCCGGACGGGCTCGCCGGCCCCCTCTGCTTTGCCGGGGACGTCCTCTTCCCGGAGACCGAGCTACCCCCCGACCTCGCCCCCGGCGACCCGCTCCTGGTGCAGCACGCCGGGGCGTACTGCGAGGCCGTGGCGAGCCACTTCAACGGCCGGCGGTCGCCGGGGCAGGTCGTCGTGGGGGCGGACGGCCAGCCGCGACTGGCCCGGCAACGCGAGGACGTGTTCTTCCAGCCGGAGCAGCAGACCTTTCTCCCCGGGGGGCTGGAGGCCGTCGCGGGCGACGGCGAGCCCGAAACCGTCGAGGGCCCCAAGGGGCGGGCTGCCGGAGCCGGGAGCGACGTCGGGGACGCGGCCCGGGCCGGGAGCGGTGGCACGGCCGGACGCGGGAGAGCCCCGGGCGGGGTCGAGCACATCGACCCGGAGCGGGCGGCCGCCCTGGGGAGCGAGTACATGCGCCGCCTGGCGAACCAGGACCTTTTCGACGTCCACGACGTGCGCCGGATCGGCCCGCGCTCCTACGAGGTGGACTTTCAGCTACGCGCGGGGGTCGACTTCGTCGCCATGCCCTTCGCCGTCCGGCTGGTGGGGGAGGCCACCATCATCGCCGTCGGGCTGGAGATGGGCTGGCGGAAGAAGCCGGGACCGGTGTGGGCTACCCGGATCTCCATGACCTGCGGCGAGGTGCTTCCAGTGGATGGCGCCCTGACCTGCCGGGTGGACCTGGGCGCCCTCGGTCCGAGCCCCACGCCCGGCGTCCAGGCCGTCGCCCTCGCCCACTACCGGCTCGGCAGCGGCGCCTTCACCGGCGTCGCCCAGGTGGCTGTCCCCCGGGAGGAGGGAAATGCCGGTGACCCGGACTGACCGATTCGCTCCCTCTGAGGGGCGGCGAGGGGTCAGTGGGCGCCGAACGCCCCCTGGAAAGGCCACCCCGATCCCACGTGCAGCGACAGACTGCTGACGAGGCGCCACCTCAGGCTGTGAAGGCGGGTCCGCGGGCGTGCCTCCCGTGTCGGCCTCCCGGGCGGCCGGACCGCGAAGGTCACGGGTCCCGATGGGGGCTGGCGGCGCGTCCCGTGGCGATCCAGCCGGCCCAGTCGGGCCGCCCGTTCGCCCGCGCGGCGGCGACGGCCGGCTCGACGTCGTACGGCGTCGCCCGGAGCTCCACCCGCCACCCCGCCTCGACGCGCTCCAGGACCGCCCAACGCGCGTGGGGCGTCCCGGACTCCATGCCGTGCGGGTGGGGCTCCTCGTCCCGGTACGCGGGAAAGCCCACGCTCCCGGGATTCACCACCAGGCGACCGTCCGGGAGCTGCAGCATCGCGGGCTGGTGACTGTGCCCGCACAGCACGACCTCGGTGTCCGGTGCCGCCCCGGCGAGCGACTCCGTCAGCTCGGCGCCGGTGGCAGAGCGCACGCCCGCCGGCTCGATGCGCTCGATCAAGGGAACGTCGTCGTGCTCCAGGTCCCCGTGACAGGCGAGGATTCCCCGAAGCTGGACGCGCGGGGCCGTGGATTCCGCGAGCCACGCCACCCCCTCCTCCCCGATCTCCCGCAGGGTGAACCGGCCGGTGGGCCCCTCCGCCGTCCCGTCGATGAGCACGCGGTCCTGGTTTCCACGGACCGTCGGCCACTCGAACGACCGCAGCCGCTCGTAGGTCGCCCCGGGCGCCAGCGGACCGTAGAAGCAGTCGCCGAGGTTCAGGACGTGGGCGACCTCCGCACGGTCCACCTCAGCGAGGACCGCGTCGAGGGCCCAGGCGTTCCCGTGAATGTCCGACAGCACCGCGACTCTCATAACGTTCTCCTCCAGGAGGAACCTGATGTTAGTATCCATCGGTAACCGAAGAGAACAATCGAGGTGGAGAACGTCATGACCCGCCCTGCCACGTACGCCCTCATCGCCACGCTTCCGATCCTCGCCGTCGGCCTCACGGCCTTCACCGCCGCGCCCCCCGCGGCCTCGCTCGCCCAGCACATCCGCGTCGAGGCGGAGATCTCTCCTTCCACCGAGCACGAAGACGCCTACGCCTGCGAGGTCGTCGTCACCGACTCGGCCACGGGAGAGGTCCTGGCGGCGCCGGAGGTTCTCTTCCGTAGCGGTGAAGAGGCCCGGGCGCGCTCAGGCGTCGCCCGGGACGGGCACACCGCCCAGGTCGACGTCTTCGCCTCCGCGGCGTCGGACCAGCGCACCGCCACGATCCGCGTCGACCTCACGCGGGACGACGTCACCACGAACCTCCACACGGTCCGGGTGAAGCTCTAGCGAGGCTCCGCCTCAGACCTTGAGAGGCGAGTCGGCGGACTCCATGCCCGAAACGCTCGAGCTGCAACCCGTTCGACCCAACCGAGCGCCGTGGACCCTCCACGTCGAGGACCGGCTCCTCCGGTTCGAGGCCCCTGACCGCTGGCAGGTCCACGAAGTCCCGCACCAGGAGGCCGCCACGAAACTCGAGGTCGTCTCGGGAGGCGGCAACAAGGGGACTTTGCTGGTTCGCCCCGGAGGTAAGAAGCTACTCTTCACGCTGACGCCGGAACAACGGGAGCGGATCGAGCGATGGATCGGCCCGCCCACGGCGGACGAGCTCCGGGTCAAGCTCCGGCGGAGGTTCGCCTTCACGGCCCCGATCGCGGCCCTGTTCCTCTTCACCTCCCTGCCCCTTCCCGGGGATCCTTCCCAGGGGATCGAGCCGGTACCGTTCAGCCCCTTCTCGTTCGTCCTGGGAGCGACCCTGCTCGTCCTCTGGACCCACGCACGCCTTCGACCCAGGGCGTACCTGTTCCTCCTGGACAGCGCCTGGCTCGCTCTCCTGGCGTCGGACGTCGTCTTCGACGTCCTCCGGGGTGGTTTCTCCCCGCTCTGGCTGCTCCTGGCAGGCCTGCTCATCTCCCTGGTGCCCTACGGCCTCAAGCAGTACCGCCGCTTCACCCAAGATACGGCCGACGCACCGGAAGGAGTCCGGGTGACGCCTCCGGAGCCGCCGTGCGACACCAGGACTGCGCCCGGACGGTCGGTCAGCGCCGCGACTTGCGCCGCCCGTACCGGCCGATGTCGTCGTGGGAGATCACGTCCACGAAGTAGATCGTGCCGGCTTCGATGCGGAAGACGATCCGGTCGCCCGGGTTGAGGCCGGCCTCCAGGTAGTACTTCTCCGGTCGGACCGGTTTGACCCGCAGCCCCGGTGCATTCTGCTTCTTGGTAAGGGCGATCACCGCCCGGTCGCAGGCGGCCTGTTGCTCCGGGCCGAGCCGGCCGTAGCTCTTCTTCCACCGCTCCGACCACTCGGCAGCCAAAAAGGTCTGTTTAGCCGGCATCAGGAGAGCGGGACGGCTCCTTCAGCGCATCGAGGAACGCCTGGGCCTCCTCGGGGGTTTCCGTCCGCGTCGAGCGCCCGGCCACGAAGTCGGCCTCGGCTTCCGTGACGCGCTCCCGAACCTCCGGGTGGTGAAACCAGAGCTGGTCCCTGGGAACGAGGCTGGCCGGGACCAGCTCGAACGTGCCCCGGTCCGTCCGCTCCAGGAGGATCAGGTCCCCGGCCCCCACGCCGAGGGCCTTCCGGACGTCGTCCGGCAGGGTCGCGCGCCCCTTGCTGTCGAGGGTGAT
>JBKHJP010000042.1:0-18385 GCA_046538065.1 Thermoanaerobaculia bacterium | reverse complement strand
CTCCTTGACGTTGGTGGACAGCGCCGTGCGCCGGAGGAGCTCCCCCATCTCCCGGGCCACCGCCTCGAACCGCGCGGTGAAGAGCTCCTCCACCACCGCCGCCGGGCGGCCGGTGGAGGCCGCTGCGGCCGGCGGGCCGGCTCCCGCTTCGGATCCTTCCGCCGCCTTCATCGGAGCGTTCCTCGGGATGGTGGGTCGTTTCCTTGGGGGAGTCGTTCCGGGCCGTGCCTCGGCCCCCTCACGAAGGCCGGACGGCGCCGCGAGCGTGGCGCTCCAGTCGGCTACGAGAGGGCCAGGCCGAGACCATGGCCACGAGGGCCGCCAGCGACAGGAGGTAGCACCAGAGGGGTCGGCCGGTGGTGATCGCGATCACCAGCCCGAGAACCGCCGCCGTTTCCCGGAGGGCGAAGCCCACCAGGGTGGCCGTCCGGAACCCCTGCACCGCCCGCTCCCCGCCCTCGCCGGCCGTGCCGGACCGGAGGCGGCCCTCCACCACCGGCGCCACCAGCAGGAGGACGATCCCCAGCCCGGCGAGGATCGCGGGCAGGGGGGCCGGCAGGCCCGACGGCTGGAAGCCGGCGTCGGAGGCCTCCGAGGTCAGGAACCAGGCGATTCCGGGGTAGACGACCACGCTGGCCGCCAGCGCCCCGGCCAGGATGGCGAGGGCCGCCGCCTCCCGCGCCAGGCCCGGATCGCCCGGCTCCGGCGTGTCATGGGGGATGGGGATGTCGCGCTCGTCCATGGGTCCCTCCTCGGGAGTCTGCCACGCCTGCGGGGTCGAGGGATACGGCGCGATCCTATCGCCCGGTGGATTCCTCGGCGTCGCTGGAGGGCTCGGCGGCGGCTCGCCACGAGAAGGACGCCAGGAACGGGGCGGTCTCGCCGTGCCCTCCTCCGCCGGCCGGCTGGGGGGCGGACGGCCGCTCGAAGTGGAGGGTGCACCGGTGGTCCGCCGGCACCAGAACCGTGGTCTCGTGCATTCCCGCACCGTTCAGGCGCACCTCCCGGCCGGTGCAGGAGACCCGGACCTCGACCAGATTTCCGGCCCCCCCGGACCGGCCGTCGACGGCACCGAGGGGGACGCCGACGTGGAGCCGGATCTCCCGTGCCTCGGAGCTCGGGGCCAGGTCTGCCCGGGCCTGCCGGGAGAAGCGCCGGACCACCGGGTGCTGGAGGTTTCCCGACTCCTCCGCCGGGGACCAACCCCCGGCGAGACGGAAGCCGGGGTCTTTGGCGCCGGTCGGCTTCGGGACCTCCACCCACCCCAGGACGACCCGCGTGGACACCCCGCCCGTCCACCGGATCGGGAGCTCCCGGTTCCCGACGTGGGCACCCAAGGAGAGCTCGTACCGCCCCGGCGGCAGGGCCTCGCCGAGCCCCGACTGGCCCAGGGCGATCCCGTAGGCGGCGGTGGAGCCGGCGCACACCGCCGGTGGCGCATGGTCGAAGGTCCGCACCAGCTCACCCGTCTCCGTCCGCAGGTGGACGAACAGGCGCGGGGGACAGGGTCCGGCCGGGGGGCGCCCCAGGACCGAGACGCGGACCGGGACGTCCACGAAGGCCGGATAGGGGAGGCTCCACCGCTCCCCGTCCCACGCGACCTCGAGGACGGGCTCGACTGGGGCGACCTGCCAGGCCCGGAGCCCGGCCAGCCCAGCCAGGACCACGCAGGCCCAGACGACGGAGGGGTGGCGCCGCAACGCTCGAAGCCTCACCGGCACGGCCCCGGAGATTCGAATGGGACGGGCTCGGCCGCCCCCCCCGAGACGTGGACCCAGCAGACCCGGGGGAGGCAGTGTTCCCTGACCCACTTCGTCAGTGGCTCCCGGAGCTCCCGGGGCCGGCCCACGGGCGGGCTCATCCCGTAGCCCGGCGGCAGGTTGCCGTAGCGGCCGTTGACGGTCGGCCGGCCCAGGGCATAGGTCGCCCACATGGCGTCTTCAGGGACCGGCTGATACCTGGGGCGGAACTCGCTCGAGACGAAGAAGGTCTCGCACTCCGGCCCGACCGCCGCGGCGATCCGCGCGATGCGGTCCCGGTAGACGTTCTTGTCGAAGCTGGGTACGTGGTGGGCGTTCTCGGCGGCCACGACGAGCAGGAGGCCCCCGGCCAGCCAGAGGCCCCGGCGGCGGGCCACGAGGCGGTCGGCCAAGAGGGCGATCCCGAAGCCCGCCGGGACGAGGAGATAGATCCCGATCCTCCCGACGGCGCGGATCCCGGTGGCGCCGGGGACGGCGTCGTAGACGAACCTCCAGAGGCTCCCGACGCCGGGTACGTAGGTCGCCAGGAGGACGACGGCCGCCCCCACCGCGAAACTCACCCGGACCGCGTCCCGTCGCCTGGCGCTCCACAGGCCGCCGAGGGCCAGGAGGGGCGTCAGCAGGCCCAGGCCCAGGGCGTGGGTCCCGGTGGCCAGCTTGGCCTCGGCGTCCCACGAGATCGCCATCTCGGTGAAGCTTCCGTAGAGCCGGTTGGCCGGTCCCATGAGGAACCAGGACCAGGGCCGTGGAGCGAAGGAGCGTTCGACGGCGGCGTAGGGCCGGCCCCCCAGGACGTCTTGGGTGAAGAGGTAATGCTCGGCCACCGGAAGGACCAGGAGGGCGGCCGAGACACCGGCCGGAGCCAGGAAGGCCCAGTCTGCCCGGACCAGCTCGAAGAGTCCGCGCCGGGCGCCGGGCAGCGCCATCGAGGCCAGGGTCGCCAGGCCGAGGAACAGCCCCAGGAAGAACAGCGGGTAGAAGGCCGTCCAGGCCTGGAAGACCAGACACCCCAAGAAGACCGTCCACCAGAGCCGGCGGGTGCCCGCGCGGCCGGGGGCGCTCCGCAAGCGGAAGACCTCTGTCAGGGCGATCAGGGCGGTGACCACGAACAGGTCGAAGAGGAGCTGCGGATGGGCCAGGTTGGCGAGCCGCGAGCTCCCGAAGGCGAAGAGGTACGCCCCGAGCGCGGACGCGAGCGGGGAGGTCCCGAGCGCACGCCGGAGGAGAATGGAAAACGCCACGAAGTTGAGGACGAACGCGAGGACGATCCAGATCTGGAAGGACGTATCCGGAGCCAGCCCCAGGGCCCGCCAGGGCCAGTACGTGATCCCCCCGGCCAGGAGCAGGTCCGTGTACGCCGCGACGTTGCGCTCCGGGTAGAAGAGCGGCGGGTCCCAGAAAGGGCGGTCGAGCTCCCGGCCCGCAAGGAATCCGTAACCGTGCTCGAGGGAGAAGGCGACCAGGCGGGTGTCGCCCCAGTGCCCCGGGACTTCGCGCATCCCAGAGCAGCCGAGAGGGTACAGGCTGACGACCAGCCCCAGCCCGAGGACGGCGGCAGCCGTCCACCGTCCCGCCGATGCGGAGGCTTCGACATCCCGGCTGTTCCTGGAGTCCATGGCCTTCCTGATGGTCGGAGGGGGGTCGCACGGCCTCGGGTACGCAACGAACAGGGCCGTGCGGCGGCCGTCGGCCTCCGAAATCTCAAGGCTGCAGACTTGCGGATAGATACTACAATCTTGAACGCCGGAGGACCAGGGCGCCGGCGGCGTCCAGGGCGGCGTGCCAGCCGGGGGGGACCACGGTGGCGGCGTGGCGTTCGAAGACGAGGGCCGGGCCGTCCAGGTGGTCCCCGGGGAGGAGAGCCTCCCGCTCGTAGGCCGGCACCTCCCGCCACGTCCCGAACCAGGCCCGCTGCCGGCCCGCCGGCTCCGGGGTGCGCCGGGGGGGCACCGGCTCGGGTGAGGGCCGCTTTCGGGGCCGGGACGACGCCACCACCTGGACCGACTCCACCTCGACCGGGCGCGGCGGCGGCGGGTAGCCGTAGAGCTCCCGGTAGGCGGCCTCGAAGGATGAAGCCAGCGTGCGGGCGAGGTCCCGGCTCCCCTGGCCGTCCAGGACGTCGGCCGGGGCGAGCTCCACCTGGGCCGCCGTCTCCTGTCCTTCGAGCCGGAGGTGGACGATCCGTCGCCGCACCGCCACCTCCTCCGGCGGGATCCCCTCCTCCTCCACCGCCCGGGATGCCTCCCGGGCGAGCTCCGCCAGGAGATCCTCCAGGGTCCGGTCACCTTCCCGGCTGCGGTCGGGGCTGCGGTCGAGGCGCCGGAGGACCTGTCGCTGGGCGAAGCGCTCCACCACCGCCGAGCCCAGGCCCAGGGCGGACAGGAGCCCGGCGTCCTCCGGGACCAGGGCCGTGTCCATCCCCAGGTGCTCCGCCAGGGAGCCCGCGTGCTGCCCACCTGCGCCGCCGAAGGCCACCAGGGTGTAGTCCGACGGGTCGTAGCCCCGGCGGAGCGAGATCCGGCGCACGGCGTCCGCCATCCGCTCGTCGGCGATCTCCAGGCAGCCGGCCAGCAGGCCCTCGGGCTCCGGGGCCTCCCCCCGGGCCCCGGCGACGGCCCGGACGAGCTCGGCGCGCCGCTCCTCGGCGGCCCGGCGGTCCACGGGGATCCCGAAGCGGGCGGGGTCCAGGCGCCCCAGGAGGAGGTTCACGTCGGTGAGGGTCAGGGGGCCTCCGTTCCCGTAACACGCCGGCCCCGGATCGGCCCCGGCGCTTTCCGGGCCCACCAGCAGGCGGCCCGCATCGAACCGGCAGATCGAGCCGCCGCCCGCCGCGACGGTCTCGATGGCCAGCGCCGGGGCCAGGAGCCGGGCGTCCCCCACGCGGTGCTCGAACAGGTACTCGAAGGCCCCGTCGTGGCGGGCCACGTCGGTGCTGGTGCCGCCCATGTCGAAGCCGATGACCCGCCGGAAGCCGGAGCGCCGGCCCGCCTCCGCGGCGCCCACCACCCCGCCCGCCGGGCCCGAGAGGAGGCTGTCCTTCGCCCGGTACCGGTCCGCGCCCACGAGGCCGCCGGCGCTGGTCATGACCTGGACCGACCCCCCGGAGTCCGGGAGAGCCTCCCGAACCCGCGCCAGGTACTCGCCGATGATCGGGGCCAGGTAGGCGTCCACGACCGCGGTCTCGGCCCGGGGGACGATCCGGATCAGGGGGGCGAGATCCGCCGAGAGGGCGACGTGGCGGAAACCCCGCTCCTCCAGGAACGCCCCCAGGTCGCGCTCGTGGGCCGGCTGGCGGTAGGCATGCAAGAGGGCCACGGCGGCGCTCTCGACCCCCGAGGCCAGGAGCTCGTCCACCCGGGAGGCGAGAGCCCTGCCCGCCGGGCCGTCCAGGTCGCCGTCCAGATCGCCCTCCAGATCCAGGCCCTCGATGATCGACCCGTCCGCCGCCAGGCGCTCCGGGACCTCCACCACGGCGGCGTAGAGGGGATCCGGCTTCTCCACCGCCACGGCGAAGAGCTCCGGGCGGCTCTGGTCGCCGATCACCAGGAGGTCGCCGAAGCCCCGGGTCACGAAGAGGGCGGTCCGGGCTCCCGTCCTCTCCAGGAGGGCGTTGGTGCCGCGGGTCGTGGCGAGGCGGAGGTCCAGGGGCGGAAGGGGCCGGTCCTGCGGGGTGCCGGTCAGGAGGCGAGCCGCCAGGACCGGGGCCTCGTCCGGGGAGAGGAGCTCGAAGACGGCGCCGGGGCCGACCGCCGAGCCCGGGTCGGTGTCCAGCCGCAGGCGCCGGGCACCCGGGTCGAAGCCTTCGACCCGGGCTTCACCGCCCCGGCCCTCGAGCAGCCGGAAGCCGCACCCGGCGAGGAGCTCTCGTCCGGCCGCCCCGTCTCGCAGGAGCGGGGGGAGCCAGTCCTCGTCCACGGAGAGGGTGCGCCCGTCGACCCGGTCAGCCACCCGGCCCCGCAGGGAGCTCGACGAGAGGACCTTCAGCCGGTGGAGCCGGCCCGCGGGGTCCACCCCCAGGCAGTCGGTGAAGGTGCCGCCGGTGTCGATCCAGACCCGCCAGCGGCCGGTTGCGTCCGGCAAGACCCTCTCCCTGTGGTTCTCAGGGGCCCGGGCCGCCCGCCGGCTCTGCGGCGGCGCTCCCCTCCCTCCGGGGGTTGCGGAACAGGATCTTGCGCGCGGCGACGCCCAGGAGGACGAGGACGGCGAGGAGGGCCAGGACCGGCACCACGATCGCCGCCAGCGCCGTGGCCGCCGAGCCCGCGGCCTCCGCCGTCGCCACGATGGGATTCCCCAGGCCCAGGGTCGTGACGCTGGAGAGCTGCCGCCCCGCCACGGTCACCGCCTGGACCGAGCCCGCCGTGGCCCCGCCGGCCAGCACGGAGAGAGTCCAGCGCAAGAACGGGTCCATGTCGGTGATCACGGAGGCGGTCACGAGGATCCCGGCCACCACCGCCGCCGGAGTGGCCACCGCGTCCAGGAGGTTGTCGATCCAGGGGACGTAGTAGCCGCCGACCTCGAGGAACGTGGCGACACCGAAGGCGATCAGGGCGGCCTCCGTCCCCACCCAGGCGAACCCGGACGAGACGTCCACGTACCCGCCCCGCACTGCGGCGCCCAGCACCAGGAACGGCACGAACACCCGGAAGCCGGAGGCCGCGGCCAGCCCGAGCCCCAGGGCCACGGAGAGCAGGGTCTCTTCCATTGCCGGGAAGTCTACACCGGGCACCGCCCGGGAAGCCTCCGGGGCCCGGCTGACGACTGTAGAATGCGCCGATGCCGCTCGACCGACCGACCTTTCTGCGCCTCGCGCGGACCCCCCGGACCCTGCCGGGCGCCCTGCTGCTCGCGAGTCTCGCCCTGGGGGGCGCTTCAGGTTGCTCGGGGCCCGAGCCCCTCGCGGAGAACGTGATCCTCATCTCCATCGACACGCTCCGCCCGGACCACCTCGGCTGCTACGGCTACGAGGGGCCCACCAGCCCCAACCTCGACGAGCTGTGCCGGGAGTCGGTGGTCTTCGAGCAGGCGATCAGCCACGCGCCGTCGACCCTGTCCTCGCACGCCTCGATGCTGAGCTCACTGCTCCCCCACCAGCACGCGGCCTCCATCTCCGATCGCCGGCCGCTCCCCGAGGACGTGACGACCGCGCCCGAGGTGCTCCAGGACCTGGGCTACCGCACCGCGTCGTTCAACGACGGTGCCCAGGTGGATGCCCGCTGGGGGCTGGACCAGGGGTTCGACGTGTACCGGTCGAGCGCGGAGCACGAGGACCGCTTCGACCCCATCGTGACCCGGGCGATCGACTGGCTCGACGACCCGGGAGCCTCTGAGGCACCGTTCTTCCTCCTTCTCCACACCTACGAGGTCCACCACCCGTACACGCCCTCTCCCGAAGACCTGGAAACCATAGGGGCTTCCCCGTACGACGGCTGGCTGGGCGACGCGGTGGAGGTCGAGGAGCTTCAGCAGATCAATGAGCAAGCCCGAAGCCTGGCAGAGGAAGACCTGGACTTCATCGTCGCGGCCTATGACGCCGAGATCCGGTCGGTGGACCGGGCGCTGGGCCGGCTCCTGGCCGGGCTTCGGGATCGGGGACTCCTGGAGAGCACCCTCCTGGTCTTCACCTCCGACCACGGCGAGGAGTTCAACGAGCACGGACAGGTGGGCTGGCACTCCCACTCCCTCTACGACGAGCTCCTGAAGGTGCCGCTGGTGGTCCGCTTTCCCGACCAGAAGTGGGCCGGCGAACGCGTGCGACGGCAGGTCCGGCTGATCGACCTGGCACCCACCGTTCTGGGCTCCCTCGGGCTGAAGCCACCCGGGCCCTGGCGCGGCGTGGACCTCCTGCAGATCCTCCGGGGTGAAGAGGTCCAGCCCCTGGTCGCCGTCTCCAAGCGGGACGGTGGCGAGTCGTACTCGCTACGGACCGGACGCTGGAAGTACTACGACGGGCGGCTCTTCGATCTCCACGAAGATCCCGGCGAGCGTCTCGAAGTGTCGGCCAGCAACTGGGATCGTGTGGAGGCCTTCAAGGGCCAGCTCTACCGCGCGATTCGTGACGGCCGCCGGGAGGCGGTCGATCCGGTGGATCTCGACCCCGAGACCCGAAAACGCCTCGAGGCCCTGGGGTATCTCTGACGTTTCCCGGCCGTCGGCGATCGAACGGACGATCAGTCGATGTAGCCGAGGGCCCGGAGGCGGCGCTGGTACTCCTCGTCGAGCTCCCCACCACCTTCCCTTTCATCACTCGCGCCTGGCGAACGGGCATCGTAGGCGTCGACGCGGATGACGGGACGTTCCCGGACCAGCTCCCGGGTGAACAGGCGAGTCAGGATCTCCCCTTCCAGGGTTTCGGCGATGGGCAGCCCGTGCAGGTAGAGCAACGTGGGCAGGAGATCAAGGACGTCGACACGACCGTGTCGGAGCCCCTGAAGCGAGCCTCGAAGCGAGAGGTTGAGGGGGTTGTTCCGCTCGATCCCCGGACCCCGTGCCAGCAGCACACCCTGCCCGGAATGGGTGGCCGAGAGGGCGTGCCCCGGCTCCTCCCGGAAGCCGTGGTCGGAACAGACGACGACGGTGGCTGTTTCCGGAAGCTCCTCGATCAGCAGGGCCAGATACTCGTCCACCAGCCTGTAGTACCGGTCGACGGCTTTCGTGTGCTCATCGAAGCCGTCCGGCAGCCAAAACTCGTAACCCGGTGCGAGGGAGCCGGTGGGGTCGCTCCGAAAGCGCCAGAAATGGTGGCTGACCACGTCGGGACCCTCGAAGTACACCGCGAGAAGGGGGAGCTCCCGCGTCTGCAGGAGATGGCGGGCGACCTCCAGGTAGAAACGGTCCTGCCCGGCGACCGCGTAGATCACGTCCCGCTTGTAGCCGAGATCGAGTGGATACCGGTCGAGGCGGAAGATCCGGTCGTGGACCAGGCGCTCGGTCTCGTCGCTCGAGGGCGTGAACCTCATGAGCTCGTCGAGCATCACCTCCGGGTGAACCAGCCGCGGCAGCTCCTCCCCGGGTGAAACCGAGGGCGGCGTCCCCGGCTCTCGCCCCTGGCGCTTCGGACCGCGCAGTCCGAGGGAGCTCGAGGCGATCACGCCGTCGATCTCCTCGGCGGGCCACGTGCCCCACCACCCCACCACACCCACACGTTGGCCGTAGCGCGGGAACAGGTTCCAGAAGGCGGGCGACGTCCGGTGGTGCGAGGCCGCGAGAGCCGTCCGTCCGTCCGGGTCCGGGAGGTTGAAGTCCTCGATCCCGTGGACAGCCGGACCCACCCCGGTGGCGATGGACGTCCACACCACGGGCGACCAGTACCCCCGCTGTCCGGTCGACGGCCGCGTGCTCGGGAGTGAGTGGAGCACCCCGTAGCTGCCTTCCGCCATCAGGCGCTCGATCGTCGGCAGCTCCCCTCGCCGCACGAGGGGGAGGATCGCGCTCCAGGTCATGCCGTCGATCCCGACCAGGAGCGTCGTCCTCTCGGAGGGGCTGAGGTCCCGGTGCCCGCCTCGGCGGACCTCCGGTTCGGCCGGCCCTCCCGCCCAGGCAACGACGAGTGCGAGGGATCCGGCGCCGAGGGCGACGGCGAGCTTCGGTCTCCTCGGTACAGGCGAAAGCCCTGTCAACCCCACGACAAGACCGGCGAGCCATATGGAGAGCACCTCGACGAGACTGGCGAGGAAGATCGGGTGGTCCCCGACCTCCAGGAGGAGAGGCGGCTCGGTCCAGATCCGCCACGCGGCCCAGCCGCAGACGGCGCTCCACGGCACGCCGAGGAGCCCCATGAGCACCGGGCGGGTACGAAGCCTACGCCGGTCCGCTCGGCCGTCGCCGGATCCAGCTTCGCCGGTCTCGACCGAGTGAGCCATCCCTCACCCCACCCGCACGTCGCCCTCCACCCCGGCGGCTGCCCGGAGGTCGGCGGCGCGGTCGGTGCGCTCCCAGGTGAACTCGGGCTCGTCGCGGCCGAAGTGGCCGTAGGCGGCGGTCTTCCGGTAGATGGGGCGGCGCAGCTCCAGGGCGTCGATGATGCCCTTCGGGGTGAGGGGGAAGTGCTCCCGGACCAGGGCCTCCAGGCGGTGGTCCGGGACCCCGCCGGTGCCGGAGGTCTCCACGTGGACGGAGACCGGCTCGGCCACGCCGATGGCGTAGGCGAGCTGCACCTCGGCGCGCTCCGCCAGCCCTCCGGCCACCAGGTTCTTCGCCACGTGGCGGGCCATGTAGCTCGCCGAGCGGTCCACCTTGGTCGGGTCCTTGCCGGAGAAGGCGCCGCCGCCGTGGCTGCCCTGGCCGCCGTAGGTGTCGACGATGATCTTCCGGCCGGTCAGCCCGCAGTCCCCCTGGGGACCGCCGACGACGAAACGGCCGGTGGGGTTGATGTGGAACAGGGTGTCGCCGTCCAGAAGCTCCGAGGGCACCACCGGGCGGATGATCGTCTCGATGATCGCCTCCCGGAGCTCGTCGTTGCCCACCTCCGGGTCGTGCTGGGTGGAGACGACCACCGTGTCCACCCGCACCGGCCGGTGGCCGTCGTACTCCACCGTGACCTGGCTCTTGCCGTCCGGGCGCAGCCACCCGATCTCGCCGCCCCTGCGGGCCGCCGACAGCCGGCGCGTCAGGGCGTGGGCCAGGGTGATGGGCAGGGGCATGAGCTCCGGCGTCTCGCGGCAGGCGAAACCGAACATCAGGCCCTGGTCTCCGGCGCCGCCGGTGTCCACGCCCTGGGCGATGTCCGGGGACTGGGGGTCGATGGCCAGGAGCACGGCGCAGTGCTCGGCGTCGAAGCCGTAGTCCGCCCGGGTGTAGCCGATGTCGGCGATCGTTCGCCGGGCCACCGCCGTGAAGTCCGGGGTGGTCCGGGCGGTGATCTCGCCGGCCAGCAGAGCCATCCCCGTGGTGACCAGGGTCTCGCAGGCCACCCGGCCCGTGGGGTCCTGGCGCAGGACCTCGTCCAGGACCGCGTCCGAGATCTGGTCGGCGATCTTGTCCGGGTGGCCTTCGGTCACCGATTCGGACGTGAACAGGTGCGTCGTGCGTTCGCTCATGTTCGGCCTCGGGTACGGGTGGTGAACGGGCGGTCGTGGGCGGTCCGTGGGACCGGTGCCGGCACCGGCGAGCCGGTCCGGCTCGGGCGGCGCGGCCGGCGGATGGTACCAAAGCCGCTCTGGCCGACGGCCGTCAACGCCGGCCCCCGGCGCCCTCGCCGCCGCTCCCCAGGACGCCGTAGAACAGCGTCGACAGGGCGTGGAGGGTGGCCACCTCCACCGCCCGGCGCCGCGTCTCGAGCCCTCCGGTCAGCGAGCTGATCATGCCGCCGCTCCGGCGCGTGCCCGGGACCGCGAAGGGCACCTGCTCGTGGCCCAGGCCGGAGAGGATCCGCGGCGGGATCTGGACCGAGCCGCTCGCCCCCCAGGCGCGGCCGATGGGGCTCACGAGCAGGGTCCAGTTGCGGACGAAGTAGAGCGCCTCGGAGCACCGCTCCACCGAGTCGAGCCCCCCTTCGCTGGCCACGAAGAAGTGGTACTCCCCGCGGAAGCGCCGCTCCAGGTCCTCTGCCCGGCCCGCCACGAGGTCCATCACCTCCTCGTTCGAGACGGGCAATCCCACCGGGACCTCCGGCTCGACCTGGGGGACCACGGCGATGGAGATGGGGCGATCGAAGCGGTCCCGGAAGAAGCGGACGAAGCCGTCGCGCACCCCCAGGTGCCGGTCCGGGGTGGAGCCGGCCACCGCCACCTCCACGCCCCGCTGCAGGCGTTGCCAGAAGTCCTTTACGTCCACGCTGGGCGAAGCTCCGTCGTGCACCGGGAGGCGGCGTCGTCCGCCACTCCGGGCGCCTGTCGAGGCGTTTGCATCGTTAGGATCGGCGCGATGATCACCAGCCGCCAGAATCGAAGGCTCAAGGATATTCGCCGCCTCCGGCGAAGTAAAGGCGACCGGGCGCTCCTGGAGGGACCCCACCTGGTGGCGGAGGCCCTGGCCTCGGACCTGGTCCTGGAGGAGGTCCTGACCGCGCCGGGCTTCTTCGAGCGGGAGGGCGCGGGGCGGGAGCTCCGGGACATCCTGGCCGCCCTGCCGGAGCCCCCGGTAGAGGTGGCCCCGGAGCTCCTGGCGGAGCTCGCGGATGCCGACTCGCCCAAGGGGCTCCTGGCCGTGGCCCGGCTGCCCCGGGGCGGCGTCGAGAGCCTCCCCCGCCCGAACGCCCGGGCCGGTGGGGAAACCTACCTCTACCTCGACGGTCTCCAGGACCCGGGGAACCTCGGCGCCGTGGCCCGTTCCGCCGAGGCGGCCGGGGCCGCCGGGCTCGCCCTGTCCCCGGGCTGCGTCCACCCGAACCACCCCCGGGCGCTCCGCGGCTCCGCCGGGAGCCTGCTGCGGCTGCCGGCGGCGGTGGGGGTGGAGCCGGACGGCCTGGACGACCACCTGGCGGGGCGGGCCCGCTGGCTCGCCCTGGTGCCGCGGGGCGGCGAGGTCCTCTGGCGCGCCGAGCTCTCGGCGCCCCTGGTCCTGGCGGTGGGAGCCGAGGGTCCGGGCCTCTCCGACGCCCTCCTCCACCGCTGCCACCTGCGGGCCACGATTCCCCTGGCCCCCGGGGTGGAGTCCCTCAACGCGGCGGTGGCCGCCGCCCTCGTTCTCTTCGAGGTCCGGCGCCGGGAATTCGCCTGACCCTCACCCCTCTTTGGCCTCCCGGATCGCCTCGGTGAGGGCCGGCACCAGCTCGTGGAGGTCGCCGACGACGCCGTAGTCCGCCAGGGCGAAGATCGGCGCGTTGCGGTCCTTGTTGACCGCCACCACCATCGCCGAGCCCTTCATCCCCACGGTGTGCTGGATGGCGCCGGAGATCCCCAGGGCCAGGTAGAGCTTGGGTGCCACGGTCTGGCCGCTGGAGCCGATCTGGCGGTCCCGGGGGAGCCACTCGTTGTCGATCACCGGCCGGCTGGCGCCGAGGTCGGCCCCCAGGATTCGGGCGAGCTCCTCGACCGGGCCCATCTTGTCCGGCCCGCCGACGCCCCGGCCCACGGCCACGATGACCTCG
Source organism: Thermoanaerobaculia bacterium (assembly GCA_046538065.1). Classification (GTDB taxonomy): domain Bacteria; phylum Acidobacteriota; class Thermoanaerobaculia; order Multivoradales; family DATKCC01; genus JBKHJP01. The sequence continues at coordinate 5,599 of JBKHJP010000042.1, read as the reverse complement.
GCCTTGGTCAGGTCCACCGTGTCGGCGCCCACCTCCTCGACCTCCAGGATCTCCCGGTCGGGCTCCACCGCCGACAGGTCGGTGGCGAACCCCCGGACATCCGCGGAGCCGCTGCCCGTCTCGTCCGCCGGGAAGGCGCCGGACTGGACCGAGAGGAGGACCGTCCCCTCCCCTCCTTCACCGCGGACCCGGACCCGGGCCTGCATCTTGCCGCCCAGGACCGGCCGGGTCCAGACGAGGCCGTCGGCGCCCTCCTCGAAGCCGGTGACCTCCGGCAGGAGGGCCGCGCCGGTCTCCTGGGCCAGGCGGGCGAAGTAGTCCACCGTCTGGTAGGTGTGGGGGAAGACGACGTAGGCCGGCGACGCCTCCCGGATCGCCGGGGCCAGGGCGCCCACGTACGCTCCCGGGGTGTAGGGCTCGAGCGCCGGCGCGTCGGCCACGTGGACGGCGGCCAGGTCGAACCCGGCCACCTCCCGGGCGATCCCGTCGACCCCCGAGCCCACGAGGACCGCCTCGGCGGAGCCGCCGGTGGCCTCCGCCAGCTTCCGGCCGGCGGCGATCGCCTCCCGGGACATCCGGTGGAGCTTGCCGTCGCGCTGCTGCAGGACGATCCAGACCGTGTTCGCCATCAGAGCACCCTCGCTTCCTTCTGGAGCTTCTCGACCAGGAGGGCCGCCGCTTTCTCCGGGGCCTCTTCGATGATCTCGGCGCCCTCGCCGCTCTCCGGGAAGGCCACGGAGACGATCTCCAGCCGTGAGCCGGCGAGCCCCACCTCGGCCGGGTCCATCCCGAGGGCGGCGGCGTCCAGCTCCTCGATGGGCTTCTTCTTCGCCTGCATGATCCCCTTCAAGGACGCGTACCGGGGGTGGTTGATGCCGGCCTGGATCTCGAGCACCGCCGGCAGGTGCGTGCGGAAGATCTCGTTCAGGCCGCTCTCCATCTCCCGCTTGACCTTGACCGTGCCGCCGTCCTCCGGCTCGACGCCCATGACCAGCCAGGCGTGGGGCCAGCCCAGGTGGCCGGCGACCACGGAGCCGGTGCCGCCGTAGCCCACGTCGTCGGACTGGGATCCGGTGAGGACCAGGTCGAACTCCTCGCGCGCCACGGCCCGGGCCAGGGCCTTGCCGGTGGCCAGGGCGTCGCCGTGGAGGAACGCGTCGTCCTGGAGGTGGACGGCCCGGGCGGCACCCAGGGCCAGGGCCTTGCGCAAGGCCTCCTTCACCCGGGCCGGGCCCAGGCTGAAGACCACCACCTCGCCGCCGGAGCTCTCGGCCAGGGTGAGGGCCTCCTCCAGGGCGTACTCGTCGCTCTCGTTGACCTTGAACGGCAGGTCCTCCTCCTCGATCCACCTGCCGTCCTTGCCGACGCGCAGGCGAGCCTCGGTGTCCGGGACCTGCTTGATGCAGACCGCGATGCGCATGGGAAATCTCCTCCGCTTCGATGATGTCGGGATGCCGGGGAGCCCGCCCGGCCGGTGTGCGATCCGGCCCGGCTCGGCCTGGCCGGGCCTGGTCAGGCCAGGCTCCGCACGGCGATTCTACACGCCGGCTCGGTGGCCCGTCCTACGGTTCGGGACGGGCTCCCGCCGGGACGTCTCCGGGGGTGCCGGCGGCCCCGCCCGTGAAGCGCTCCAGGAGGTCGGGGTCGGGGTTGAACAGCCAGAGCCGGTCGTCGAAGAGGAGCGTCGGGGTCACGCGCCGGCCGCCGCTGCGGGCGAAGACCAGGGCCTCGGCCGGGGCGTCCAGGTCGACGTTCACCTCGCGGAACGACCTGCCGTTGCGCTCGAAGAGCTTCCGGAGCTTGCGCGTGTCAGGGCACCAGGCGGCTCCGAAGACGATCGGCTCCCCCGCCGGGACGGTCTCCCCGGCGGCCATCCGCGCCGCCTCGTCCGGGGTGAGCCGCAGGGCGAGCAGCCGCACCTTGCCTCCGGCGTCGGTCAGGGTCAGCGCCGGCAGGTCCGTCCGGGGGGAAATCCCCAACTTGATCAGCCGGTGGGCGGCGGACGGGTCCTGGGCCAGGTCGATCCACCCGCCCCGGTATGCCTGTCCGGGAGCCGGCTGGTGGCGGGAGTTGAAGAAGTACTGGGGGTCCAGGCTCGCGCTCATGGCCGGAGTGGGCGTGGTGGGCCGCCCGCGCTTCGAAGTGATCGCTTGATCTTTGCGAAAATCGGCTGTGGACGTTATCACGCCCGGCCAGCCCCTCGGCGCCGGACCCTACGGAACGTCGGTACAATCGGGTGAGCCATGGCTGCCCCTCCCCGGAGAAGGAACCGCCCCGAACCGGTGCGCGCTTCCCGGGAGGATCGGCTGGCCCGGTGGCGGCGCAAGGCCCGTACCAAGGCGATCCGGTTCCACGACTGGATGATCCAGCGCCTGTACGGTGCCATCGACTGGATCGATCGCCACGGCCCCCACGAGACGCGCTACTTCCGGGTGGCGATCTTCGGCTCGAGCCGGATCCAGACCGAGGACGAGAACTACACCCGCGTCCGGGAGCTGGCCCGTCAGCTCTCCTACATCGGTTGCGACATCGTCACCGGCGGCGGGCCGGGCCTGATGATGGCTGCCAACGAAGGCGCCCGGCACGGTGCGTACCGCCACGGCACGCGCTCGTTCGGCCTCACCATCCTCCTGCCTCTGGAAGAGCAGCCCAACCCGTTCCTGGACGAGGTCACCGCCCACAAGACCTTCTTCTCCCGGCTCCACCAGTTCATCCGCCTGTCCCACGCCTACATCGTAGTGGACGGCGGCATCGGTACGACCCTGGAAGCGCTCATGGTCTACCAGCTCCTCCAGGTACGGGTCCTCCGGGGCCGGAGCCTGGTCTTCGTGGGGCCCATGTGGAAGGGCCTCCGGAGCTGGCTCCGGGAGCAGATCGTCGCCCGGGGCCTCGCCGGTCCCGGGGACCTGGACCTGGCCCACTGGGTGGACACCGTCGAGGAGGCGGTGGCGATCGTCCGGGAGGAGCGCAACGGCTTCCTCGAGCGCCATGAAGTGGTCCTGCCGCCGCCCATGGACGGTGACGAGGACGGGGAGGTGGAACCGACGTCCGGAACCGCCTCGGCCTCCGGGTCGTGAGCGGCCCGGGTCGGGTCCCGGAGGTCCGCCCTCCGGCGGCGGCGGGGTCGCGCCCCGGTGTGCTACCTTTCGCCGCGCATGGGCGAGACTCTGATCCTTCTCACTGTTGTCGGCTCGGCCTCCCTCCAGCCCGCCGCCGCTGCGCAGCTGGAAGGGGGGCCCGGCATCCTCGAGTTCTTCCTCGAGGCGGGGCCCATGGCGAAGTTCGTGCTGGGGGTCTTGGTGGCCTTCTCCGTGGGTTCCTGGGCCATCATGCTGTGGAAGTACCTCCAGCTCAAGCGCGCCAACGGCCAGACCGACCGGTTCCTCGACGCCTTCCGGCGCAGCTCGCGCTTCAGCGAGGTCAACGAGGCGGCGGCCGGCCTGGGCAGCTCACCCCTGGTGGGGATCTTCCAGGCGGGCTACGCCGAGATCGACGCCCAGATCAAGGCCGCCCGGGCGGCGGCGGACGAGGGGGGCGATGCGCGCCGTTACCGGATCCGCTCCCTGGGCGCGGTGGAGCGGACCCTCCGCCGGGCCGTCACCGTGGAGGTCGGGCAGCTCGCCCGGGGAACGCCCTTCCTCGCCACCACCGCCGCTTCGACGCCGTTCATCGGCCTCTTCGGCACGGTCTGGGGCATCATGGTGGCGTTCCAGGAGATCGGCCTGACCGGCTCGACCTCCATCGTCACGGTGGCGCCGGGGATCGCCGAGGCCCTGGTGAACACCGCCGCGGGGCTCGGGGCCGCCATCCCGGCGCTCATCGGGTACAACCACTTCGCGGCGCGCCTGCGGCAGGTCCGGTCCCGGATGGAGGATTTCGTGCTGGAGCTGGTGAACCTGGCGGAGAGGAATTTCACGTGATGGCCGAGGCTCCGGCCCCGGATGTGGAGTGAACCGTGGCCTTCGGCGTAGGCAGTCCCGGGTACGAGCACCACGACGACGATCAGGTCCTGGCGGACATCAACGTCACGCCCCTGGTGGACGTGATGCTGGTGCTGCTGATCATCTTCATGATCACGGCGCCCATGTTGCACCAGGGCGTGGAGGTCGCGCTCCCCCGTGCCCGGGCCGAAGCCCTCCAGGTGCGCACCGAGGATCCCCTGGTGCTGAGCGTCGACCGCGAGGGCCTGGTCTGGATCGAGGAGACCCCCGTCCACCCCACGCAGCTCGCTGAGCGGCTGGTTCCGATGCTGGAGGCCCGGGGGGACGATACGGTCTTCCTCAAGGGGGACCGGACCGTGGAGTACGGCCGGGTGATCGAGGTGCTCGACCTCCTCCACCAGGCCGGCGTCACCCGGATCGGCATGATCACCGAGCGCCCGGACGACAGACCTTGACCGATGCGGTCCAGAGCATCCTCGAACGGCGCTCCGCGCCGCCGACCCCGCGCCAGCGGGCCGCCGCGGCCCTCGTCGCCCTGGCCCTCCACGCGCTGGCGGTGACCGCGGCCTTCGCCGTGCCGCGGCTGGTGGACGAGCCGCGGGAGTACCCGGAGTACGTGGCGGTCCAGGTGCTGCCCGCGGCCCCCCAGCCCTCACCCACACCCCGGCCGGCCCCGCCGCCCGCACCCGAACCGGAGCCCGCCCCGGAGCCCGAGCCTCAGCCGCCGCCCGAGCCGGAGCCGGAGCCGGAGCCGGACGTTCCGGTCCTGCCCGCGGAGGAGCCGGAGCCGGAACCCGAGCCGGAACCCGAGCCGGAGCCCCGGCCGGCCCCGCCACCGCCTCCCGCTCCCGACCGACCCGAACCGGCGCCGGCTCCCGGCGCCAGCGGCGGCGAGGAGGGCGGGCCGGGGCTGGACGCCCAGGTCATGGGGCCCCGGGGGGCGGCGTTCCCGTACGACTACTACCTCGACCAGATGCTGCGCACGATCCGCCAGGGGTGGGTCCGGCCGCCGGTCGAGGGGCTCGAGACGCTGCTCAGCTTCCGTGTCGAGCGCAACGGCGAGATCGCCGGCATCGAGATCCGGGAGTCGTCCGGCAGCCGCTCCTTCGACCTGGCGGCGCTCCGCGCCGTCCGCAACGCCTCGCCCCTGCCGCCCCTGCCGGCGAGCTACCGGGAGGGCGAGCTCACGGTGAACCTGATCGTGCGCTGATGTGCCTTGGCGCTGATTCCTGGATGCAAGCCCATTCTGTGAAAAGGAAGTCCATGACGAACCGAACCGTTCGCGCCTCTGCCCTCCCTCCGGCCCGAGGCCTCGTCCTCGCGGTGCTGGCCCTTCTGGCCGTGGGAACCGCGCTCCCCGGGGCCGCCGGTGCCCTGGCGGCGCAGGAGCCGCCCCCCGCTCCCCCGCCCGAGTCCGAGGAGGAGGGAGCCGAAGCCCAGGAGGAGCCTCCGGGGGAGGTGACCCTGGTCCTGGAGGACGGCCAGCGCCCCCTCCTCCGCCTCGCCTTCCCGGACGTCGAACGCTCCGGCGAGCTCTCCGAGCCCGCCGCCGGGGCGGCGGACGTCCTGGAGGAGACGCTCCGCAACGACCTGGACGCCTCCCGGATCTTCGAGATCCAGGGCCCCTGGGCCTTCACCGTGCTCGAGCTGACCGGCGA
>JBKHJP010000342.1:0-4676 GCA_046538065.1 Thermoanaerobaculia bacterium | reverse complement strand
TCCACCAGGCCGTGCGGGAGGTGGCGGAGAAGGTGGTGCCCTTCGTCAACGAGCATCCGAAGTACGAGCGGGCCCGGATCCTGACCCGGATGACCGAGCCGGACCGGATCATCAGCTTCCGGGTCTGCTGGGAGGATGACAGCGGCCGGGTCCGGGTCAACCGGGGCCACCGGGTGCAGTTCTCGAGCGCCATCGGCCCGTACAAGGGGGGCCTGCGCTTCGACCCCTCGGTGGACCTCTCGGTCTTGAAGTTCCTGGCCTTCGAGCAGGTCTTCAAGAACAGCCTCACAACCCTGCCCATGGGCGGCGCCAAGGGGGGCTCGGACTTCAACCCCCGGGGGCGCTCCGACATGGAGGTCATGCGCTTCTGCCAGGCGTTCATGAGCGAGCTCCACCGGCACATCGGCAAGGACGTGGACATCCCCGCCGGCGACATGAACGTGGGCAGCCGGGAGATCGGCTACCTCTTCGGCCAGTACCGGCGCCTGCGCAACGAGTGGACCGGCGCCATGACCGGCAAGGGCCTCCAGTTCGGCGGCAGCTTCATCCGCCTGGAGGCCACCGGCTACGGCTGCGTCTACTTCGCCCAGGACATGCTCCAGCACCACGGCGAGGACGTGGAGGGCAAGCGCTGCGTCATCTCCGGCGCCGGCAACGTGTCCCAGTACACGGCGAAGAAGCTGATGGAGCTCGGCGGCCGGGTGATCACCCTGTCGGACCGGACCGGCTTCATCCACGTGCCGGAGGGCATCACCGAGGAGATCCTGGAGGCGGTGATCGACCTCAAGAACGGCCGCCGCCAGGGCCTGGACGTCCTGGCGAAGGAGCGGAAGCTGGAGTTTTGTCCCGGCGAGCGTCCCTGGAAGGTGCCGTGCGACATGGCCTTCCCGTGCGCCACCCAGAACGAGCTCGACGAGGGCGACGCCAGGGCGCTGCTGGCCAACGGCTGCCGGGTGGTGAGCGAGGGCGCCAACATGCCCGCGACCCGGGCGGCGGCCCACGCGTTCGAGGCGGCCGGCATCCTGTACGGACCGGGCAAGGCCGCCAACGCCGGGGGCGTGGCCATCTCCGGCCTGGAGATGACCCAGAACGCGATCCGCCTCAACTGGACCCGCGAGGAGGTGGAGGAGCGCCTGCAGCAGATCATGCTGAAGATCCACGACCAGTGCGTGGAGTACGGCCAGGTCGACGGCAGGGTCGACTACGTCAAGGGCGCCAACATCGCCGGGTTCGTCAAGGTCGCCGACGCCATGCTGGCCTACGGCGTGATGTGAGGGCGGTGAGGCGTGGAACAATCCCCTCCATGGACGAGGAACGCCAGGAGCTCGTGGAGCTCGTCAGGATCCGGGAACCGGCCCGCATGGGGATCTACGAGTCGCTCTTGACCGGCGCCGGGATCGAGTACGTGGTGGAGGGGGAGGCGGTCCAAGGCCTCTTCCCCTTCGCCAGCCCGGGCTTCTTCCTCGGGCGCGGCATGGGCGCCGTGCTGCGGGTCCGCCCCGAGGACCTGGAGGACGCCAGGCGCCTCCTGGAGGAGCAGGCCCCCCTGCCCGACGAAGACGGCGCGCCGGACGGCTCCTGAGCCCCGGTGGGGGCGGGGGCGCGCCGCATCCTGCCGGGTTCGGCTGCCGGCTCAGGCGGTGGGCTTCGGAGCGCCCGGCGGTCGATGGGCCTTCTCCAGGCGGCGCAGGAGCGACTCCAGCGGGCAGAGGCCGGTGAAGGCGCTCTGGAGGAGGTTCGCTCCCACGAACGCCGTGAACAGGAAGAAGCCCGGGTGCACCCACCAGCCCAGGGCCAGGCTGACGAGCACGAAGCTCCCGGCGAAGGCGCGGATCTTGTTTTCCATGGTCATGGTTCGTCCTCTCGTTGGGAGCCAGGCGGGCCCCTGCCGATATACTCTCCTGCCCGCCGTCCCCGCACACCACCCCAGGAGACAGGATCGATGCAGCGACCCACCCCCCGTTCGTTCAGGCCCGTCCAGCTCGCGATCCCCTTCGTCCTCGCCGTCGCCCTCCTGCAGGGCGGTCCGGCGGGGGCCCAGGAAACCGGAGCCGCCGCCGAGCCGGCCCTCGAACCCGTCTACCGAACGCCGGCCCAGGTCCTGGTGGACATGGTCGACGCCCCGCCGTCGCCGGAGGTCGCCCTCGCCCCCGGCAAGGACTGGCTCCTCGTCCTGGAGCGGCCCAGCCTGCCGCCCATCGAAGAGCTGGCCCGCCGGGAGCTCCGGCTGGCCGGGCTCCGGATCGACCCGGCGACCCACGGGCGGAGCCGGACCTATCCGCTCTCGGGCCTGCGCCTGGTCCGCCTCGCCGACGGCGAGGAGCGGCAGGTCCGGGGCCTTCCGGCCGAGCCCCGGATCGGCGACCCCACGTTCTCTCCGGACGGCTCCCGGGTGGCCTTCACCCACACCGGTGAGGACGGGATCGAGCTCTGGGTGCTGGAGGTGGCCAGCGGCGAGGCCCGCCGGCTGACCGACCCCGCCGTCGACGCCCTGAACCTGGCGGCCGGCCACGACCCGGCCTGGCTCCCTGATTCCCGGAGTTTGATCGTTCCCCTGGTGGTCCAGGACGACGGCCCGGAACCGGAGGACGTTCCGGTGCCCACCGGGCCGGTGATCCAGGAGACCGCCGACCGGGAGGCTCCGGCCCGCACGTACCAGGACCTCCTGGAGGATGCCCACGACCAGGCTCTCTTCGAGCACTACCTGGCGGCGCGGCTGGCCCGGGTGGATCTGGACGGGTCGGTCGACCGCCTGGGCGAGCCCGGCATCCTGTGGAGCTTCGACCCGTCGCCGGACGGCCGCTATCTCCTGACCGAGTGGTTGCACCGGCCCTTCTCCTACCTGGTCCCCGCCTCCCGCTTCCCCCGGCGGGTGGAGGTCTGGGGCGCGGACGGCGCCCTGGTCCGCCGGGTCGCCGACCTGCCCCTCCAGGAGGAGGTGCCCATCGCCTTCGGCTCGGTGCCCACCGGGCCCCGGAGCCACCACTGGCGCGCCGACGCCGACGCGACCCTGGCCTGGACCGAGGCCCTGGACGGCGGCGACGCCTCCGCCGAGGCGGACGAGCGGGACCGGGTGTTCCTCCTGCCGGAGCCCTTCGACGGCGAGCCCCAACCCCTGGTGACCCTGCCGCTGCGTTTCGGCGGCGTCCAGTGGGGCGACGGTGACCTGGCCCTGGTCGAGGAGTGGTGGTGGCCCACCCGCCGCCGGGGCGCCTGGCGGGTGCACCCGGAGGCGGCGGAAGCCGGCGAGGCGCCGGAGCCGGAGAAGGTCCTGGACTACTCCTGGGAGGACCGGTACAAAGACCCCGGCGATCCGGTGACCGAGCCCGACGACCGGGGCCGGCGCCTCCTCGCCACCTCCGGGGACGGAGAAACTCTCTTCTTCATCGGGGACGGTGCCTCGCCGGAGGGGGACCGGCCCTTCCTGGACGCCCTGGACCTGTCGAGCGGCGAGACCGAGCGCCTGTTCCACTCCCAGGCGCCGTACTACGAGCGACCCGTGGCCGTGCTGGACGGCGAGGGCCGCGAGCTCCTGGTGCGCCGTGAGTCGACGGCCGAGCCCCCGAACCACTACGTCTGGAGCCAGGAGGGCTCCGACGAGCACGGCCTGCGGCAGGTGACCCACTTCCCCCACCCCACGCCTCAGCTCGAGGGCGTCCACAAGGAGCTGATCCGCTACACGCGGGACGACGGGGTGGAGCTCACCGGCACCCTCTATTTGCCGCCGGGCCACGAGCCGGGGGACGGGCCCCTGCCCACGCTCCTGTGGGCCTACCCCATCGAGTTCAAGAGCACCGCGGCGGCGAGCCAGGTCACCGACTCGCCGTACCGGTTCGTCCGGGTGGGCTGGTATTCGCCGCTCCTGTTCCTGGCCCGGGGCTACGCGGTCCTGGACGATCCGGGCATGCCCATCGTCGGGGAGGGTGACGAGGAGCCGAACGACACCTACGTGGAGCAGCTCGTCGCCTCGGCGGAGGCGGCGGTGGACGCAGTGGTCGAGCGCGGGGTGGCGGAGCGGGGGCGGATCGCCATCGGCGGCCACTCCTACGGCGCCTTCATGGCGGCGAACCTGCTGGCCCACTCCGACCTCTTCGCGGCGGGGATCGCCCGGAGCGGCGCCTACAACCGCACGCTCACCCCGTTCGGCTTCCAGGCGGAAGAGCGCACCGTCTGGGAGGCGCCGGAGGTCTACGTGGCGATGTCGCCCTTCATGCACGCCGAGAAGGTGGACGAGCCGATCCTGCTGATCCACGGCGACTCGGACAACAACTCCGGCACCTACCCGATGCAGAGCGAGCGGTTCTACAGTGCGCTGAAGGGGCTGGGGGGGACGGCGCGGCTGGTGATGCTGCCCCTGGAGAGCCACGGCTACCGGGCCCGGGAGTCGGTGCTCCACGCGCTGTGGGAGATGGACCGGTGGCTGGAGCGCTGGGTGAAGGAGGCGCCGCCGGCGGAGACCTCCGCGCCGTAGGGTGCGCCTGAGGGCCTGGGAGAAGTTTCCGGACCTACCGCGGGTCGCCCCGAGCGGCTCTCCTCCTCGCTCCGAGCGCTTCTCCTTGTCGCCCCGAGCGGCTCTCCTAGTCGCTCCGAGCGCTTCTCCTTGTCGCCCCGAGCGGTTCTTTTTGTCGCCCCGAGCGGAGTCGAGGGGCCTGGGCGGGGGCCTTCGGAGCGGGGTC
>JBKHJP010000041.1:0-18464 GCA_046538065.1 Thermoanaerobaculia bacterium | reverse complement strand
CCTCCACCCGCCGGGCCAGCGTGGCGACGGTGGGCGCGTCGAAGACGTCCGAGAGCGGCATCTCGGCGCCGGTGGCCTTCCGGAGCCGGGCGAGGAGGCGGGTCGCCAGCAGCGAGTGGCCGCCCACGTGGAAGAAGTCGGCGTCCAGACCCACCCGCTCCAGGCCCAGCACCTCGCGCCAGAGCCCGGCGACCAGCTCTTCCGTGGGGGTCCGGGGCTCGGTGGTGGGCGTCCGGCTCGTCGCCGCGGGCGTCCGGCTCGCGGGCGGCCAGAGCCCGGCGGTCCACCTTGCCGGTGGGGGACAGGGGCAGGGCGTCCAGCAGGACGAACGAGGCGGGGACCATGTACTCCGGCAGGCGCCTCGCCAGGGCGCGGCGGAGCTCCACCGTCTCCAGGGCCGCCGGCGCGGGGTCTTCGGCGGGCACGAGGAAGGCCACCAGGCGGCTGTCCTCCGCCGCCCGGGCGGCCGCGCCGCCGCTCGTGGCCACCACCGCCGCCGCCGCCACGTCCGGCAGGTCCTGGAGGGCCGCCTCGATCTCCCCCAGCTCGATCCGGAACCCCCGGACCTTGACCTGGTGATCGATCCGCCCCTGGTACTCCAGGTCGCCGTCGGGCCTCCGGCGCCCCAGGTCACCGGTCCGGTAGAGCCGGACGCCGGGCCGGCGGACGAAGGGGTCGGGGGCGAAGCGCTCGGCGGTGAGCCCCGGGCGCCCCAGGTAGCCCCGGGCGACGCCGGCCCCGCCGACGTACATCTCGCCGGAGATGCCCGCCGGGACCGGGCGGAGCCTCGGGTCGACCACGTGCACGGCGAGGTCCGGGATCGGCCCGCCGATGGGGCTCGCCCCGGGGCGCTCCAGGTCCGGCGCCCGGACCGGACGGTGGGTGACGTGCACGGTGGTCTCGGTGATGCCGTACATGTTCACCAGGCGCGGGCGGGACAGGCCGTGGTGGTCCGCCCACGCCGCCAGCGACGACGGCTCCAGGGCCTCGCCGCCGAAGACCACCCGGCGCAGGGCGGTGGGCGGGTAGCCCCGCTCGGCGTGGAGGCGCTCCAGGTGCCGGAAGGCGGAGGGGGTCTGGTTGAGGACCGTCACCCCTTCGCGGAGCAGCAGGTCGTGGAACGCCTCCGGCGACTGCGCCACCTCCCGGGAGACCAGCACCAGGCGGCCGCCGAAGGCCAGGGCGCCCCACAGCTCCCAGACCGAGAAGTCGAAGGCGTAGGAGTGGAACAGGGTCCAGACGTCGTCCGGCCCGAAGTCGAACCACCGCCGGGTGGCTCCCAGCAGGCGCAGCACGTTGCCGTGGGTGACCTGGACCCCCTTCGGGCGCCCGGTGGAGCCCGAGGTGTAGATGACGTAGGCGAGGCTCTCGGGCACCGGGTCCGGCGCCGGCCCGGCCTCGGCCGGCCGGGGGTCGGGGTCCCCCGCTCCGCCGGCCAGGACCAGGCGGCGTGCCCGGCCGCCCTCGGCGCCGCTTCCGGCCACCCGGGCTGCGACCTCCTCCTGGGTGACCACCACCGGCGCCTCCAGCCCGGCCAGGGCGTCGTCCAGCATGAAGCCCAGGCGCTCCTCCGGGTAGGCCGGGTCCAGGGGCACGTAGGCGCCGCCGGCCCGGAGGATCCCCAGGACGCCCACCACGAGGTCGAAGGAGCGCTCCACGCACAGCCCCACCGGAACGTCCGGCCCGACGCCCGCCGTGCGGAGGCGCCGGGCCAGGGCGGCGCTCCGGGAGGCCAGCTCGCCGTAGGTCCAGGAGCTCGACTCGTGGCGCACCGCCACGGCCTCCGGCCGGCGCTCCGCCTGGACGGCGAAGAGCTCGGCCAGGGAACGCTCCGCCAGGGGCTCGTCGTCCGTGGCGGGGCGCTCGACCAGGAGCTCGTGGCGCTCCGGGACCGTGAGGAGGGGGAGCTCCGCCACGGCGCGGCCCGGGTCCGACACCACTCCGTCCAGCAGGACCTGGTAGTGGCCCCACATGCGCTCGATGGTGGTGCGGTCGTACAGGTCGCCACTGAATTCCCAGACCATCGTCAGGACCTGGTCGTGGGCGCTCGCCCGACGGCCCACCCGCTGCTCGGCCATGGGCTTGACCACCACGTTGAGGTCGGTCTTGGCGGAGCCGTTGTGCCACTCGAAGAGCTCCGTCTCGAGCTCCGGCAGGTCCAGGTCGGGCACCGGGGCGTCGTGGAAGCTGAAGAGCACCTGGAACAGCGGGTTCCGGGACAGGTCCCGGTCCGGCTGGAGCTTCTCCACCAGCTTCTCGAAGGGGAGGTCCTGGTACAGGTGGAGCTCCAGGGTGGTGCGCCGGACCTCCTCCAGGAGCCGGCGGAAGGCCGTGGAGGCGTCCACCGTGGAGCGGATCACCAGGGTGTTGACCACCATGCCCACCAGGCCCTCGATTTCCCGGAGGCGCCGGTTGGCCAGGCCGCTCCCGATCAGGACGTCGCCCTGGCCCGTGTAGCGATACATCAGGGCGTCGAAGGCCGCCAGCATGGTCATGAACAGGGTCACGCCCTGGCTCCGGCTGAAGGCCCGGACGCGGCGGTAGAGGTCCGCGTCCAGGTCCACCCGCAGGCAGTCGCCCTGGAAGCTGTGGGCCCGGGGGCGGGGCCGGTCCGCCGGGAGCTCCAGGAGCGGCGGGCTGCCGGCGAGCTTCCGGCGCCAGTGGTCGAGCTGCTCCTCCAGGACCTCGCCCTGCATCCACCGGCGCTGCCAGACGGCGAAGTCGGCGTACTGGACCTCCGGCTCGTCCAAGGGCGACGGCCGCCCCTGGGCGTAGGCGGTGTAGAGGGCCTGGAGCTCGCGCAGGAAGACCGACAGGGACCAGCCGTCGTGGACGAAGTGGTGCTCCACCTGGAGCCACAGGTGGTCGTCCGCGGCGAGGCGGTACAGGGTCCAGCGCAGGAGCGGCAGGCGGGTGACGTCGAAGCCCCGCCGGACCTCGGCCCGGGCCAGCGTGCGCAGGACCCCCTCGCGCCGGCCCGCCGGCAGCCGGGAGAGGTCCACCACGGGCATCTCCGGGGCGAAGGGAGGGTGGATCCTCTGGACGGGCCGGCCGTCCTCGGCGGGGAAGTCGGTCCGCAGGACCTCGTGGCGCCGGACCAGCTCCGCCAGGGTCCGCGCGAGGGCGGGGATCGACAGATCGCCCCGGAAGCGCAGGCTGAACTGGAAGTTGTAGGCCAGCGATCCCGGGGCGAGCTGGAGCAGGAACCAGACCCGCTCCTGGGGGAAGGACACGGGGATCGGCCGGTCCCGGGGATCCGGCTCCACCGGGGGCGGGTGGAGCGCCGCCTCGGCCCGGGGACCCTCGGGGAGGACCTTCCCCCCGCCGGGCTCCCCTTCTTCGACCTGTTCCGCCAGGAAGCCGGCCAGCCCCCTCACGGAGGGCCGCTCGAAGGGGGCGAAGAGGGGCAGCTCCAGCCCCAGCTCCTGGCGGACCCTGTTGACGATCTGAGCCACCACCAGGGAGTGGCCTCCGAGCTCGAAGAGGTCGTCCTCCGCGCCGACGCCCTCGAGGCCCAGGAGCTCCTCCCAGATGGCGGCGAGGGACCTCTCCAGGGGTCCGTCCGGCGGGACGTAGTCGGTGGAGACGTCCGGCCGCTCCGGGCCGGGAGCCGGGAGGGCCCGGCGGTCGATCTTTCCCGTGGGCGTCTGGGGGAAGGCGTCCAGGAAGACCAAGGCCGAGGGCACCATGGCCTCCGGCAGGCGCTCCCGCAGGAGCTCCCGGAGCTCGGGGGCCGCCAGGCGCGCCCCGGGCTCCGGCACCACGTAGCCCACCAGGCGGGCGTCCCCCGGGATGTCCTCGCGCTTGCTCACCACGGCCTGGCGCACCCCGGAGACGGACAGGAGGGCGGCCTCGACCTCGCCCAGCTCGATGCGCACGCCTCGGACCTTGACCTGGTGGTCGGCCCGGCCCACGAAGTCCAGGGTCCCGTCGGGCAGGCGCCGCCCCAGGTCGCCGCTGCGGTAGAGGCGGTCCCCGGGGCGGGCCTCTCCCGGGGGGCGTCCGGCTCCGCCGTCGGGCACGAAGCGCTCCGCCGTCAGGGCCGGCCGGGCGACATAGCCCCGGGCGAGGCCGACCCCGCCGAGGCAGAGCTCGCCCACCTGGCCGTCCCGGGCGAGGCGGCCCCCCTCGTCCAGGACCTCCACCACCGTCTTTGGGATCGCGCGGCCCAGGGGGGGAGGCCGGTCACCGTTCCCCTGCCAGGGCATGGCGGTGGTGTAGATCGTCGCCTCGGTGGGGGCGTAGGCGTTGACGAAGACGCGCCCCGGGGCCCAGCGCCGCGCCGTGGCGGCGGAGCACGCCTCGCCGCCCACCACGATGGAGCGCAGGTCCGGCAGCTCGACGCCATCGGGCACCTTGTCCAGCAGCGACGGCGGGATGGCGAGGGTGGTGACCGAGCTGCGCTCGAGCTCGGCCGCCAGGGCCTCGCCCGAGAGCAGGGTCTCGCGCGGTGTCAGCACCAGCCGTGCGCCGCTGGCCAGGGCGGTGAAGATCTCCAGGGCCGAGGCGTCGAAGGAGAGCGAGGCGAGCTGTAGCACCCGGCTCTCCGGCGTCACCCGGAGCGCCGCGGCGGCGTGCCGGGCCACGTTCACCACGCCCCGGTGCTCGACCATCACCCCCTTGGGCAGCCCCGTCGAGCCGGAGGTGTAGATCACGTACGCCAGGTGCCGGGACGCGTCGCCGGACTCCGTGCGGGGCTCCGGAGGCCAAGGGATGGGTGGCGGCTCCTGAACGAACCCCCGGGAATCGAGGAGCAGGACCCGGGTGTCCTCGCTCGCACCCACCGCCCCCACCCTGTCGGCGAGCCGCCGGGAGCCCAGGAGGACCGACGGTGTCCCCGGAGGGCAGACGCTCCGGGAGTCCCGCCACATGAACCGGAGCCGCTCCTCCGGATGGTCCGGGTCCAGGGGCAGGTAGGCGCCCCCGGCCTTGAGCACGCCGAGGATCGCCACGACGGCCTCCGGCGACCGCTCGACGCACAGCCCCACCAGGGTGTCCGGCCCCACGCCCAGGCCGCGCAGGGTCTCCGCCAGGAGCGCGGCCCGGCGGTCGAGCTCGGCGTAGGAGATCTCCTCCTCTCCGGACGAGACGGCGACGGCGCCGGGGCTCCGAACGACCCACTCCTCGAAGAGCGGGTGCAGGCTGCCGGCGGCACTTCGGCCGTTTCCCGAGCACCTGGTGGGGGGGGGTGAGTGGGTCCTCTGCAATTCGACCATAGGAGTGAAGAGACGACAGCCCCCGCCCGGCCGGGAGGAGTCGATCACACGAAGGAGTGCGAACATTCGAGCGGACCGGGACAATCCCCTTCAGCGCCGGGAAGACCTGTCCCGCTCCGAGAGCCCCTGGGCACTCCGCGACCAGATGCGGCGTCTCCCAGCCGGCCCATCAGCAGGTCTGTAACGCCCTCGCCCTCGCCTCGATGCCATGAGTGAATCCGTCATGCCCGCAGGGGCTCCCGCCGGCGGGCCGGAGGATTCTTCAGCCGGTCTGCCCCGGGTCGCCGGGTTTCGGGCCTTCTTGCTCATGTGGGCGGGCCAGCTCCTGTCGCTGGTGGGCTCCGGGCTGACCCGCTTCGCCATAGGGGTGTGGGTGTACGAAGTGACCGGCTCGGTCACCCAGTTCGCCCTGATCGCCGTTTCCACCCGCGTGCCGGGACTGCTGCTGTCACCCCTGGCCGGGGCTCTGGCGGACCGTTGGGACCGGCGCTGGACCATGCTGGGGGCCAACGTCGGTCCGGCCCTGACCACGGCGGGGCTGGCGGCCCTCCTGTGGACCGATCACCTGCAGGTCTGGCACGTGTACGTGGTCGCCGGATTCGGAGGACTGTTCGAAGCCTTGCACTGGCCCGCCTACGTGGCGTCGAGCACGCTGCTGGTGCCGCGGCGCCACCTGGGGCGGATCGGCGGAATGATGCAGATCGGCCAGGCCCTGGCCACGACCCTCGCGCCGGCTCCGGCCGGCGTGCTCCTGGCCACCGTGGGGCTGACCGGGGTCATCCTGACGGACCTGGCCACCTTCCTCCTGGCCGTCGCCACCCTGTTCCTGGTCAGGATCCCGAAGCCGCGGACGAGCGACGCCGGGCGGGAGGGCGAGGGATCGCTCTGGCGCCGGACCTTTCACGGGTGGCGCTTCATCCGGAGCCGCCCCGGGCTCCTGGGCTTGCTATTGCATTTCGCCGCGATCAATCTGGTTCTGGGAGTGGGAATCGTCCTGGTCACGCCCATGGTCCTCTCGTTCACCACCGCCTCGGTCCTGGGGATGGTGCTCAGCAGCGCCAACTCGGGCCTCGTCGTCGGGGCCCTCGCCATGAGCCTTCACGGCGGTCCCCGGCGCAAGATCCACGGCATCCTGGGGGCGGGCCTCTTCATGGGCGTGGGCGTGGGCCTGGCGGGGCTGCGGCCGGATCCGTACCTCATCGCTGGGGCCCTCTTCGTGGCGCTCTTCGGCATTCCCATCGTCAACGGGTGCAGCCAGGCCCTGTGGCAGTCGAAGGTGCCGCCGGACGTCCAGGGGCGGGTCTTCGGGATGCGCCGGCTGCTCGCCACGGCGACGGCGCCGGTGGGCTTCCTGGTCGCCGGCCCCCTGGCGGACCGGGTGTTCGAGCCGTTGCTCCAGCCGGACGGAGCGCTGGCGTCGACCGCCGGCCGCGTCCTGGGGGTCGGGGACGGCCGGGGGATCGGGTTGCTCTTCACGATCCTCGCGGTCCTGCTGCTGGCGGTCTCCGCCTGGGGCTACCTCAAGCCCCACGTCCGGAACGTGGACGAGGACCTCCCGGACGCGGTCCCGGACGAGCCGGAGGGGTGAGGCTTCCAGTACAGGGAGAGGGGGCGGCTCCTGCCGGTGACCACGCCGTTGACCAGGTAGCGGCCGCCACTCGATGAAGTAGCCAGGGAAGAAGCCTGCCGCCGGTGATCAGCCCCACCCGGCGGTGTACCATCTTCATCCAGTGATCCAGGGAACGTTTCAGGCTTGGCCGCTCCGGTGGCGGCACAGGAGTGCCGGGGCGCCCGGCCCCCGCCGGAGGCCCCCATGAGCCGCTCCGAGCGCCTCTTCGACCTGGTCAACTTCCTCAACGGCCGCCGCTCGCGCTCCCTCCGGGAGATCGTCGACCGCTTCGAGATCTCGGAACGGACCGCCTACCGGGACCTGGCAGCCCTCGACCGCCGCAACGTCCCCCTTTACCGGGACGAGCACGGCTACCGCCTGCTGGAGAACGCCACGCTTCGGCCCCTCAACCTCACCGCCGAGGAGCGGGCGATCCTCCGGCTGGCGCTGGACAACCCCGCTGTTCAGGGCCGCCCCCACCTGGCCCGGCGCCTCCGGACGCTGCGCTCGAAGCTCGACGCCGTCACCCGGGCCGTCGCCGAGTCGCCCCGAGCCCTGGCCCTCGCCGGCCCGGAGCGCACCGGACCGGTGCCCGACCGGGTCGTGGAAACCCTGGAGACCGCCGTTGCCGGGCGCCAGCGGGCGGAGATCCTCTACGCCTCGCTCTCCGGCGGCACCTGCCGCTGGCGGGCCCTGGACCCCTACACCCTTTTCCACCGGGAAGGGGCCTGGTACCTGGTAGGCCACTGCCACGTGAACGGTGAGCCCCGGACCTTCCGCCTGGACCGGATCGAAGACGCCCGCCTGGGGGATGGGGGCTTCCAGCGGCCTGCCGGCTTCGACCTGGAGCGCTATCTGGAGCGCGCCTGGTCGATCGTACGCGGCAGGGAGGACCACCGCGTGGTCCTGCGCTTTCCGGAAGAGCTCGGTCCGCTGGTGGAGAACGCCCGCCACCACCCGGGCGAGGAGGTGGAGCCCACCGCGGACGAGCACGGCTGGATCGAGTACCGGGTGCGCCTGAGCCACCTGGACGAGATCGCCCGCTGGATCGTCGGCTTCGGCGGCCAGGTGCGGATCGTGGAGCCGGAGGCGCTCCGGGAGAAGGTGCGGGAGCTGGCGGAGGGGGTGTTGGGGGGAGGCACTCCATGAGGCTGAAAACGTGGGTGCATCCCGTAGCCGGCGACCCTGCTTTCAGAGCCAGAGCACTCGGCCCTCGAAGTTCTCTTCCTTCGCCTCCTGCAGCAAGGTTGAGAGGCGGCGGACGGCCTCTCCGATTCCGAGCTTCTGAGGGACGAGGATGAGTCCGGGCATGGGCAGATCTTGCCGGAGTCGCTCCTCCGCTGCAGCCGTCATCGTGGAGACGTCGTGGGTGACGATGACGTGACCGGTTTTCGCGGCCCACTCCAGAATTGCCGAATCTTCCGAGTGCCGCAGCCCGAAGGCACGGATGCTGACGAGGTCAGGACCTGAGAGCCTCCGGCGCGTGCCCTCAGCGATCTTCTCGTTGAAGTCGTTGTCCGTTGCGACGCGAATCAGCTCTCGGCCGCGCTTGGATCCGCGCTCTCCTCGTCCGGATGGAGACGCCCATACGCTTCGGGAAACTCCTCTCGGAACCGGGCTTCCGCGGCCCTGGCTTCTCGGCGACGAGTCGCCACGTACTCCGCGACCTCTTCGGGATGACGGAGCAGATAGGCGATGGTCGCGTGGATGTCTGGGAGGGAGAGGTCTGGAAACGCTTCGGCGAGGTATCTCGCGGAAGCCCCAGCCTCGTAGGCCGCGACGAACGAGTCCAGGGATACTCTGGTACCGCCGATCCGGATAACGCCCGAAGCGTCCTGAGACAGCGGTAGGGGGTCGGCCGTCAACGTTGCCATGGAGCCGTAAGCCTATCATCAGCATAGCCTCTCTAGCTTCGAGCGTCTTAATCGGCAGCTCCCGGAAAGGCGGGCGTACCACGGGGCCTCGCCAGCGACCGCCGCCCTAGATTACTCCAACTCCCCAACAATCGAACGCTTGACGAGAAGGCGCCCTTCCCAGTACCCTCGTCGGGTCAAGCAGCTCAACGCATGGGCTGGGAAGCGCAAACTAGAGCATCCCCAGGAGTTGACGATGAGCGATTCGGATTCGCCGCGAGCCTTAGTTGCCAGAACTGACCGTGGATCTGAAGGACGAGGGTCTGCACGGGAGGGTCAAGACCAACGGAGTTTTGTCCTGGATTTGGAAGTCATCAGGTCCGGTGGTGACGCCTTCCGGGCCCGGTTCCGTGCGGAAGGGAGATCCCCGAGGGACTTCTCGTCAGACGAGAGCTGACTGAGATGCCTAGAGGACGACCCAAACACTATGCTTGAGAGCCTCGCCTACTTCCGCCTTCACCAGGCGGCCCCCTTGAAGCGATTGTTTGGGTGTTGGCGGTCTTTCGCCCGAATCCATTTTCCACGCCCCTTCGGGGTGTGGCCCCGTTGCACGCAGCTCCTTGGGCAGCCCTTGGACAGTCTGCTCCCTTCACTCGGCCGAAATCTCTCAGCGTCCACTGTCACGTTCTGACAGCGAACGTGTCTACCCTGGCAGGAAACCGAGGAGGAGGACCGTGAAGGGCGAGCGACCGACCCAGGCATACGACGAGTTCTTCGAGGCCATCACCGGTAATGCGCCCTACCCCTACCAGCAGGCCCTGGGCGACAAGCCCTGGCCCGAGATGCTGGAGATACCTACCGGCCTGGGCAAGACCGCGGCCATCGTCGCGGCCTGGCTCTGGAAGCGGCTTCAGGGCGACTCCGAGACCCCCCGGCGGCTGGTCTATTGCCTTCCCATGCGGGTCCTGGTGCAGCAGACCTGGGAGAACGCGGTGGAGTGGACGCTTGCCGCCCGCCCCTTCTTCGACGACGCCGACCGAGAGCTGCCCGACGTCGCCGTCTTGATGGGCGGTGACGTGCAGCTCGACTGGGTGGAGAACCCCGAGAGACCCAGCATCCTCGTAGGCACCCAGGACATGCTCGTCTCCCGGGCGCTCAACCGGGGCTACGGCATGTCGCCGTTCCAGTGGCCGGTCCACTTCGCCCTGCTACACAACGACGCTTTCTGGGTCTATGACGAGGTGCAGCTCATGGGGTCCGCGGTCGCCACCTCCGCCCAGCTCGAGGCGTTCCGGCGCAGTCTCGGCACGGCTGCGCCCTGCCGCTCCCTGTGGGCCTCGGCCACCCTGGACCGCCGGTGGCTCCGGACCGTCGATCTCGAAGAGCAGGCCGAGGACTTCCGGGTGCACGCGATCTCCTCCCGGGACCGGGGGGTGGACCGGGTGGCTTCCCTCCTTCACGCGAGCAAGCGGTTGCACCGCGCCGCGACGGCACTGGACAGGACCTCCGGCAAGAAGAACGCCGCACCGTACCTCGAAGCCCTGAGCGCGGAGATCCTGGAGCGCCACAGGGAGGGCACCGATACCCTCGTCATCCTCAACCGGGTCGAACGAGCCCAAGAGCTCTACCGCCGCCTCCGGGAGGGAGTGGAGGAGGACGGTCCCGACCCGCTGCTGATCCATGGACGGTTTCGCCCCTTCGAGCGGAGAGACGTCGAGGCTCGGCTGAAGGAGGCTCCCTCGGCTCCCGGCCGGATCATCGTGAGCACGCAGGTCGTGGAGGCCGGTGTCGACCTCACCTCGGCCACTTTGTTCACCGAGCTCTGTCCCTGGCCTTCCTTCGTTCAGCGCTGCGGTCGCTGCAACCGGTACGCGGAGGTGGAGGAGGGCGCCACGGTCCTTTGGATCGACGTCGAGGAGGGCGAGAAGGACCTGGAGCTTCCGTACGAGGCTAGCGAGCTCGCTTCGGCTCGGGACGTTCTCCTCGGTCTTGACGACGTTGGCCTCGACCGGCTCCCGCGCTTCGAAGGCGAGCCGTGGTCCGGGCTCGTGCTGCGCCGCCGGGACCTGCTGGAGCTCTTTAACTCCGACCCGGACCTCTTCGGCTTCCACGTCGACGTCTCCCGGTATGTTCGGGACACGGACGACCGCAGCCTCCAGGTCTTCTGGCGCGACGTCCCGGACGGACAGGCCCCGCCGCCGGATCTCCCTGCGCCGGTGCGAGACGAGCTCTGCTCCGCCGCCATCAGCGCCGTAGGGACCACAGTCCAGGGGAATCGGCGGGCCTGGGAGTGGGATGCCCAATCCGGCGGTTGGCGAAGTGTCCGCCGGGACCAGATCCGCCCGGGCATGACTCTGCTCCTTGCTCAGGGGGAAGGGGCGTACGATCCCAAGCTGGGGTTCGCACCGGAGGTCCGTGCTCGGGTGCCTGACGTGCCGGGGACCTCGGCAAAGGAGGGCGGGGACGGCTCCCTGGACTCCATGCCTTCGGACTCGGGCAGCCGGAGCAGGAACTGGGTGCCCCTGACGGACCACCTCGACCACGTGGCGCAAGCCGTATCGGCACTCGCCGAGGGTCTCGGGGTCCCGCCGGAGGAGCGCGACGCCCTGGTCACGGCGGCCCGCTGGCACGACGTGGGCAAGGCCCACGGAGTCTTCCAGGCCGACCTCCTCAGCAAGGTTCCCGAAGGCGATCCTCTACGCGAGAACCTCTGGGCGAAGAGCGGCCCCACTCCGGCGACTGGTGGCACCACGGACTCCCGAAGCGACGAGGAGCGGAGCCGGCGCCGCTACTTCCGCCACGAGCTGGCCTCGGCCCTGGCATGGCTCACCCACCGGTCGGACCACCCCGCCCGGGACCTGATCGCCTACCTGATCGCGGCCCATCACGGGAAGGTGCGGACGAGCTTGCGCTCTCTGCCGGCGGAGCCGCGTTCCGACGAGGGTCAGCGATACGCCCGGGGCGTGTGGGAGGGGGACCGGCTGCCCCCCCTGGACCTGCCGGAGGAGGGGGTTCCCGAAACCGAGCTCCGACTGGAGCTCATGGAGCTGGGGGAAGGCCCCCAGGGGCCGAGCTGGAGCGCCCGGGTCCAGGACCTCCTCCGGGGCCTGGGACCGTTCCGCCTTGCCTGGCTGGAGGCCCTCCTCCGTATCGCCGACTGGCGGGCCTCGGCTGCCGAGGCTTGGGAGGAAACGCCATGAGCAGCGCCACTCGCCCCATCGACCTTCCCCTGCCCGGCTGCACCTCCGTACCCCTGGCCGGGTACCTCAAGGCCTTGGGGGTCTTCCGCATCGTCTCCGAGCAGGCCGACCCCGCTGCAAGGGCCTGCTGGCGGGACGGCCGGTTGGTGTTGAACGCGTCGACCGACCAGGAGCAGCTTCAAGGGTTTCTCCTGAGCCGGTATCGCCCCACGCCGATCGTGGCGCCCTGGAACGGCGGCAGCGGCTTCTACCCGAAGGACAACCAGACCGGCATCTCCGCGGTCGGCGAATCCCGCACCGGCCGACTGGCCCCGTATCGGGAGGTCGTGACCCTGTGCCGGAGCGTCCTCGCCGAGCTCCAGGGCGATGAGCCCTCCAAGGAACGCAAGGTCGCCCTCCTCGAACGCCTCCGGGCCCGCTTGCCGGAGGCCGCCCTTCCGTGGCTGGACGCCGCGGTCGTCCTGACGGCCGACGGCCCCGGCTACCCGCCCCTCCTCGGCACCGGCGGCAACGACGGCCGCCTCGACTTCACGAACAACTTCATGCAGCGGGTGACGGAGCTGATCGATCCGGCGACTGGTGAGCCCACCGGCCCCGCCCGCGACTGGCTCCGGGGCGCGCTCTTCGGTGATGCGATCCCCGGCCTGATCGACTCGGTCATCGGCCAGTTCTCCCCCGGGGACGCCGGCGGTCCCAACGCCTCCACGGGGTTCGGTGGAGCCCCAAGGATCAACCCGTGGGATTTCGTCCTCATGCTGGAGGGCGCGGTGCTCTTCGCGGCGGCGACCACGCGCCGGCTCGACGCCTCCAGCCGCGGAGCCATGAGCTTCCCGTTCACGGTTCGTGCCGTCGGCGCCGGAGCCGGAAGCGCCGCCCTGGGGGACGAGGGCGACGCCCGGGGCGAGCTCTGGCTCCCCCTTTGGGCGCGCCCCGTCCGGCTGGACGAGCTCCGTGTGCTCCTCGCGGAGGGCCGCGCCACCGTCCATCGCCGGACGGCCCGGGACGGCCTGGACTTCGTCCGGGCGGTCGCCGGCCTGGGTGTCGATCGGGGCATCGAGGCGTTCGAGCGCTACGGCTTCATGATGCGCTCCGGGCGCGCGTACCTGGCGGCGCCCCTGGGCCGGGTCCGGGTCCAGGCCCGGCCGGAGGTCGCCCTCACCGACCAGCTCGAAGCGGAGGGCTACCTGGACCGCTTGCGCCGCTTCGCCCGGGGGCCGGGAGCCCCGGGTTCGGTCCGGCGCCTGGTCGGTCTCCTCGAAGCCAGCCTCTTCGAGCTTGCGCGCCACGGCGGCCGGCAGCGCCTCCAGGAGATCCTTATGGTCCTGGGGGAGCTCCAGCAGGTCGTGGGCGCCAGCCGTGCCGCCCGGGACGCCGGCCTTCGCCCCATGCCCGCGCTCTCCTATCGGTGGGTGCGCGAGGCCGACGACAGATCCGACGAGTTCCGGGTGGCGGCGGCGCTCGCGGGAATCCACGCCGAAGGGATGCCCATGCGGTGCCACGTGGCGCCGGTGAGCCCCGACGAGAAGAAGGGCCGGCGCTGGGACCCGGAAAGCACGCTCGCGGTCTGGAGCGGAGGAGGACTGATTCCCAACCTGCTCCGGGTCCTGGAACGGCGGATCCTGGAAGCCGAACGCCGCGACCTTGACGTCAAGCTCTTCGGGGGACGACCCCAGGCTGACCTGTCTGCGGTGATGGCGTTCTTGAAAGGGAGCGGCGGGCGAGCCCGGATCGACGACCGGCGGATCGGCCGACTTCTGGCGGGCCTGGCGTTCGTGCACTCCCCGGTGATCTTGCCCGACCGGGAGCGGGCCAGCCCTCCGGTTCCTGCGGCGTTCGCAGCTCTCAAGCCACTCTTCGCCGAGCGATCCACACTGCAGAAGGCCGAGCTGCTCGGCTCGGAAGCGCCTCTGCCGCTGCCCGGAACCGTCGTCGCCAACCTGGTTGCCGGCCGATCCCAGGAGGCCGTAAGCGGTGCCTGGCACCGGCTCCGCGTGGCGGGGCTCGCACTGCCCAAACACCCTGCCGAACCGCCGTCTGCGGCCGGCCTCGACGGCCGGCGTCTCGCGGCCGCCCTCATGGTCCCCTTGCGCTCCGAAGACCTCGTCCGGCTCATCGGGCGCATCACGATCCCCGACAAGAATTCCGAAGCTTCATCCGGAGCCGCCGAAGCGGTGTAGACGCGACTCGACCGAAAAGGAGCACGCCATGCCCCTCGACCTTTCGCCCCTCGCGGACAGCCCACGATATCTCCTCAACGCATCGCTCGAGCCCCTCCAGGGAACACGGTTCCAGCCCACCGGGTTCCCTCAGCTCGGTGCGGCCGAATACGACGGCCCCGAAGACGGCCAGCGCATGCTCCTCGTCGAATCGGCCCAGAGCATGGCCAACCGTCTGGAAGCCGTCTGCTGGGATCCGGTCGCCGACGACTGGGTGGAGCCCCTCAGCGGACTGCCTGTGGTCAAGGTGGTCGACGAGAGCGGGAAGCCCCTCACCAATTCCGTGCTGGAGGCGCACCGCCTGAACTCACCGTACATCCTGGAGGGGAAGGACAAGTCAATCTTGCACCGTCTTAAGGCCGAGCTCGCCGACATGGAGCTGGGTGCGGTGGACATCCGCAAGCTGGCTCGCGTGGTTCTGAGCGTCGATGCGAACGCCCTGTTGCACGGCGTTTTCCTTGCCAAGAAGGAGCTCGCAGGAGGACGCCTCCGCCTGCCCAGGTCGCTCTCGGCGTTCATCGAGGCGGAGGATGTCAAGGTCGCGCAGAGTGGAGGCGTCAAGAACGATCTCGTCAATCCGAAGGGGGACACGGCCCGGGGCTTCGGCAACGTGCCGTATTCCCGCGAGGAGTACACCGCACCGAAGATCACCGCCTACTTCAACCTGGACCTCGCCCAGATTCGCGGCTTCGGCCTGAGCGATGCCGCCCAGGACCTCTTGGTGGCGCTGGCCCTCTACAAGATCCGGCGCTTCCTGGAGGTGGGCCTGCGGCTTCGGACCGCCTGCGATTTGCGCCTGGACGACCTCACGCCCACGGCGCCGGATAGCTTCGATCTCCCCAGCCGCGAGGAGCTGGAGTCCGACCTCCCCGGCCTGATCCGGGCCGTGGCCGACGAGGGCGGGTTCGCCGATCCGCCGGTGACCACCGTCACCTGGAGGGCGTGACGTGCTCGCGTTGGGCTTCCGGTTCCGGGCGGGGCGCTACCACGCGACGCCCTGGGGCCGGCACGTCAACGAAGGCGAGGTCGCGTGGCCGCCGTCCTCCTGGACACTGGCCCGCGCCCTGATCGCGGTGTGGCACCGGAAGCTCGCTCCCGGCTCCTTCCCTGAGGAGGACCTGGAAGCTCTCCTGGCCGCCCTGGCTTCGGAGCCGCCTGTCTACGACCTGCCCCGGGCTGTCCATGCCCATTCCCGGCACTACATGCCGATCCGGAAGGGCCGGTCCGCGGGCACCACCCTCGTCATCGACGCGTTCGCTCGCCTGGGCGTGGAGGCCGAGCTGGTGATGGCCTGGCGCCGGCTCGAGCTCCCGCAGCGACTCGTCCCCCTCCTCGACGCGCTCCTGGATCGGCTGGGCTACCTCGGGAGAGCCGAGAGCTGGGTCGAGGCCAGGAGGATCGACGACTGGGACGGAACGGCCAACTGTGAGCCGGTCGGCACCGACCGAGCGGAGGGAGGTCCTGATGCGGCGGAGGACCAAGACGCCCGGGAGCTCGTCGAGCTTCTGGTCCCGCGATCTCCGGGCGACTATGAAACCTTCCGCAAGCACCTCCTGGAGGGGTTGGGCGCGCGCGACCTCAAGCCCGCGGAGCGGCGCAAGATCGAAGGGACCCTCCCGCGGGACTGGCTCCAGGCCCTGGAGATCGAGACCGCAGACCTCCAGCGGGCCGGCTGGAGCCGTCCCCCGGCGGCCCGCGTCCAGGGCTATCTCCGGCCGGAGCGTGCCCTCCAGCCCCGGGCGGAGGTCGTCGCGGCGCTGGTGCCGGACCCAGAACAGCTCCCTACCACCGCCCGCTTCGCCGTCTACGGGCGCCCTCTGCCCCGGCTGGAGGACGCGGTCAAGATCGGGGAGTGTCTTCGCAAGGCTCTGCTGAACCAGGCGAGTCGCACGCAGGACGGGGAGCCGGCGCCGCCCGTCTTCACCGGGCGCCGCCCGGCGGGGGACAACGACCACGGGCATGCCTTCTACCTCTCGGAGGACTTCGGTGGGCTCGATGCGAGCAGGCCGGGGGACGGCCTGATCGATCACGTCATCGTCCACGCGGATCAGGGGTTCGAACCGGCGGCAGAGGAGGCCCTCGCCGCGCTCGAGCGGCTCTGGATGGGGAGCGACGGGGAGTGGCAACTGGTCCTGGAGACCCTCGACACGCGCGAGGCCGTGGCACGGGCCACGCCCCTCCTCGCCGGGAGCTCGGAGTGGATCTCCGTCACGCCCTACCTCCATCCGTGGTTCCAGAAGAACCGGTTCAGGGAGGCCGACCAGATCCGGAAGGAGTGCCGGTTGCGGGACCTGCCGCCGCTCCTGGAGGTCAAGTCCGAAGAGCTCGTCCTGGTCGGCGGACGCGAGCGCCGTCCGGTGCACTTCCACCGGTTCCGCTCGAAGCGGGGTCTGACTCAGCCCGACACCCGGGGCAGCTTCTGGCGGCTCCGATTCGAAGAGCCCGTAGACGGTCCCCTCGCTCTCGGCTTCGGTTGCCACTTCGGCCTGGGCCTGTTCCGACCCGTGAGCACGCCCGCTCCGCCGAATCCCACTGACAGCCCCTGACAGCTCCTCCCCCTACCCTGGGTCGGGTGCCGGGCCGAGGGGCCCGCGCCGACCGTATCGCGGGCCGTCGACATCCAGCGGCTATCGCCCCCGGCGGGCTCAGCTCAACCATCCCCGCCGGGTGGTGTTTGCGGTCTTGAAAGGAGTGTTCTTACTCGTCCCGCCCTTCCCCAGGAGTCCCCACCATGCCGATTCCCCCCGTCCCCCCCGTCATCCCCGCCCGCATGCTGAACGAGTTCGCCTACTGCCCGCGCCTGGCCTACATGATGTGGGTCCAGCAGGAGTGGGCGGACAACGTGGAGACCCTGGAGGGCAAGCACGTTCACCGCCGGGTGGACCGGCAGAGCGGTGAGCGGGCCGTCCTCCACGACCGCTCGGTCCAGCTCACCAGCGCCCGGCTGGGAGTAACCGCCGTGTGCGACCTGATCGAGCGCGGCGACGGACGCCGCGCCCGGCCGGTGGACTACAAGCGCGGCAAGCGCCCGCAAGTGGCCGGCGGCGCGTGGGAGCCGGAAAAGGTCCAGCTCTGCGTCCAGGGCCTGCTCCTGCGCGAGCACGGCTACACCTGCCACGAGGGCCTGCTCTACTTCGCCGCCTCGAAGGAGCGGGTCCGGGTGCGCTTCACCAAGGCCCTCGTGGAGCGGACCGAGGAGCTCCTGGGCCAGATGCGCGACGTTCTCGCCCGGGGCGAGATCCCGCCGCCCCTGGAGGACAGCCCGAAGTGCCCCCGGTGCTCCCTCGTCTCCATCTGCCTGCCGGAGGAGGTCCGCTTCCTCCGGAGCGGCGGCGCCCGGCCGCGCCCCCTCGCCGTGGGCGACCCGGCGGCCTACCCCCTCGTCGTCCAGGAGCCCGGCGCCCGCCTGCGACTCCGGGGCGAGCGCCTCTTGGTCGAGCCACCGGACGGTGAGAAGGTCACCGCCCGCCTGGTGGAGACCTCCCACGTGGTCCTCATGGGGGGAGCCCGGTGCTCCACCCCGGCCCTCCACGAGTGCCTGCGCCGGCAGATCCCCGTCGTCCACCAGAGTGGCACCGGCTGGCTCTACGGCGTGCCCCGGGGTCTGGACCACAAGAACGTGGAGCTGCGGAGCGAGCAGTTTGCCGCCGCCCGGGACGCCGAGCGCTCCCTGGCCGTGGGGCGAGCGGTCGTCGCGGCCAAGGTGCGCAACTCCCGGGTCCTCCTGCGGCGCAACGGCAAGCCCTCCCGGAGCGACCTGGAGCTCCTCGCGAGCTATGCTCGCCGGGCCGCCGAGGCCGGCGACCCGGAGGAGCTCCTGGGCCTGGAGGGCAACGCCGCCCGCACCTACTACGGCGCCTTCGCCACCCTGCTCAAGGGCCCGGGCGGCCGGCTCCCGCCCTTCGACTTCGAGCAGCGCACCCGCCGGCCGCCGCGGGACCCTGTCAACGCCCTCCTCTCCTTCGCCTACAGCCTGCTCACGAAGGACTGGGTCGTCACACTGACGACCGTCGGCCTCGACCCCCTCATGGGCTTCTATCACCGGCCCAAGTACGGCAAGCCGGCCCTGGCCCTGGACCTGATGGAGCCCTTCCGCCCCGTGGTGGCGGACAGCGCCGCCGTCGCGGCGGTCAACAACGGCGAGATCGGCCCGGACGACGTCTTCGAGCGCGAGGGCGCCGTCCTGCTGCGCCCGCCGGCGCGCAAGCGCTTGATCGCCGCCTACGAGCGCCGCCTGGGCCAGAAGGTGCGCCACCCGCTCTTCTCCTACCGGCTCACCTACCGCCGGCTCTTCGAGCTGGAGGCCCGCCTCCTGGGGCGCCACCTCCTGGGAGAGCTCCCGGAGTACCGGCCCTTCGAGGTGCGCTGAT
>JBKHJP010000341.1:0-4684 GCA_046538065.1 Thermoanaerobaculia bacterium | reverse complement strand
CCCCCCCCCCCCCCCCCCCCGCGCGCGACTCACCGCCCGTGCTTTCCGAGCGGCGCCACCTGCACAAGCGCGGTGCCTCGACGTCTACCCCAGTCGGGGGGCGGATCCCGAGCCTCCGGACGGCAGCGAGTTGAGAGCTCTTCTTGCCGGGATTTTGGGGCCGATGAGCCTGGATTCCAGCTCAAGACTCACCCCCGGCGACTGCGGGCCGTTCGTCCGGCGGCGGTGAGGGCCTGCCATTCGGCCCGGGCGGCCCAGAGCTGGAGGGCGAGGGCCACCCAGAGGAGGGTCGCGTGGAGGCCCAGGGGTGCCCAGCGGGCGTAGACGCCGGGGCCGGTGGCGAAGGCGGTGAAGGCCACGGCCACCGCCGCAAGGAGGGGGGGCAGGACGCGGCTCCGGAAGTCCGGGAAAGGAGGGGGCGCCGGGAGGTCGTCTCGCCCGGCCTCCCGGGAGGCCTCCTCCAGGACCCGGGTGGCGCCGAGCAGGTAGAAGAGCACCCACGCGTGGGCCAGGACGAAGAGGAGGACCGCCCCCATTCCCAGGAGGACATGGGTCCGGAGGGCGTCCCCCTCCGCAGCGCCCTGGTAGCCCTGCAAACCGGTCGCCAGGAGGCCCAGCGCCGCCAGGCAGCCCACGATCACCATCGTCCGTCCGAATCCGAACATGCCGGTGGTCCCCTCTCCGTCGCGTCGGTTCTAGGCCGGGGGTGCCGAAGGCCGCGAGCCCCTTCGGTCCTTGCCGGCGGCGCGGTCACCCTGTCCCCGGCCTTCGAGCACCTGCCGCCGGCGGGCCAGACGGCGTTCGACGCGGCGCCGGAGGGCCGCCAGGCCGGGCTCGTTCAGGCGGTCCAGGAGCTCCTCCGCGTCCCGCCGGGCCCGCTCCAGCCACTCCCGGTCCGCCACCGGGTCCGCCACCCGGAACCCGAGGACCCCGGCCTGCCGGGTGCCCAGGAGCTCCCCGAAGCCCCGGATCCGGAGGTCTTCCTCCGCAATCCGGAAGCCGTCGGTGCAGCCGGCGAAGACGTCCAGGCGCCGGCGGCCCGTCTCGGTCGACTCCCCGGCGACGGCCACGCACCGTGAGGCCGCCCGTCCACGCCCCACCCGTCCGCGGAGCTGGTGAAGCTGGGCCAAACCGAAGCGCTCCGCCCCTTCGATCACCATCCAGGTGGCTTCCGGGACGTCGACCCCAACCTCCACCACGGTGGTCGCCAGGAGCGCGGACACCTCCCCGGCGGCGAAGGCGGCCACGGTCCGGTCCCGCTCCCCGGGGTCGGTGCCGCCGTGGAGAACGGCGGTGCGTCCGGAGCCGAGCCACTCTCGCACGGTGGGGCCGCAGGCCTCAAGCGAGGGCACCCTGTCGCCGGCGTCCTCGATCCGGGAGAAGACCACGTAGCCCCGCTCTCCGCGATCGAGGGCCCGGGTGAGGCGCCGGTAGACCTCCCGGCGCTCCCGGATCGGCACCACCTCCGTCGCCACCGGCTTGCGGCCGGGAGGCATCTCGGCGATCACCGAGAGGTCCAGCTCCCCGTACTGGGTGAGGGCCAGGGACCGGGGGATGGGCGTGGCGGTCATGACCAGGACGTCGGCGCCCCGCCCCTTGGCCTGCAGGCTCCTGCGCTGGACCACCCCGAAGCGGTGCTGCTCGTCGATCACCGCCAGGCCCAGGCGGGGGACCTCCACCCCGTCCTGGATCAGGGCGTGGGTCCCCACCGCCAGGTCGATCTTCCCCCGGGCCAGGGCCGCCCGGACCTCCGGGGCGTCCGGGGCGGAGGCGGTCACCAGCCCCAGCCGGCAGCGCCCGCCCAGCAGCCCGCGGAGGCTTCGGTGGTGCTGTTCCGCCAGCAGCTCGGTGGGCGCCATGAGGACCGCCTGCAGGCCGCTCTCCACGGCGTGAAGGAGAGCCATGGCCGCCACCGCCGTCTTGCCGCTCCCCACGTCCCCCTGGAGGAGGCGCAGCATGGGCCAAGGGGCGGCCAGGTCCCGGCCGATCTCCTCCAGCGCACGGAGCTGGTCCCCGGTGGGCCGGAAGGGCAGCACCTTCCGGGCGAGGGCCGCCAGGCGGTCCGGCGCCCCGTAGCGCTGCCGGCGAGGCTCGCGGGCCCGGTCCCGGCGGAGTCCGGCCAGGGCGAGCTGGAGCTCCAGCAGCTCGCCGTAGACCAGGCGCCGGTGAGCCGGGGCACGGCGCTCCTCGAGGGCCGCCACGTCCGCGTCCCGCCCCGGACGGTGGATCTCCCGGAGGGCCGGCCCCACCGCGGGCAGGCCGTGCCGCGCCCGGAGCTCCGGCGGCAGGGCGTCCCGGATCGATTCCGGGTCCAGCCGGTCGAAGGCGGCGGCCAGCAGGCGCCGCATGGCCGCCGGCCCGAGCTCCCCCGCCGCGGGGTAGACCGGCACGATCCGGCCCGCGTGGAGGGACTCCTCCGCCGGCTCGCAGCTCGGGTTGACGAGCTCCGGCGGTTCCGTGCCGCCGCCTCCGGCGGGGCGGAGCTCTCCGTGGAGCAGGTACTCGGCGCCGGCGGCCACCCGGGACGGAAGGTACGGACGGTTGAACCAGATCACCGGGAGGGCGCCGGTCCCGTCCTCGAACCGAGCCCGGACCAGGGAGAGCCTCCGCCGGCGGAGGCGGATTCTCCGGACCCGCTCCAGCCGGCCCCGGAGCGTGGCGCGCCGGGGCCGGGGATCGCGGCGCCAGGCCTCCAGGACCCGGGCCACGGTCCCCACCTCACGACGGTCCTCGTAGCGGTGCGGCAGGTGCGCCAGCAAGTCGCCCACGGTTTCGATCCCGGCGGCGGCCAGGTGCCCGGCCCGCACCGGCCCGACCCCCGGCAGGGAGCCCACCGGATCGCCGGGACGCAGCCGGGTTCGCGGACCGCTCACGCCCCCCGGAACTCGAGCTCCACCACGCCGAAGCGGAGCCCGTCCCCGGGAGAGAGCTCCGCCGGCACTCCCGTCTCCAACCGCTCGCCGTTGAGGTACGTCCCGTTCATGGTGCCGATCTCCTCGGCCACGAAGTACTTCTCGCCCCGGCGGAAGATCTTGGCGTGGCGCCGGCTGATGGACCGCTGACCGTCCACCGGCGACAGGTCGACGTCCGGATAGATGCCGGTCACCGGGTCCCGGCGGCCGATGGTGGTCTCGGTGCCCCCGGCCAGGGGGAACTCCATGCCGGACTTGCCGTGGACCAGGTGCTCCGGGGCGGTGCCGGCGGCGCGGGCCTTTGCCTCGGCGTCCGGAGGCGCCGGCGGGCCCTGGGGGATGCGCTCGGCCCCGAGCTCCCGGAGCAGGGCGTCCGTCTCCCGCAGCCGGCGCGACAGCTTGCGCATCATGCGCACTGCGATCTCCGGGTTGTCCCGGAGCATCTGGTTGAACGTGGCGCCGTTGATCTCCAGCACCTTGACGTCGGTCAGGGCCCGGGCGCCGGCGGCCCTGGGGAGATCCTCCAGCAATGCCATCTCGCCGAAGAAGTCCCCCTTCTCCAGGACGGTGAGCTGGCGGTTCTCGTCGCCCACCCGCTTGAGGATCTCCACCTTCCCGTCCTGGACGATGTACATCTCCGTGCCCAGGCTCTCCTCCTCGAAGACCCAGTCGCCCTCCCGCACCTCCATGCTCTTGTAGCGCGGAGCCGGGCGCTGGCCGCCGGGCTTGAACACGGTGTTCTCGTCGCTGCTCATGACCGGAAAGGTGCCAGGTGTGTGCGGGCCGGCTCGTGGGCCGGCTCCGCCGGGATCGAGGTGGCGTGGCTCATCGCTCTGTGTGCAGAGGCTTCACGACCAGGGCGCCGGCGGCCGGATCGAGCCGGACCGGAGCCCCCAGGGGCAGGGTGAGGTTGGGTGCGCAGTGCCCGGCCTCCAGACCGTGGGCGACGGGCCAGGCCCACGACCCCAGGGCCTCGGCCAGGCGCGCCACTCCGGCGGGCTCGTCGGGCCCGGGAGCGTCCGTGGGGCGGCAGTCGCCGATCACCATGCCCCGGATCGAGGGCAGCGTATCCGAGAGTCCCAGGTGGGTCAACATCCGGTCCAGGCGGTAGAGGGGCTCGTCCACGTCTTCCCAGAAGAGGATGGCGTGGGTCGGATCCGGTGCCCAGGGGGTGCCCTGGACGGCGGTGAGGAGGCTCAGGCAGCCGCCGAGGAGGACGCCCTCCGCCGGCCCCCGGCGCAGCCACCCCGCCACCGGATACCGGGCCCCTTCGAGATCCCCCGACAGGGCGCAGAGGAAGGACCGCTCCTCCCGCTCGTCGAGCCCACGGGCGAGCTCGGTGGCGACCATGGGGCCGTGGAAGGCGATCCGGCCGAGCCGCTGGACGACCGCCAGCAGGAACGGCGTCAGGTCGGAGTACCCCACGTACGCCCGGGGGTGCCGGGCCAGGAGGTGCCAGTCGATCCGGGGGAGGACCCGGAGAGCGCCGTACCCGCCCCGGGCGAAGACGACGGCCCGGACGGAGGGATCTGCGGCGAGGGCGTGGAAGGCTTCCAGGCGCTCGTCGTCGGAGCCGGCGAAGAGGCCGTGGCGGGAGGCGAGGTTCGCCGCGGGCACCGCCTCGAAGCCCAGGCGCTCCAGGGTCGCCAGGCCCCGGTCCAGCTTCGCCGGGTCGACGGGCCCGGACAGGGCGGCCACGCCGACGCGATCGCCGGGGCGGACCGGAGGCGGGAGGACGGCACTCGTCATGCCGTGCATCCTACGGTGGAACA
>JBKHJP010000340.1:0-4689 GCA_046538065.1 Thermoanaerobaculia bacterium | reverse complement strand
CCGCGCGGCGCGGCCTGCCGTGCTGTCTATTCGTTGAAGACTATACATTGCGAAGGCAAGGCGGGCAAGAGGCCGCGTCGCGCGGTGCGCGCCTGGCGGGAGGAGGGCCGGTACACCGAGGCGGAGCCTAGGCCACTAGGCTCACCGGATCTGGAAAAGATGAGTCAAGTTTGTCAGTACGCGGGTCGGGCGGGGGCGTCCCTCTCCCCCGGAGGGTGGAGAGGGATCGAGGGAGAGGGGGCGATCCAGAGGAGCTCTGCTTGGGTGGATAGGCTCGGGCCGGTTCGGGCTTGCCCCCACCGGCAACCGGGGCGGGGGGCCAGCGCCGAACGGAGTCACCTCCACCGACCTACCCTCATGGTCTGAGGCGGAGCCTCGCTTGTGTTGCTCGGAGCTCGGGCGGGGCCTACAGCCCCACCGGCGGGTGGTGGAGGCCCAGGGGGCGGGCGGTCCACCAGCGGCCGGTCCGGCGCCGGGTCTCGACGTCGGTGAAGCGGTAGTCCTCCACCACCGCCCGCACGGAGCGGGGCGGCTCGCCGTCGAAGGGGTCCTCCGCCAGGAGGCCCAGGACCTCCCGCCGGCCCTCCAGGAGGCCCTGGAGGAACAGCGTGAACCACCCGCTCGGCCTGCCGGCGCGAAGGGCCTCGAACCACATCTGCCAGTCCAGGCGCGGCTGGTGGGGCATGGCCCAGCGGGGCGGCTTCTCCGGCGGCCCCGCCTTCCAGCGGAACCGGTAGGGGCGCCACTCCCGGCCGTCGGGGCTCCCCTCCACCGTCAGCTCCGGCCGCTCGGTGGTCATGACGGCGAACAGGCCGTAGCCGTTGACGATGCGGAACCCATCGAGGGCCCGGGCGAGGGGGCGGAGGCCGGGGGGCCGCCCCAGCCCCGCCAGGGGGCCGAACCTCGCCAGGGACAGGAGTCCCACCACGGCCGCCACCGGCACCAGCACCCACAGTGGCCAGCCGGTGGTGGCCGCCGCGGCCCCGGCGCCGACGACCCCTCCCGGCCCCGCGGCCGCCCAGGGGCCGAGGAGCGCCGCCCACACCCGGTCGTCCAGCAGGGGGATGCAGAGCGCCACCGTCAACAGGTTGAAGAAGCCGTAGTTCCCCGTGAGCACGACGAGGAGCATCAACAAGGCGGTCCCTCCGGCGGCGATCCAGCGCCACGGCGGCGGGGCGAAGACCAGGAACGGGACGACCAGCTCCAGGGCGAACATCCCGGCGGTGGAGAGTCGCTGGAGGGGGCGGGGGAGCTGGTGGGCCCACCAGCTCCCGCGGTGCGGCAGGGGCTGGGTCTGGTAGTGGTGGTCCAGGGCGGTGAGGCTCCGCCAGGTGGGATCGCCGCTCCGGAGCTTCACCAGCCCGGAGGAGAACATCACCCGGAACAGCAGCCAGTAGAGGAGCCAGCGGACCAGCGGGTGGGCCTCCGCCCCGCCCGGGCTCAGGGCCGGACCCAGGAGCGGGTCCAGAGGCGCGGCGAAGATCGCCAGGAACCCTGTCTCCAAAAGCAGCGCGTCCCACTGGTACCCCAGGAAGGGTCCCGCGGCGGAGAGGAGCGACAGGTAGAGCACGTAGAGCCCGACCAGCGCCGGGACCTGGGCGATGCCGCAGGTGAGAAGGAGGGAGAGGGCCACGCCGGCGCCGCAGACTGCGAGCAGGGCCCGGTCGTCCGAGCGGAGCCAGAGCAGGCTGGGCAGCGCCAGGTACGCACGGCGCCCCTCGCGTTCCCGGACGCTCGCCAGGAGCCGGCCCGCCGGAAGAACCCCCCGGCTGCCCAAGAGGCCCCGGACCTGGACCGCCAGGGAGGCGAAGGCCACCAGGTAGACGACGCCGAGGGCGCGCAGGAAGAGCCAGGTGGCGAGGGCGTAGCCGTCGGGGTCCATAGGTGCTCGACGGGATGTTATCCGGCTCCTCGTCGGAATCCCCCCGGGCAGGGGCCGGGGGGTTCCGCTCCGGCGGCGGCCCCGAAGCCCGCTGGTCGGTTGCGGTGCACTCCTGCCGTCCGGAACCCGCCGCACCGCTGGTGCTCTGGTCACCGCGAGGCCTGGAGGCGGCGGGCGTGCCGCCGCCCACCGTCCACGGACCCGCGCCGCCCGTGGCTCCGGCCTCGGGTTCGTCGTCCCGGCCTCGGCCGGCGGGCGCGGCTGCCGCCGCCTGCGCGGAAGCCCCGGCCCCTGCCCGCCCCCTCCCACGCTCGGGGCTTTGCCGCGGACACTTGACACACATGCCCCGAAGGCGGGTCTTGTAGATGTCTAGGTTCACCGGCCGGGAGCTCCGCTCCTGGTCTCTGGCCGGTGGTACCACTTCCGGTCGCATGAAACGGCCGACCTCTGCGCTCCACTTCGAGCGAGTGCACCGGGGGTTCCGCCCGGGCAGGGGAGGCAGCGCACCGGGGGTTTTGCCCGGGCAGGGGAGGCAGCGCACCGGGGGTTCGCCGGGGCCGGCTCCATTACTCTTGTCGTTCCGAGCGGAGCGAAGCGGAGTCGAGGAACCTGGGCGGGGGAACGCCTCGGAGTCGAGTCCCCCGCCGGGAGGCTCCGCGGTAGACTCCCGCCGCCGTGCCGGTGCCACCCACGAGAGGAGGGGCCTGATGGAGCGCCATCGCCGCGAGCTGGAGCTGACCCTGGACGCCGTCCGCCGGGCGGGGGAGGAGATCCTCCGGCGCTACGCCTCCTTCGAGCGGATCGAGGACGCACCGGCGGACATCTCCACCGAGGCGGACCGGGCGTCGCAGGAGCTGATCCTGGAGGCGATCCACCGGGCGTTCCCGGACGACGGGCTGTGCGCCGAGGAGGCGAGCGAGCGCTTCGCCACCCAGGCCGGCGGCGCCGAGCGCTTCTGGGTCGTCGACCCCATCGACGGCACCCGGGGCTTCGCCCGCAAGAACGGGGAGTTCTCCGTGATGGTGGCTCTGGTCGAAGGTGGCGAGCCGGTGGTGGGAGCGGTCCACGAGCCGGCGGCCGACCGGGTGACCTACGCCGTGGCCGGGGCGGGCTGCTCCGTCCGCGAGCCCTCCGGGGCCGACCCTCGCCCATGCGGCGTCTCCGCCACCGAGGGAGCGCCCCGCGTCCTCGCCATGAGCCGCTCCCAGGGGGCGGAGGGCGAGCGGGAGCTCGTGGAGGCCCTGGGGGCTGAGCGGGCGGTCCAGACCTACTCGGCGGGGATCAAGCTGGCCCAGGTGGCCCGGGGCGAGGCGGACCTCTACCTGGGGGATTACCTGACGCTCCGGGACTGGGACGTGGCGGCGGGCCACGTCCTGGTGAGCGAGGCCGGCGGCCGGGTGACCAACGTGGACGGCGAGGCGATCCGCTACGACGGCTCCGGAGCCTCCCTCCGCGGCCGGGGCCTGGTGGCCTCGAACGGCGCCGTCCACCCGGCGGCCCTGGAGGCCATCGCCGCCGGCCGCGTGCGCTGGAAGTAATGTGTTGGCCGGGCCACCCCGCGGGCGGAGGCGAGCTCCGCCCCTCCACGCTGTCACGGCTCACCCCACTGGGATGCGTGTAGGGGAGGAGCTTGTCTCCTCCCCGGGCCCACCTCCCCCACCAGGCGTTCCCCGGCGCGTGTCACTGCTCGGGCGGGTCCGGAAGGGTCACTCCTTCTTCCGGGCCTTCTCGAGGGCTTCGGCCAGGGAGCCGAAGCCGGAGGACGCCACGTGCGAGCCGGTGGCGGCGGCCTCGCGGCGGGCCTCGGCTCCGGTGGGCTCCCCGTCGGTCGCCATGGAGAGGGCGATGCGCCGGCGCTCGGTGTCCACCGAGAGGACCCGCACCGTCACGTCCTGGCCCAGCTCCACCACCTCCCGGGGGTGGTTGACCCGGCGGCCCGGGTCGAGCTCGGAGACGTGGGCCATCCCCTCCAGCCCCGGCGCCAGGCGGACGAAGGCGCCGTAGGGCTCCAGGCGCATCACGCGCCCCGGCACGGTGGACCCCTCCGGGAAGCGGGCGGCGGCCTCCTCCCAGGGGTCCTGCTCCAGGGCCCGGCGCGACAGCGAGATCCGGAGTCCCTTGCCCGGCTCCTCGTCCATCTTCAGGATTTTCACCTCCACGGAGTCGCCGGGGGAGACGACCTCCGCCGGGTCCTCCACCCGGTCGTGGGACATCTCGCTCACGTGGAGGAGACCCTCCAGCCCGCCCAGGTCGACGAAGGCGCCGTACCCGGTGACGCTGGTCACCGTGCCCCGGACCACCGCCCCCTCCTCCAGGCGAGCGAGGGTCTCCCGGCGCCGCTCCGCGGCCTCCTCCTCCAGGAGGGCGCGCCGGGACAGGACCACGTCCGGCCGGCGTCCGCGGCCGGAGCGCTGGAACTTGGTGACCCGGAAGGACAGCCGCCGGCCCACGTAGACCTCCGGCTCCTCGACGTAGCCGATCTCGATCTGAGAGACGGGGCAGAAGGCCCGGACGCCCAGGACCTGGACCTCCACGCCGCCCTTGATGGCTTCGGTGACCGAGCCCTCCACGGGCGTGCCGTGCTCGTGGGCCCGGGCGAGCTCGTCCAGGGCCAGCTCGGTACCGGCGCCGCCACCGGCCGCGGCGTCCGGGCGCACCCGGAGGATCAGCCCACCGCTCGCCTCGTCCCGCCCGGTGACGATCCCCTCCACCGTGTCGTCCACGGCGGCGGTGAGCTCGCCCTCCTCGTCGGTCAGCTCCGCCAGGGAGACGACCCCGTCGGACTTGCCCCCCAGGTCGACGAAGGC
>JBKHJP010000339.1:0-4704 GCA_046538065.1 Thermoanaerobaculia bacterium | reverse complement strand
GGCTCGGGGAGGCCGGCTGGATGGGCGGCCGCCGGAGGGCCGCTCCACCGCCGCCCCACCGCCAGGTCCAGGGCTGCCCGGGCCACCGCCAGCTCCCGGCGGGCCTGGAGCTCCCGGGTCCGGGCGCCGCTCACCAGGGTCTCGGCGTCCAGCAGCTCGACCACCGTGGTCAGGCCCTCCCGGTAGCGGTCGCGGATGATCTCGGCGCTCCGCTCCGCCAGGGCCACGGCGTCCCGGGCCTCGGCCCAGCGGAGCTCCACGGTTTCCAGCTCCCGGTGGGCGGCCTCCACCTCCAGGGCGACGCCCCGGCGGGCGAGCTCCGCCCGGTGCTCCGCCTCCTCCAGGCGCGCCCGGGCCTGGTCGATCCGGGACTCGGTGGCGAAGCCGTCGAAGCCGGTCCAGCGCAGGCCCAGGCCCACGGTCCAGTTGCTCCCGGGGTCGTCGGTGGGGTCCTGGGCGTGGGCTTCCACGGCGCCGCTCCACCCGAGCTCCGGCAGCCGCTCCGCCCGGGCCCCCCGGAGGGCGATCCGGGCGGCTGCGACCTGCTCGCGGGCCGCCTGGAGGTCCGGCCGCAGCCCCTCGGCCTCCTCCACCAAAGCCGGCAGGGGAAGGTCGGCCGGCGCCGGCGGCGGCCCCAGGTCCTCCGGCAGCCGCGCCGGGGCGTCGAGGGGCAGCCCGAGCTCCAGGTTCAGGGCCGCCCGGGCCACCGCCGCGTCCGACTCCGCCCGGGCCAGGGCAGAGCGGGCCTCGCTCTCCAGCACCCGGGCCTGGAGCAGGTCGGACTCCACCACCAGCCCCGTCTCGAAGAGGTCCCGGGTCAGGCGGACGCTCTCCCGGGCCGCCTCCAGGGCCGCCCGGCGCACCTCCACCGCCCGGCGGGACGCCACCGCCCCGGTGTAGCGCTCCACCACCCGGAAGACCAGCTCCTGCCGGGCCCTCTCCAGGCCGGCCTCCGCGGCCCCGGCCCGGCGCTCCGCCCCTTCCACTCCGGCGGTGATCCGGCCGAAGGACCAGATCGGCTGCGCCACGGTGATGCGGGTCGCGAGGTCGGTCAGGGGGTCCGGCTCGTTCAGGAAGCCGACGGAGAAGTTCTCCTCCCGGAAGCGCTCCTGGGAGAGGAGCTGGCCGAACACCGCCACCGGGTTGGTGGTCCGGCTGCCGTCCACGCCCACCTCCACCACGGGCCAGCGGGCGGCCCGGCGTTCCCGGACGGCACCCGTGGCGACCCGCGTGGCGGCGCGCTCGGCGGCCAAACCGGGGTTCTCCGCCAGGGCCAGCGCCACGGCGCGCTCCAGGGTCAGCAGGTCGGGCTGCCCGCCGGCCGGAGGCTCCGCCGCGCCGGCCGGCCGGGCGGCTGCCAGCATCAGTACGACGCCTGCGAGGGCGCCGGCCTTCGCCCCAGGGCCGCCCTTCATTTCTCCCCCGTGCCGGCCACCACCAGTCCCAGCAGCGTCCCGTCCAGCTCCACCGCAAGCGTCGGCTGGCCGAGGTCGTTCGCCACCACGGCCGGCGGAGCCGGCTCGTCGTAGAGGGGGAAGAGGGCGAGGACGGCCGGGTGGCGGGTCCCCGTGGCGCCCCGGGAGAGCTCGATCAGCTCGTCCGCTCCGGGAGAGACGTCCGGTCCCGGGTCGTCCGCCGCCGGGACCAGCAGCAGGAAGTCGCGGTAGACCGAGACCCCCATGTGATTGCCGTCCTCCGGCCGCAAGAGGTAGCGCAACGTGTAGAGCCCCGGCGCGACCCGGCGGCCGGAGTACTCGGTCCACGCCTCCGGCAGGTGGAGGAGACCCAGGAAGGCGCCCTCCGGCAGGTCCGGGAAGGCCCGGCCCAGGCCGCCGGAGGGCTCCGCCGCTCCGGTGGGGGCTCCGGGGGTGAGCCAGAGCTCCCACGGTGGCTCTCCGGCGGGCGCCACCCGGAGGCCGTCCGGCTCCAGGGCCGCGGCGAGCGCTTGCGGCGTCCCGTCGGGGGGCGCTCCGGCGGGCTCGACGGCCCCATCGGAGACCGGGGCGGGTCCCGGATCGAGGTCCGGCCCGGGACCGGGGCCGGGACCCTCCAGGGCACCGAGGGTACCGGCGCCCATCCCGGCGAGGAGCGTCGCGAAGAGCATCGAAGAGCGGATCAGGTGCATGGCAGGCCTCCAAGGGGTTCCCCGGGGCGCGGTCCCCGGCGGGGGCGAGCGCGCCGGCGGGCCGTCGGCAAGATGGTAGCGCCGCGTGCCGGGCGGCGCCCCACCCCCAGGCACGGGGGCCGTCCGGGCGAGAGGGTGGGCTGGTGCGGCTCAGCGCTCGGAGGAGCTCTGTCCCGTGCCCGAGAGCTCCACCGTCGCCGCCCCGTCCTGTGCATTGTGCGGGATCACCAGGCGGGCGCTCCGCTCCCCGGTGCCGCCGGGGACGAACCGGACCCCCACGGTGCAGTCGCTCCCGGGGACCAGGTACGGAGCCCCCGCACAGGAGCCCGCCACGATCCGGAAGTCCTCGGCCTCGGCGCCGGCGACCGTCATCTCGTCCAGGACGAGGCGCGCCGTGCCGCGGTTGGCCACGGTGACGGTGGTGATCTCGCTCCGCCGGCCCACGGGGAGGCCACCGAAGCGCACCTCCGGGGGCGAGACCTCGATCCGGGGTGCCGGCGGCGGCAGGGCGGTCCCGCGGAGCTCCACCGCGCCGGGGCCGCCCACCCCGGCGTGGCGTACGTGGAGGGTGGCCCGGCGCTCCCCTTCGATGGCCGGAGCGAAGCGCACCGTGACGCGGCACGAGTCGCCGGGTCCCAGGGGCACGGTGGCGTCGCAGTCCGTCCCCGCCACGGAGAGCTCCCGGGCCGCGGTCCCCGAGATCGACAGGTCCCGGATCTCCAGGGGCGCCCGTCCGGCGTTGGCGAGCTCCAGATCGGCCTCCTCCGACGCGGTCACGCGCACCTCGCCGAAGGCCAGGGACCGGGGCTCGACGCTCAACCGGGCGGCGGCTCCGGCGCCGGAGAGGGACACCGCCGGTCCCTCCCGGTCCCCCGGCAGATCCGGGGAGGCGAGGGCCAGGCGCGCCTCCAGGACCCCCTCCTGGCGGGGCCGGAGCTCCACCGACACGGTGCACCGCTCCCCGGGCTCCAGCTCCCCCCCGGCGCAGCGGTCCTCCCGGATCCTGAAGGAGCCCGTATCCGCACCCGCCAGCTCCACGGAGGCGATCCGGGCCGGGCTGCCGCCGCGGTTTCGGACGGTCACCGTCGTGGCCTCGGTCGCTTCCCCCAGGGGAGCCTCACCGAAGGCGAGCGACGGCGGGTCCACCGTGAGCTCCGGAGGCTCCTGCGGCGGGGCCTCCTCCACGGGCGCCTCCGGCGCTCGTTCTTCCGCGGCGACGGCGGCGCCGGCCAGCAGCACCGACGGCATCGCCTCGCCCTCCAGGGATCGCTCCGGCCGGAACTCCAGGGTGCCCTGCCGCTCCCCCTCGGCGGACGGCGCGAAGGCGACCTGGACCGTGCACTGCTCGCCTCCCTGGAGGGTCTCGCCGGTGCAGCGGTCCTGGCCCAGGGCGAAGTCGGACGCGGCCTCCCCCTGGACGGCCATCCCCTCGACGGTGAACGGCGCCGAGCCCCGGTTGCCCAGCGTCACGACCTCCGGCTCGCCCAGGCCGCCCACCGGAACGGACCCGAACTCCACCCGCGTGCGGTCCACGACGGGGTCCGGGGCGGTCCCTTCGCCCAGGAGCGGGACGCTGGCGGGCGCCGCCGGCTCCTCCGCCGGGATTTCCAGGGCGGCCCGGACGGGGGCCGCGTCCCCGGGGGCGAAGCGGACGAGCACCGTGCAGTTCGTGCCGGGGATCAGGCTCTTGCCGCTGCAGCCGTCGTCGGTGATCTCGAAGGCGTCCGGCGCGTCCCCCGCCACGACCGCCTCACCGAGGACGGCCGGCCGCTCCCCGGCGCTCTCCAGGACCACCTCCCGGGCGGGGCCCGTCTCCCCCACGCGGACCGCGCCG
Organism: Thermoanaerobaculia bacterium; assembly: GCA_046538065.1. Classification (GTDB taxonomy): domain Bacteria; phylum Acidobacteriota; class Thermoanaerobaculia; order Multivoradales; family DATKCC01; genus JBKHJP01. Next base: position 745 of record JBKHJP010000339.1, on the reverse strand, counting down.
AAGTCCACCATGGGTGTGCCGGAGCGGAGGACCGGCGGGCCCGGCCGGGGCAGGAGATAGCCCACCACCACCGCCAGGGCGAGGAGGACGCCCAGGCCCAGGACGGCCAGGGTGATCCACAGGGCCCGGGACGGGCCCCGGTCCCCATGCTCCGCCGGGGGCTCGGGACCGCCGCCGGGGGGGGCCTCTCCGGGGCCTTCCTCCGGCTGGGGCTCGGGCTCGCGTCCCAGGGGCAGGTCGAGCCGGTCGTCCGGATCGCGGGGCGTTTCGTTCACGGGATGGCTCCGGTGCGGACCCGGCGGGACTCGGCGTGAAAGCCTGCGGCCGGGGTCGATTAGACTACCAGCCCCGACCGGAGTCCCGCCGGCGCCGGGGACCGGCCCCGGCCCGCCGACACGCCCCACGCACGTTCCAACGGAGACGGAATGGAGATCTACGAGAACATCCTCGCCACCCTGGGCGAGACACCCCTGGTCCGACTCGCCCGGTTCAGCCCGGAGGGCGCGGCCCTCGCCGCCAAGGTGGAGTACTTCAACCCCGGCCACAGCGTGAAGGACCGGATCGGCATCGCCATGATCGAAGCCGCCGAGCGCTCCGGCACGCTGCGCCCCGGCGGCACCATCGTCGAGCCCACCTCCGGCAACACCGGCGTCGGCCTGGCCATGGCTGCGGCCCTCAAGGGCTACCGGATGATCTGCACCGCCGCCGACAAGATCCCGAAGGAGAAGGTCGCCCTGCTGGAGGC
>JBKHJP010000040.1:0-18596 GCA_046538065.1 Thermoanaerobaculia bacterium | reverse complement strand
GGACGAAGGTCACGGGGCCGTCGTTGACCAGATCCACCTCCATCCGGGCGCCGAAGCGGCCGGTCTCGACGCGGAAGCCGGCCTCACGGAGGGCGGCCACCAGCTCGTCCACCAGGGTCTCGGCCACCTCCGGCGGAGCGGCGCCGTCGAAGGAGGGTCGCCGGCCCCGGTCGAGGGAGCCGGCCAGGGTGAACTGGGAGACGACCAGGAACTCGGCGCCGGCCCGGGCCGGGTCCACGTTCATCCGGCCTCGATCGTCCTCGAAGACGCGCAGGTGGGCGAGCTTCGACGCCGCGGCGGCGGCCCGGTCGGAGCCGTCTTCCGTTTGCACCCCCACCAGGACGAGGAGACCGGGGCCGATCCGCCCCACGGTCTGGCCGTCCACGCGAACCTCGGCCCTCGTCACCCGCTGCAAGACCAGACGCACCGTTTTCCGTCCTGTCAGGGTAGGCACCGTCCGGAGGCGGACGGGCCCGCTCCGTCGAGCCTACCAGCCGCCGGGTGGCCGGACGGCCCCCGGCCAGGGCCCGGAGCGGCAGGCCCGCTGTGATACCGTCGCCGACCTCTCCACCCGGAGCGAACGGGCCGCTCGCTTCCCCCCCGCGGTACCGGGGGACGCCGGGCGCTTCGCCCCGGGAGAACCTCTCGAATCAGGAGACAGCTCCATGGTGAACAAGGTGTTCCTTCTCGGGAACCTGGGACGCGACCCCGAGAGTCGTTCCCTGCCGTCCGGCCAGCCTGTGGTCAACTTTCCGATGGCGACCTCGAGGCGCTGGCGCGACCGGGACGGCAACCAGCAGGAGCAGACCGAGTGGCACAACATCGTCTGCTTCGGCCGGCTGGCGGAGATCGCCGGCCGGTACCTGGTCAAGGGCAAGCAGGTGTTCGTGGAAGGGCGGATCCAGACCCGCTCCTGGGACGACCGCAACACCGGAGAGCGGCGCTACCGGACCGAGATCGTGGCCGACAACTTCCAGATGCTCGGCGGCCCCGGCGGACCCGGGGGCGGCCCGAGCCGCGGGGGTGGCGGAGGCGCCGACTACGACGCGGGCCCGGACCACGGCTCCGGCGACGCCGGCCCGGAGGATGATGATATTCCGTTTTAGGTGGGATACCGGAAGGGGGCGGGGTACGTCACCGGGCATGCCTTCGCTCAGCTTCGATCCCCCGCCCCGGTCAGCGCTCGTGGCGAGATCGGAGCGGCCCGGGCCTATCCACCCACGCAGAGCTCCACTGGATCACCCCCCTCTCCCTCGGTCCCTCTCCACCCCCTCAGGAGGGGGGAGAGGGACGCCCCCGCCCGGAGTTCGTGCTCTTCGACGGAGCCCCCGCCCGGAGCTCGTGCTCTTCGACCGACAAGACCCCGCCCGGGTGCCGTGGTGGCCTGGAAGTCGTTCCCGTCGGTGCTCGCGGGGCGGGGGTGGGCAGGGGCCGGGGATTCCGAGCCGGCGGCGGCAGCCGCGCCCGCCTTCCGAGGCCGGGAAGACGAACGCCCGGCCGGAGCCACGGACCGAGAGGACCCCTCCGACGATACGAGGCGGCACGCCAGCCGCCTCCAGGCCTCGCGGTGGGGGGGGCACCCGGCGGTCCGGCGTGCCTCGGACGGCGGGAGCGCCCGAGCGCCGGCCAGCGGGCTTCGGGGCCGCCGCCGGGGCGGAACTCCCCGGCCCCTGTCCGGGGGAAACCCGCCCCGGACGTCCCCGAGTGGCCGTGACGTGACCTGCAGACCGGAGACCCGGCCATGACCCACCGCGTGCACAACTTCGGCGCCGGACCGGCGGCGTTGCCACTCCCTGTCCTGGAGCGGGTGCAGCACGAGCTCCTGGACTTCCGGGGCTCCGGAATGTCGATCCTGGAGGCGAGCCACCGGGGGGCCCTCTACGAGGAGGTCCACGAGGGCGCCCAGGCGAGCCTCCGGCGACTCCTGGGGGGCGCCGCCCTGGGCGACGACTACGAGGTCCTCTTCATGGGGGGAGGCGCCCGGACCCAGTTCGGCCTGGTGCCCTGGAACCTCCTGCCCGAGGGCGGCTCCGCCGACTACCTGATCACCGGCCGCTGGGCGGAGATGGCCGCGGCCGAGGCCGCCAAGCGGGGCCGCGTGACCGAGGCGTACAGCAGCGCCGAGACGGGGCACGACCGGGTGCCCGGGCCGGAGGACCTCCGGCTCGACCCCGGCGCCGCCTACGTCCACTACACGAGCAACAACACGGTCTACGGCACCCAGTTCCGGGAGGTGCCGGAGACGGGGCCCGCTCCCCTGGTGGCGGACATGTCGTCCGACATCCTGAGCCACCCTCTGGACCTCGACCGCTTCGGGCTGATCTACGCCGGAGCGCAGAAGAACCTGGGACCCGCCGGGGTGACCGTGGTCCTGGTCCGGCGCGACCTTTTGGAGCGATCCCCGGCCGGGCTTCCGGACACCTTGAGCTACGCCCGCGTGGCGGCCAAGCGGTCCCTCCTGAACACGCCGCCGGTCTTCGCGGTCTACGTGCTGGGGCTGGTGCTCCAGCACCTGCGGGAGAGCGGGGGGCTTCCGGCCGCCGCGGAGCGCAACCAGGAGAAGGCCGCCCTCCTCTACCGGGCGATCGACGACTCCGGCGGCTTCTACCGGGGACACGCCCTGCCCGGGAGCCGCTCGAGGATGAACGTGACCTTCCGGCTGCCCACCCGGGAGCTGGAGGAGCGGTTCGTGGCCGATGCGGCCCAGGAGGACCTGGTGGGGCTCAAGGGTCACCGCTCCGTCGGGGGCGTGCGGGCCTCGCTCTACAATGCCGTGGAGCTCGCCTCGGTCCGGGCCCTGGCCGGGTTCATGGAGGAGCTCCGGCGCACGGCGGGGTGAGCGGCGGTACCATGGCGCACGGAGGGAGGTGACGTGACATGACGCGACTGGCCGAACGCAAGTGCGTGCCGTGCGAAGGGGGCGAGCCCCCGGCCGGCCCCGAGGAGATCGAACGCCTCCACCGGGACGTCCCGGAGTGGCGGATCGTGGAGCGCGACGGGGTGAAGCGGCTCGAGCGGAAGTTCACCTTCGACGACTTCGCCTCGGCCCTGGAGTTCACCAACCGGGTGGGCGAGGCCGCGGAGGACGCCGGGCACCACCCGTTGCTCACCCTCACGTGGGGCGAGGTCACGGCGGCGTGGTGGACCCACGCCATCGGGGGGCTCCACGCCAACGACTTCATCATGGCCGACCGGACCGACGCCCTCTACGGCCGGACCGCCGGCGCCCGAGTCTGAGACGCGGGAGGCGCGGGTGGACGGGGACGAACCCGAAGGCTCCGCCCGGCTGCGGGCACTCCGCGAGGTGCCCCTGTTCGAGGACCTCACGGACCCAGAGCTCCAGCTCCTGGCGGAGCGATCCCCGGAGGTCCGGGCCGGAGCCCACCACACCCTGTTCCGGGAGGGGGACGCGGCCGACGGCCTCTACGTCATCGAGAGCGGGACCGTGGCCATCGTCCGGGGGCGCCAGGGCGAGGCGGTGCAGCGCCTGGCCCGCCTGGGCCCCGGCGGGTTCTTCGGCGAGATGGGGCTGCTGGACGGCGCGGCCCGGACCGCCGACGCGGTGACCTCCGTCCCCTCCGTCCTGGTCCACGTCCGCCGGCAGGACCTCCTGGGCCTGTTCCAGGAGCGGCCCCTCCTGGCGGTCAAGCTGAGAGCCGCCGTCATCCGACGCCACGGTGAGAACGTGGCCTCGGCCGTCCAGCTCTCCGGCCGCAGGGAGCTCCGTACCCGGGTCGACTCCGACGTGGAGCTGCAGCTGGACGGCGGCGCTCGGCTGCCGGCCCGCGTGGAGAACCTCTCCCCCGGCGGCGCCTGCCTCCGGGGGCTGCCCGAAGCGTGGCAGAAGGGGCGGGAGGTCCGGTTCGCCCTGGCCCTCCCCGGGCAGGAGCCCCTGCTGTCCGTCGCCGGCCGCATCGCCTGGCGCAACCGGCGCGCCGCCGGGATCGCCTTCCACCGGCCGTCCGGGGCCCCGGACCACGAGGCCGAGGTCCGCAGGGCGTTGCGGCGCCTGCTGGACGACGAAGCCTGACAGGGGGAGACCTCCGATGCCCGACGGCCTGGTGCAGATCGCCGGCGAGCTCGCCCGCAGCGTCTCGGACCTGCGGTTCGGACCGCCGGTGAGCCACGTCTACAACCCCCTGAGCTACGCCTGGGAGCCCCACGGGGAGTACCTCCGGCGCTACGGCGCGGCGCCGAAGGAGGTCCTCCTCGTAGGCATGAACCCCGGACCGTGGGGGATGGCCCAGACCGGGGTGCCCTTCGGCGAGGTCTCCTCCGTGCGGGACTGGCTGGGCATCGACGGCCGGGTGGAACGCCCGCACCCCGAGCACCCGAAGCGGCCGGTGGAGGGGTTCGCCTGCACCCGGAGCGAGGTCAGCGGCAGCCGGCTGTGGGGCTTCGCCCGGGAGCGTTGCGGCGAGCCGGAGCGGTTCTTCCGGCGCTATTTCGTCTGGAACTACTGCCCCCTGGTCTTCCTCGAGTCGAGCGGCCGCAACCTCACTCCCGACCGGTTGCCCAAGGCGGAGTGCCGGGAGCTCCTCGCGGCCTGTGACCGGGCCCTGGGAGCCGTCGTCGACGTCCTGAGGCCGCGGCTCGCCGTCGGGATCGGGCGCTTCGCGGAGCGCCGGCTCCGGGAGGCGCTGGCGGACCGCTCCGTCCGGATCGGCGGGATCCTCCACCCCAGCCCGGCGAGCCCGGCGGCCAATCGCGGCTGGTCCGAGCGGGCCGAAGAGCAGCTCCGGGCACTGGGGGCCTGTCCAGACAGCGATTGAGCGCCGGCCTCCGTCTCGGCCCGGGGTGCCGGGACGCCGGCCCCGCGCCCCCTCGGGCCGACCCGGAGCTCGGCCGCGTCACGCCTCACGCCCACCGGTGGGCGGGCTCCAGGCGGCCCGGCTCCACGTCCTCCTGCGCCTGGCCCCGGATCACCGGGCGCGGGCGCAGCGCCCCGGCCCCCTGGATCAGCTCCTCGAACTCCTGGAGCAGGACCTTCAGGTACTGGAGGACCAGGAAGTTCTCGGCCACGCGTTTGCGCCCCGAGCGGCTCCGGGCCTCGATGGCCCGGCGGTCGGCCAGCACCTCCAGCAACCCCCGGGCGATGGATTCCGGATCCTCCGGCGCGTCGATCAGGGTGCCGTCGATGCCGGCGCGGATCTGGTGGCCGATGGCCCCGACGTCGGACGCCAGCACCGGCGAGCCCTTCCAGAGGGCCTCGGTCACGGTGAGCCCGAAGCCGTGCTGGAGCGAGCTCTGGACCACCACCGTGGCCAGGCGCTGGAGGGCGTTCACGAGGAGGGCGTTCTCCTTCCGGTTGCGGATGGGCAGGCGGATCACGTGGACCCGCTTGGCCATGTCCGGAGTGAGCTTCGAGTGGAGCTCCGTCAGCTCCTCGAGGACCGCCCGGCCGCCGGGGCTGTGGGCCAGCTCCTCCGGGTCGGGCCCGGCGAGGACCAGCTCCACGTTCTCCAGCTCCGAGCTCACCCGGGAGTCGTCCACCTTCAGGTGAGGCAACCGGGCGGGAAAGATCTTGAGGAGCTCCTGGAACCCCGCCACCAGCTCGGCGAACCCCTTGAGGCGCTCGAAGCGGGAGACCTGGAGCACCACCGGACGGTGCAGGAGGCTCGGCAGCGGCTCCCGCTTCCAGGAGTTCTCCCGCAGGACCCGGGCCTGGCTGCCGAACGCCGCCCAGTCCGGCGCCTGGGGGCGGTCCAGGAGCCCCGCCGAGCGCAGGACCCCGAGCAGCTTGTAGGGCCGCAGGGGGCGGTTCTTGTGGCTCAGCGGGTCGATCCCCGGGGTGACGATGCCGCTCCTCTCCCGGAGGAACGGCGGGATGAAGCGGCGCTCGGCGAAGAGGCACCGCGCGTACGGCCGGAGGTAGGGCCGCAGGGCCTCCCAGGCTTCGGTGGCGCTCCGGGAGTCCTCGGGGCTGCCGGAGTCGCTGCACCAGACCAGCCGGCTCTGGAAGCTGTCGGGGAGGAAGCGGGCCACGCCCGCGAGGCCGGAGCCGTGGACCATCAGGATGTCCCGGGGGTCCACGTACCGCTGGAGGGCGTCGGCGACCTCCCGGAGCACCGACTCGTAGATCTCCCGGTCGGCATCGAGGAACGAGCCGTTCCCCTCCAGGCCGTGAAGCCTTTCCCGCATCCCCTGGGCGGTTTCGTAGAAGCGGGGCTCGTCGGTCTCCAGGACCAGCCACCGGGCGTCCACGCCGGCATCGGAGAGGAGCCGGCATGCCGAAGGGATCATCTCGGCCTCGGAGGTCCCGCTCTGGCTCGCGCTCAACATCCAGACCCGGCGGGTCCCGAGCTCGCCGGCCACCCGGGCGCCGAGCTGCATCACCGCTTCGAAGTCGGTCTGGGTGCCGTTGAGGTTGCGGTACAGGTTCAGCCCCAGGTTGTGAGCGATCTTGACGTCGCGCAGGGTGCTGGCCACGGCGAGTACCTCCTGGTTCTCCTGGATCCTCGGCGGGTGTGGGCTTCGGTCGCGTGTCTCCGGGTCTCCCCTCTCGCCCGGCCTCGTCGGGTCGGTCCGTCCGACCCGGGCGGCCACTCGGTCGAGCACTGGTGCAAGATCCCTTCCACGGATTGGGCCGTCCAGCAGAGCTCCCTCCGCGGGAACGGAGCCGGAGTTGCCAAAACCCGAAAGAGCGGTCCGTCGCCGGGCGTCCCGGGGCTCCGGAGGGCCGTCACGGAAGGCGGTTTCCTGTGCGTCGACGGAGGTCGACTTCCCTTCCGAGGGAAATCGGGGTGAGTCCACGGAGTCGAGGGTCCGCCGAGGCACTCGGGCGGGCCGGGGAGCGACCGTGGGCCGTCCCGGCGGCCTCGGAGCGCTTCGCTGCCGGCTCGGGGAGCGTTCCGGCACCGCACCGGGTCTCCTTGGCGCGGAGAGCGACCCGGGGGGAGCCGCCGTTGGAAATCGCGCAACGCCTGGCGAAGGATTTTCCCGGCGTGCTGCTCAGCAGGACGGTTCCGGGAGGTTCGCCGGGGCCTTTCGCGCCCCTGCCCGCCCCTACCGGGAGGCGTCCCGGGCCCGCTTGCCCAGCTCCTTCCAGCCCTCCGGGAGCGGGTCCCCCAGCGGGGGCCAGACCACCTCGCGACGCGCGAGGGCAGCCGCCAGGCGTTCCCAGGCTGCCCGGTTGCGCACCGGGGTTCCGGCCTTGGTGGTCCAGTTCCTCCGGCGCCAGGACGGCAGCCACCGGGTGGCCCCGTTGCGCAGGTAGTCGGAGGCGCTGTGAAGGGCCACGGTGATGCCCTCGGGCAGGCTCTCGAGGACCTCGGCGGCCGCCAGGACGTCGAGCTCGTTGGCGCTCGCCCCCGGCGCAGAGCCGCTCTCGATCCGCTCTTCGCCGCCGTGGCGGACGGCCGCAGCCCAGCCTCCGCCTCCCCCTCCCCCCGAGACCCGCAGGTAGACCTCGGCGTCCGCCTCCCCCCCCGCACCAGGCCCCGGCCGGCCGCCCTTGCGCGAGGCGATCTCCCGCGTGGCCAGCCGGTCCGCCCGCTCGTTGTGACGGTGCCCGGCGTGCCCGCGGACCCAGTGCCAGGTGACGTCGCGTTCCTCGATCAGCGCGGCCAGCCGGCGCCAGAGGTCTTCGTTCTGGAGCTCGCCCGTCCGGCGCCGCCATCCGCGGGCGATCCACCGCGGCAGCCACTCGGTGACCCCCTTCTTCAGGTAGATCGAGTCGGTGTAGAGCGCGGCCGGCGCCCCGGAGGGGAGGGCCTCGAGGGCGCGGATCGCCGCCGTCAGCTCCATCCGGTTGTTGGTGGCCCACTCCTCCCCGCCGGAGAGCTCCCGCTCGCCGCCGCCGGGACCGAGGATGACCGCCCCCCAGCCACCGGCCCCAGGGTTGGGATCGGCGCCGCCGTCGGTGTACACGCGGTACCGGGGCTCATGGGAGGAGGGCACGGCCGGCGAGCCTATCGCAGCGGCCCGGATGCATCGCGAGAAAACGTTTGACGGAATCCGGATGCTGCTGTAGCATCCCTTCCCAGAACACGCCGGACTGTACAGTCCGATCCCAGTCGGCCCCGGACGGAGCCGCGACGAGAGAGCGAGAGGGGCGTCCCGGCACGCACCAGATCGGCACGCGATGAGCGCGAGCGGCCAGAAGAAGGTGGAGCTCCTCGGGCGCAAGCTGCGCAAGCTGCGCAAGGAGCGCAAGCTCTCGCCGGCGGACGTCTCCGCCCGGACCGGGATCGACGCCCAGGACCTCGTCCGGATCGAACGGGGCGAGGCCCGCGTGGGCCTGGGAGTGCTGTTCCGGCTGTTGTCGGTCTTCGAGGTCGACCCGCGGGAGCTCGAGAGCCTGGCCCGGGCCGAACGCGCCGCCCGCGAGGAGACCGAGCGGTTCCGGCGGGAGCTTCCGGGTTAGCTCCGGGCCAGCGCTCCCACCGGCCCGGTCGCCGAGGACCGGCGTGGGGGCGCGTGCCGAAACCCGGCCGTGAGGCCGCCTGAGGACCGAGGAGAGGGAACGGGAGTCGGAAACCATGAACCACGAGTCGGAGATCCAAGAGCGGTACGAGACCTTGAAGGAAGAGGGGTCGGCCCACCTCGCCGCGGGGCGGCTCGAGGAGGCCCTCGAGCGGTTCGAGCGGGCCGAGGAGGCCGCACGGCGGGCCGGGGACGCGGACCAGGTGGACCTCGCATTCTGCAACCGGTCCGCGGTGGCGGTGCGCCTCGCCCGGACCGACGGCGTGCAGCTCCGCCTGCAGGAGACGTTGCTCCGGACGACGAACCGCCGGGTCGCGGTCTACAGCGCCTACAACCTCGCCCTTGCCTACGACCGATCCAACAGCTTCGAGAAATCGCTGTTCTACGCCCGCATCGCCCACCGCTACGCCGCGGAGCTCCGGGACGGCGCCCTGGAGGCGCTGGCCCTCAACCAGATCGGCAACGTGCTGACGGCCCTCAACCAGTTCCAGGAGGCCCTCGAGCACTTCCGGAAGGCCGACGGCCTCCTCCCCCCGGGGGACGACGTCGCGCGGGCCCTGCTCCTGGACAACCTGGGCTACTGCCACGCCGTCCTGGGGCGCTTCGACCTCGCCTTCCCGGCCCTCTTCCGGAGCCTGCGCCTGCTCCGCAAGTGCGGAGCCGAGCTCTACGAGGCCGAGCCCCGCCTGGCGCTGTGCTTCGCCTACCTGGGCATCGGCCGCCCCGGCCGCGCCATCCGCCACGTCAACCGTGCCCTGGACATCGCCGAGCGCTCGGAGGACGCCCGCAGCATGAAGTACGCCCTCCTCCTCCTGGGGGAGGGCTACAAGGTGGCGGGCCACACCGGCGCAGCCCGCGACTGTTTCCGGATCCTCCAGGAGAGCTACTACCCCGACATGCCCGAGGTGCCGGGCCTGCTGCTCGGCCTCGACGTCTGCAAAGTGATCAACCTCCGAGCCTGAGCCCGTGATGACGATGAAGTCCCTGACCGGTTCCGCCGTCGCCTTCCTCCTGATCCTCGCCGCCGCCCCGGTGGCGGACGCCACCGGCTCCCGCGCGGTCCTCGGCGACCGGGGCGAGCTCTACGTCGCACGGACCGGCACCTACGCCGAGCTGTTCCCGGACGGCAAGGCCCTGCCCGGCGAGAACCCGGTCCTCGCCCTGGACGTTCTCCAGGACGGCGAGGAGCGCCGGCGCAGCCTGGTCGTCGGAAGCGAGGGGCCGGAGGTGGAGCGGGCCGCCACCCTCGTCTTCGAGCCCGACAGCAAGACCCTCTACGCCGTCTGGGAGAGCCGCCGGTCGCCGTCCGCATCGGCCCTGTACCTGGCCGGCTTCCACGGGGGCGAGTGGGGCGAGCCGCTGGAGATCTCCGGCGATACGGCGCCGTTGAAGGGCGTGCCCCAGGTCCTCGTCCAGCGTGACGAGGTGGACGTGCCGGACGCGCTGGACGACGGCGTTAAGCAGGGGGACCGCACCCTCCTCCACGTCCTCTGGTGGGAGCAGGCGGCCGGCTCCGGCGGTGGAGTCCAGTACGCCCCGGTCCTGTTCGAGCGGGGCGAGTACCTGGGCTGGAACCCGGTGATCCGTCTCGCCGACCTCGACCCGGCTCCCCAGTCGAAGAGCTCCGCCGAGCTGCCGGCGCCGCTCCTCCGTTCCCCCCAGCTCGATCCGGGGACCGATCTGCGCGCCGCGATCACCGGGCTCGTGAACCCCGAGACGGGGCGTCTCCTCGCCATCGAGGCGCGGCTCCTGCCGGCCGAGATCGGCATGATGGCGGACGAGCTGCGGGCCCAGATCATCGCCATCGGCTTCTCGAAGGGCCCGGACCGCATCGCCGCGATTCGGGACGAGCTGCGGGCTCAGATCATCGCCATCGGGCGCAACCTGAACCCGGGCACGGTGCAGCACGTGGCCGCCCGCTCCGTCAAGGCTGCCGAGTCCCTGGTCGAGGAGCGGCCGGAGATCCCCCTCGAGGTCTTCGCTGACGAGCTGCGGGCCCAGATCATCGCCATCGGCTCCCGCTGGCTGGTGGACCTGGAGCGGAGGAACGTGCCCGAGGTGACCCGCGTGCTGGAGCTCCAGGCCCAGGGCGGCGGGAAGGAGATCCCCCCCGCGGTGCCCCACCTGCTCCGTCTCGACCTGGTGCACTCGCGCCCGGCCCCGCCCACCGGACCGGGGACCACGCGGGTGTTCCTGTCGGAGACCGGCGAGCGCGTGGTGGCCGCCTGGATCGAGGAAGGCGAGGTCTACTACACCGAGAGCATCGAGGCGACGGGGCCGGGCGAGCCCGCCTGGAGCCAGCCCAAACGCCTGGTGTTCGACGAGTCGGTTGAAGGCCTCGACCCCGTGTCGATCCTGCGAGACCGGGTGCGGCAGCAGGACTGAGAGCCTGTGAATCCACCCTGCGCTGCCGCGGCCGATCCCGGCGGCCGGCGGCCGGGCCACGAGCCCTGACGAGCCCGCGCGGCCAGGCCTGACCGAAACGTTCCTCCCGCCCCGGGGCACTCCTGGATGGAGACAGCTCCACCATGGGTGCCCTGATCGAGGACGACCGGTTTACGCGCCGTTCCGGAGGATGCGATGATGCGGGTCGATCCTCCGGAACGGCCGACGGACCGAAACGAATGCCTCCATCCCGGGAGCTCCGGCTGCTCCGACTGGCGGTGGCCCGCGGGCTCGTGAGCTGGGCCGACCTGGAAGCGGTGGCTGCCGCCCTCGACGCCACGCCGCCGCCCGAAGGCGGCCCGGTGGACGCGGGAGCGTGGCTCCGGCGCCTGGTCGAGGAGGGAACCCTCGATCCGGCCGACCTCGAGGAGCTCGCGGCCGCCGACACGGCGGAGCATCCCCAGGCCTCCCCCGCCGGCGGGGACACCCCGGGAGCTCCGGAGGGCCCGTCCGGCTCCGGAGCCTCCGGCGGTTCCGGGGCCGGTGCAGGCGGCCGCATCGCCCGTGACCTGAAAATCTTGGAGGACTGGGACCGCTACGAGGTGGTCACCTTCCTCGGAGCGGGAGGGATGGGGTCGGTCTACAAGGTGTTCGACCTCTCCCTCCGGCGGTTCGCCGCGGTCAAGCTCCTCCACGGCAGCGATCCGGACCTGGAGCGGCGGCTCCTGGCGGAGGCCCGGGCCCAGGCCCGCATCGACCATCCCAACGTATGCCAGGTCTACGAAGTGGGCGACGTCGGTGACCGTCCCTACATCGCCATGCAGTACGTCGACGGGGAGCCCCTGGACCGGGTCGCCGCGGAGCTGCCCCGCCCGGAGGTGGTGCGCCTCCTGGTGGACGTCGCCCGCGCCGTCGACGCAGCCCACCGTACCGGCCTGGTGCATCGCGACCTGAAGCCGGGCAACGTGCTGGTAGCCCGGCGCCCCACCGGTGGATTGCACCCGTTCGTGGTGGACTTCGGGCTGGCCCGGGACCTGTCGGACGCCGGCCGGTCGCGCTCCGAAGTGATCACCGGCACCCCGGCCTACCTGGCGCCGGAGCAGGTCCGCGGACAGCCCGTGGACGCGCGCACCGACGTGTTCGCCCTGGGCGTCGTGCTCTACCAGCTTCTCGCCGGCCGCACGCCGTTCGAAGCCGCCTCGCTCCCGGAGACCCTCATCCGGATCACCGGGAGCGAAGCCCCCCGGCTGCGCAGCCGGGACAGGTCCATCCCCCGGGACCTGGAGACGATCATCCTCCACTGCCTGGAGAAGGATCCGGACCGCCGCTACGGCTCCGCCCGGGAGCTGGCCGAGGACCTGGAGCGCTACCTCGTGGCCCGGCCAGTCCTCGCCCGGCCGCCGGGCCTGCTCTACCGGGCCCGCACCCGGATCCGCAGGCACCGCGAGCTGGCGATCGCCACGTCCGTCGCCCTGGCCGTGGTCCTGACCCTGGCCGGAGCAGGCCTGCACGCCTGGTGGCGGGCCTGGGAGCGGGCCGAGCTCGCCCAGCGCTTCGGCCAGCAGGTCAAGGAGGTGGAGACCACCCTGCGCTACGCCACCCTCTTGCCCCTCCACGACACCAGCGCCCACAAGGAGGCCCTGGAGGTCCGGATGGAGTGGATCCGCCTGGAGATGGACCGCCTGGGATCGGTCGCCCGGGGCCCGGGGCACTACGCCCTGGGACAGGGACACCTGGCGCTCCACGACTACGAGCTGGCCCGGCGCCACCTGGAGGCCGCCTGGGAAGCCGGGTACCGCGAGCCCGAGGTGGCGATCGCCCTGGGCCGCACCCTGGGGCACCTTTACACCCGCGCCCTCACGGAGGCGGAAGTCCCCGCCGGCTCCGCCGAGCGCCGGGCGTTCCTCCGCGAGATCCAGCGGGCGTACCGGGAGCCGGCGGCCTCGTACCTGCGGCGGAGCACCGACGCGCGGAAGCCGGCTCCGGCCTACGTCCGCGGGCTGATCGCGCTCTACGAAGGTCGCTACGCCGACGCCCTCGTCCTCGCGCAGCAGGCCGACCGGGAGGGAACCACACCCGGCGACGGCCGCCGGCTGGAGGCCCAGGTCTACGTGATCCGGGGCAACGAGGCCCTGGAGGCGGGCAACCACGACGAGGCCCTCGGTTTCTACCACCGGGCCGGGAAGATCCACCGCGAGCTGCTGGAAACCTACCGGAGCGACGCCTCGCTCCACGCGGCCGATTGCGGCCGGCGGATCCAGGTGCTCGAGCTCCGGAGCCGGGTCGGCCGGCTGCCGCCGGCGGAGATCGAAGGCGCCCTCGCGGCGTGCGGCCGGGCGCTGGTCGCCGACCCGGGCCTGGCCGAGGCCCGGAGCAAGGAGGCCCACGTCCACTGGCGCACCGCCGAGGATCGGGCCCTCCACGGAGAGGACCCCCGGCAGGCCCTGGAACGCGCGGTGACCGCCGCCCGGGCGGCGATCGAGCTCGACCCCAGGGACGTGAGCGCGCTGTCCCACCTGTCGGTGGCCCACCGCCGCCTCGCCGCCTGGCGCATGAGCCGCGGGCTCCATCCGGGGGAGGCGCTGGAGCGCGCCGTGGACGCCGCCGCCCGGGCGGTGGACCTCGCCCCGACCCGGGCCTCGAGCCACCTCAGCCTGGGCAACGCCCACCACCAGCGGGCGCTCCACCTCCTCAGCCGCGAGGACGATCCGCGGCCGGAGCTGGAGCGGGCCGCGGTGGCCTACCGGCGGGCCATCGAGATCAACCCGCGCACGGCCCCCGCGTACACCAACCTGGGGGCGGCCTGGAAAGCCCGGGGGGAGTACGAGAGCGAACGGGGGCTGGACCCGGCTCCCGCCGTGGAGAAGGCGATCGGGGCCCTGGAAGGGGCCCTGGCGGTCAACCCGGCCTCAGCGCCGGCCCACAACAACCTGGGCACTGCACACCTGACCCTGGGCCACGCCCTCCTCACCCGGGGCGACGACCCCACCGAGCCCCTGGAGCGTGCCGTGGCGAGTTACCGCCGGGCCCTGGAAATCAACCCCGGGTACGCCCTCGCCCACTACAACCTGGCCTTCAGCCACCGCTGCCTCGCGCGCCACCGCCTGCGCAGCGGAGCCGACCCGGGACCGGCCCTCGAGGCGGCCCGGCGGGCCCTGGCCCGGGCGCGGGAGCTCAACGCCACCGACCCGGACAACCACCTGGAGGCGGCCCGGATCGAAACGGTCCAGGCGGACTGGGAGCGGCAGCGGGGGACCGACCCCGGCGCGGCCATCCGGCGGGGCCTCGAGGCGCTGGAAGAGGCCCTGGCCCTGCAGCCGGGCATGCCGGAGGCCCTCGCCCTCCGGCGGACGCTGCACAAGAGCGCCGACTCCTTGCCCCCCGCGGCGGCGCGGGTACAATGATCCCCACCCGGGAGGACGCTCCCGGGCCTCACCCCCGCGCAGCCCAGAAGTCCACGATGCGACGAACAGGATCGCCCATGCGCCCCGACGCGCCGCCGCCCATCGCGCCCGGCGCCGCCCGGAGAACGACCGACCCCGAACGCCGCCGGCGCCTCCGGCGGGGAGCCGTCGGCGCCCTGGCGGTCCTTTTGGTCCTGGGGTGCCTCGACCGCCTCGACCGGAGCTCGGCGGAACCCCGCGACGTCGAGCCCCGGCCGGTCACCGAGCGGAGCGAGCTCGCAGCGGAAGAGAAGGCCACCATCGAGCTCTTCCGGAGCTCGTCGCCCTCCGTGGCCTTCATCACCACGCACGAGCTGCGCCGGGATGTCTTCAGCCTGAACCTGACCGAAATCCCCCGGGGGACCGGCTCCGGGTTCGTGTGGGACCGGGAAGGCCACGTGGTCACCAACTTCCACGTCATCCAGCGGGCGAACCGAGCCCAGGTGACTTTGGGGGACCGGTCGAGCTGGGAGGCGGAGCTGGTCGGCGCGGCGCCGGAGAAGGACCTGGCCGTGCTCAAGATCGACGCCCCCCGGGACGTCCTGCGGCCGATCCCCGTCGGCCGCTCCTACGACCTCTCCGTGGGACAGAAGGTCTTCGCCATCGGCAATCCCTTCGGCTTCGACCAGACCCTGACCACCGGCGTGATCAGCGCCCTGGGGCGCGAAATCGAGTCCCTGGCCCGGATCCCGATCCGCGACGTCATCCAGACCGACGCAGCCATCAACCCGGGTAACTCCGGCGGCCCGCTGCTGGACAGCGCCGGGCGGCTGATCGGGGTCAACACGGCGATCTACAGCCCTTCGGGGTCCTACGCCGGCATCGGGTTCGCGATCCCCGTAGACACGGTGAACTGGGCGGTCCCGGAGCTCATCGCCCACGGCCGCCTGGTGCGCCCCAGCCTCGGAGTCGAGCTGGCGAGTGACCGGATCGCCCGCAACCTGGGGATCGAAGGGGCCCTGGTGCTGCGGGTGGTGCAGGGCAGCGGCGCGGACGAAGCCGGTCTGCGCCCCACGACCCAGACCCGTTCCGGGAGGATCCGCCTGGGCGACGTGATCGTGGCCGTGGAGGGGACCTCCGTGACCTCGTCCAACGACGTGCTCCTGGCCCTGGAGCGCAGAAACCCCGGCGAGACCGTCACGCTCACCGTGCTGCGCGACGAGCGCGAAGTGGAGCTCCAGGTGGAGCTCGGCCGGAGCTCCTAGCCCGGGGTCCTCCGCCATGATCCCCTTCGTCCTCTCCGGCGGCAGCGGTACCCGGCTCTGGCCGGTCTCCCGGGAGGCCTACCCCAAGCAGTTCTGCGAGCTGTTCGACGGCTCGCTCCTGGGGCGGACGCTGGAACGGCTGGCCCCGCTCCCGCCCCCCGGGGAGGACGTGGGCGTCGTGGGATCGGCCCGGACCGAAGCCCTCACCCGTCGGGTCCTGCGGGAGGCCGGGCTGGGGGAGAGCCGGGCCCTCTTCGAGCCCGTCGCCCGCAACACGGCGCCGGCCGTGGCCCTCCTCTGCCACCGCCTGCTCCAGGAGGACCGCGGCCCGGAGGTGGTGGGCGTCTTTCACGCGGACCACCGCATCGACGACGTGGCGACCTTCCACCGGGCCGTGCGCCTGGCGGAACGGGTCGCCGGGGAGGGCCACGTGGTCACCCTGGGGGTCCTCCCCTCGGGACCGGAGACCGGCTACGGCTACATCGAGCTCACGGACGAGGTCCTCGCCGTGGAGGCTTCGGTCTCCACCCCGGGAGCTCCGGCCCCGGGGGCGGACCCGGCCGGGCGGGAGGACGGCGCGGCGGCTCCCGGCGGTGCCGAGCGTCTCCGGGCCCACCGGGCCCTGGGGTTTCGGGAAAAGCCCGACGCCGAGGCCGCCCGACGCTACGTGGAGTCCGGGCGCTTCGTCTGGAACGCGGGGATGTTCGTCTTCGGGGTGGAGGTCATGGCCCGGCACTTCCAGCGCTTCATGCCCGAGCTGTGGGAGCGGATCCGGACGATCGGGCCCGACCTGGGCAACCTGGAGGCGGTCTACCGGGAGGTCGAGCCCGAGAGCCTGGACTACGGAATCATGGAACGCCTCGACGACCAGGTTTCGATCCCGTGCGAGATCGGCTGGAGCGACGTGGGCTCCTGGGACGAGGTGGCCAGGCTCCGGGACGGCGGGACGGCCTACGAGGTGGGAGGCAGCGGCAGCTTCGTCTTCTCCGGCAACACCCGGGGCGAGCGCGTCTACGGGCTGGTGGGGGTGGACAACCTCCTGGTGGTGGACACGGACGACGCCCTCCTGGTGTCGCGCCGGGGGGACTCCCAGCGGGTCAAGGAGCTGGTCGAGACCCTGCGCCGGGCGGACCGCCCGGAGTCGCGGGAGCACGTCTTCGACGTCCGGCCCTGGGGTCGCTACGAGGTCCTCCGCGACGGCGAGGACTTCAAGTCGAAGGTGATCCGGGTCGAGCCCGGCCGGCGCCTCTCCTACCAGTCCCACGAGCACCGGGCGGAGCACTGGGTCGTGGTCCGGGGCCGGGCCGAGGTGGTCCTGGACGGCGAGGTGCTCCAGCTCGGCCGCGGCGACCACGTCTTCATCCCCAAGGGCGCCCGCCACCGCATCGGCAACCCCGGAAGCGAGCCGGTGGTCTTCGTCGAGGTCCAGATCGGGGACTACTTCGGCGAGGACGACATCGTCCGCTACGACGACGACTTCGGGCGGAGCTGACGCAGCCGGCGGCCCCATGCAGCCCGCCCGCGAAGGCCCCGGCCAGCCCCTCTGGGCACCCACCTACCGGCTGCTGGGCTACTGCGTGGTGGTCGGAGTCCTGGGCGGGATCGCCGCCCTGGTCTTCGAGGCGGCGGTGGAGCTCGCCCAGCGGCTCCTGCTCGGGGGGGTCGGCGGTTACACGCCGCCGGAGTCCGGCGTCCTCGACCCCGAGGTCCAGGTCCCGGGCTGGCCGGAGCGCTGGTGGCTGCCCGTGGCCACGACCCTCGGCGGCCTGCTGTCCGGTCTGGTGGTCTACCGCTGGGCGCCGGAGGCGGAGGGGCACGGCACCGACGCCGCCATCTCCGCCTACCACGCCCGGGGGGGCGACGTGCGCCCGCGCACGCCCCTGGTCAAGGCCGTGGCCTCGGCCCTGACCATCGGCTCCGGCGGCGTCTTCGCCCCCACCATCACCCTGGGGGCCATGCTCGGTGCGGCCCTGGGAACCCTCGTGGCGACCGCCGTACCCCAGGCCGGCTTCGAGCCGGCCTCCTTCGTGCTGGTGGGGATGGCCGCCGTCTTCGCCGGCGCCGCCCGGACCCCCATCTCCACCCTGATCATGGTGGCGGAGATGACCGGCGGCTACGGCCTGATCGTGCCGGCCATGCTCACCAACACCCTGGCGTTCGTCGTCCAGCGCAGCCTCACGGCGGGGCGGCGCTACCCCACCCTCTACGAGCACCAGGTCCCGGCGCGGGAGGATTCGGCGGCCCACCGGGGCGTCTTCGTCCGGCGGGCCCTCCAGATGCTCGAAGGCGACACCCTGGAGCCGTCGGAGATCGCCCTGCCCCGGCTGGTGTCGCTGCTGCGCTTCGGCGAGCCCATCCAGGTCGCCGAGGGCAGCGGCATGCTCGTGACCCTCGAGGTGGGGGGCGGCTCGGCCCTGGACGGAGCCACCGTGGCGGAGGCCTTCGCCGGCGTGGACGGCGGCACGGCGGTCTCCATCCTCCGGGCCAAGGAGATGGTCATCCCCCGGGGCCCCACCCCCCTCCAGGCCGGCGACCAGCTCGTGGCGATCGCCACCCCGGAGGCCTTCGCCCTGCTCCGGGAGGCCGCGGCGCCTCGCCCCGACCCGGGCTGAGGTAACGTGGGGCCATGACGGTTCTCGGCAACGTCCTGTGGTTCGTCCTCGGGGGCTTCCTGATCGCCCTCGGCTACGTGATCGGGGGCATCCTGCTGTGCCTGACGATCGTGGGGATCCCCTTCGGGTTCCAGTCGTTCAAGCTGGCCCGCGCGGTGGCGGCTCCCTTCGGCACCCGGGTGGTGGAGCGCCCGGGGGCGTCCGGGTGCACGGCGATCGTCCTCAACCTGATCTGGATCATCCTCCCCGGGGTCGAGCTGGCGGTCACCCACCTGGTCCTGGCCGCGGTCCTGGGGATCACGATCGTGGGGATCCCCTTCGCCCGCCAGCACGTGAAGCTGGTGCCGCTGGCCCTGATGCCCTTCGGCCGCGGCATCGAGCCGGCCCGGGGCGGCGAGGTGACGTCCCTCTCCCAGGGTTGAGCGCCCGGGGTCGCCGAGCCACCGTTCCGGCCCGGAGGGGACCGGCGGGGGAACCGGCGCGCGCTCCTGCGGTGCCCTGAACGCTCGGCGCGCGCCTCGGTTCGG
>JBKHJP010000039.1:0-18635 GCA_046538065.1 Thermoanaerobaculia bacterium | reverse complement strand
ATCCGACCCGCAAGACCCATGCGCGCGGCCCTGGATTTCTGCCGCGCAGACTCCTAGCCCGCCAGGCCCTCAGCCCGGGCCCGGGGGCGGGCAGCTCCAGAAGCCGCGGTAGCCGACCGTGAGCCCGCGCTCCAGGGCGAAGACCAGCTCCGCATCGGAGCGCCAGCTCGCCTCGTCGCCGAGCCGCCGGACCGTCATCGTGACGCCCGGTGCGGCCAGGCGCATCTCGTCGTCTTCGACGTCCCCGCTCCCCTTGAGCTCGATCAGCACACCGTTCAGCTTCATGCCCCCGTCGCCGGTCTCCGTGGACACCCACAGGACGGGGTCGGACTCGGCTGTGCGCAGGAAAGCGCACCGCGATCCGGGCCCGAGGAGCGCGTCGGCCTCGGCCTCGGGCATGGGGGCGGGATCGAGGGTGGCGACCAGGGTGTTGTTGAGCGCGTCCTCGACGGTCCCCTCCTCGGCCGGCGGGTCCTGGTAGATCGTCTCCACGACCCGGCCCTCGGACACCTCGCCGACGAGGTAGCGCATCTCCGCGATCTCGCGCTGCTGGGCCAGGATGATGTCGTGGGCGAGCTTCTTCACCCGGGGATCCCTGATCTGAGAGCGCTCCGAGGTCATGATCGCGATGGAGTGGTGGGGAATCATCGCCCGCATGTAGCTTTCGCCCGACACGGTCGCCTGGCTGCGGACGAGCCACAGCGAGAGGGCGAACACGATGGCGGCGCCCGTGAAGATCGCGAGGTTGCGCCGGGGGTCGGAGTACATGGACAGCATGAAGGCCAGCATGACGACCGCCATGGTGGCGCCCATGAGGATGGCCATGTACGTCCGCGTCTCCGAGAAGAACAGGTGCTCCCACGCGTACGTGTTGAGGTACATGAGGATGAACATCGCCACCACGGAGGTGAGGATCATCAGGCCGAAGCGGATGTAGGACACGTGCCTCTCCTCCTCGTTGCGATCACTCGCCGCCGCTTACCGGCGAACAGCGTGGCCACGATCCCGAGGGCGACCCCCTTGACGAAGCTCCCCATGAGACGCTCCTTGCAGCGAGATGATGCTCGGGCCCGAGGTACCGGATGCACCTCGGTCACGGCGACCGGAATTCAACTGCAGGATGCGTTCCGTGGGGGAGGGTTGTTGCGCCCCGGGCTCACTCGCCCTCAGCCGGTCGGGTGACCAGCTCGGTCGAGGGGTGGAACCGCGCCCAGATGCCCCAGTAGGCCGTGATGCCGGGGATGCGCTCCAGGCGCTGGCCCTCGAAGGCGCCCTGGAGGCACTCGCCGCTCTCCCAGGCCCAGGTCGAGCCCGACCCCACGTCCCGGGCGACCAGGCGCGCGTCCTCGGAGGGGACGTTCTCGAACCGCAGCACCTCCCCGTCGACCTCGCGGCGGTATGCCATGGCGGCCATCTCGCCGGGGGGCGAGAAGACGACGATCGGCTCGCCGAAGGCCTCGGCGTTCAGCACCGGCTGGCGTTCGAGCAGGCCGAAGGGAACGGCCGCGATGCTGTCGTCCCCGCGGATCCCGAAGACCAGCGTCTTGCCCGGGAGTCGGGCGTCCGGGTTCCGGCTTTCGGAGACGCCGATCTTGTCCGGGTCCTGGTGATACTCGGCGTAGGAGGATGATCGTTGGCGGATGTCCTGCATCCTCTCGTCGGCGGGCTTGGAGAGGACCAGGGTTTCCGGATTGCGCCGGGTCCACTCGTCCCAGGTGGTCACCTCGGAGGGGAGCACCTCCAGGCCGCGCCCATCGAGGGGGCCGGCCACCGCCTCGCCCAGGAGCTGGCTCCAGAGCGACTCCGTCTGCCGGTCGAACATGACCAGGGAGTCCCGCCAGAGCCTTCCCGAGACCCCGAACCTCAGCACCTCGTCCTCCACTCGCGGTCGGACGTACACGACGCCCGCGTGCGCGAGCGGTCACCAGGTGGCGGCGATCGGTGTCTCGCCCAGGCGGTCGTTGACGATCTCGTGGCGGTCGAGGTGCCAGAGGGAATAGGCTTTCGCCACCCCTTCGTGGACCACGCCCAGGACCGGCTCGTCATCCTGCATGAACCGAGCCTTCCCCGCCGGCACGAACTGGGGGTCGTCGATGGCCTCGATGGCGTCCGCCGGCAGGACCTTCACCACCGGATCGCCGCGGAGCTCTCCGGGCTCGGGCAGGTCCACCGCGCCCCCCGGGGCCGGTGCCACGACGCCCGCCGCAAGGGCCACCGTCGAGATCACGAGAAAGATGTGGGCCGTCGGTCTCGTTCGCATCGTCTGCCTCCTACCGGCTGATACGCGGCACAGCCCCTTCGCGGTTGGGTCCGGCCCGGGGATTCGGCGGAGGCCTGAAGCGCGCCCAGGGTCGACGCCTGACGAGCGGGTTCCGGGGGACCTCGCCGTGGCCGAGACGCCGAGAGCGAGGTCGCCACCGCGCCCTGGGGGGTCGGGAGCGATGGGGTAGGCTCCCGGAGAACCAGACTTCGGAGGCAACCAGCAGCTCGGCAGCATGTCGGCCCATCGGACCTATCGCTTCGTCTCCGCCCGGTCGCTGGCCGTGGTGATCCGCGACCGGGCCGGCAACGTGGCCACGGGGACGGCGGTCTGCGTGGAGGTGGGGCGCCACCTGCTGCTGGCCACCGCAGGGCACGTGATCGAGGACGTGGGCCGCGACCGCCTGCGCCTGGTTCCCCCGGGTGAGCGCTCGGCGCCGCCGGTGCCCTTCCTACGGCGCAGCTGCGGCCCGGAGCGCCCGGCGCCGGCTTCCGACGTGGCGTGGCTGGAGGTGGACCGCCGGATGGCCCGGGAGCGCCGGCTGCGGTTCCTGGGCCTCCACCACCTCCGGCCGCGCCACCCGGCGCGTTCCGACCACGTCCTCCTGGCCCACGGCTACCCTCGGGACTGGGCCCGCGTCACCCAGAGCCTGGCCGCCGTCCAGTCGACCGTGGGCTTCACGCGACCGGCGGCGCCAAGATCGCTCGTGCGCTCCCTGGGGCCTTCGGAGATCGCCCTGGAGTACCCGCCGCGGGACGCTACGGGGCAGCCGATCGCGGCACCCGACCCCTACGGCTTCAGCGGTGGCGGGGTCTGGTGGCATCCGGCCCCGGGGACGTCGCCGGGGCGTGGGCTGGTGGGCGCGGACGGCCTCCGCCTGGTCGGGCTCAACACCCGCTGGGGCCGCCGCTCCGGGGTCCTCTTCGGCACCCGGATCGAGGAATGGCTCGCCCTGGTGGCCCGGGATCTCCCGGCCACCCGGGCCCCGATCGATCGGCTCCTCGGGACCGTCTCCGATGCTCCCTGGGCCAAGAGCCGACCCCTGGGCGTGGCGAACCTCTACGCCGGCCGGGAGTGAGAGCCCGCCCGCGGTCGCAGCCGTCCCACGACCAGGCCGCCGGGCGCGCTACTCCTCCGCCCCGGGGGGCGCCGCTCCGTCCTCAGTCCCGCCGGCGACCGATTCCATTGCGGCGAGGGTGTCGGCGACCCACCGCTCCTTTCCGGGGGCGGGGTCGTAGCCGGACTGCTCGCGGCGCACGGTGCCGGCCGCCTCGAGCCTCCTCAGCGGGTGATCCGGAGGATGCGGTCCCCCTCCGGCGGGCAGCGGCCCCGGCCGTCGCAGTTGCTCGTGGTCACCCAGAGGTCACCGTTGGGCCCCATGACCACGTCGCGCAGCCGGCCCAGGCCGTCGCGGCCGCCGAAGTAGACCTCGTGGCGCTCGACCCGGGGCGGCTCGCCCTCACCGAAGACCACCCGGTGGAGGTGGCGCGCCCCCAGGCTGCCCACGAGGAGGTCGCCGCGCCACTCGGGGATCGCGTCGCCGGTGTAGACGGCGGCGCCCCCGGGGGGCACGGCCCGCTCCCAGGTGAGCGACGGCGTGACCATCCCGGGCCCGGTCCGGCACCCCCAGATCGGCGGCCAGCCCAGGTTCTCGCCCGCCCCGGCCACGGTCACCTCGTCGTGGCCGGAGCGGCCCATCTCGCCGCTGGGACCGTGGTCCGTGAGCCACACGGTCTCGGCCTCGGCACCCGGCCAGTCGAAGCCCTGGGTGTTGCGGATTCCCAGGAGGTAGACGGGGCTCCCCGGGAACGGGTTGTCCGGCGGGACCTCCCCGTCCGGGCTCAGGCGCAGGAGCTTGCCCGCGAGGCTGCGGCGGTCCTGGGCGCGCTCCGGCTCGCCAGCGTCCCCGGTGCCCACCCAGAGCATCCCGTCGGGTCCGATCCGGAGCCGCCCGCCGTTGTGGTAGCGGGCGGCGGGGACGTCGTCCACCACGATGCCCTCCCGGGTGGCCGAGCGGGCGTCCGGGGCCAGGCGCCAGCGCTCCAGCCGGTTCTTCGGGGCGCCCCGTGCACCGACGGTCACGTAGAGGAAGAACGTCCGGTTGCTCTCGAACTCCGGGTGGAGGGCGATTCCCAGGAGCCCGCCTTCCCCCACCGCCTCGGCCTCGACGCTCGCCACCGGTTCCGGCACCAGCCGTCCGCCGTCGACTCCGAGCTCGACCAGGCGCAGGCGGCCGGGCCGTTCGGTGACCAGCAGGTCGCCCTGCGGGAGGAAGGCGATCCCCCAGGGCACTTCCAGCCCGTCCACCACCTCCTCTGCGCGCACCTCCACGGAGCCTTCCGGACCGAAGCCTCGTTCCACGAGGATGCAGTCGGCCGCGCCCGCGGTTGTAGCGGCGGCGCCCGTCTGGGGGCCGGCCTCCGCCTGCACCGGCCGTCCGTCCCCGCCCGCGCCGCAGGCCCAGCCGACCGCGCCGGCCAGGAGTAGGCAGACGAGGCGCCGCCAGGGACGCCTCGCGGCCTGGCGGCCCCGTCGTAGAGTGTCCGGAGGATTGCTCTTCCGATATCCGGTCATCGTCACCCTCCCTTCGGGTCCGAAGAGCGCCGCAAGTCGGGTGCCAAGGAGCAGTAGGGTGCGCCGGCACCTCGCACATCCAACGGCCCATCCGCCTGGACTCGCTCGCCGGCCGGCTGCCGCCCGGGGGGGCTCAGGGTCCGCTCTTGCCTTCCTCCTCGGCCCCGTCCAGCCGGCGCGTGTGCCAGAGCTCGAGGCCCACCGGGACCAGGGAGATGCAGGCGGCCGCCGCCACCACCAGGGGGAAGTTGCGCTCCACGGCGGGGATCTGGCCGAAGAAGTACCCCGCGCACACGAACAGGATCGCCCACGTGACCGCTCCCGCGGCGTTGAAGGCGACGAAGGTCCGCACCGGCATGCCCCCCATTCCCGCCAGGAAGGGAGCGGCGGTGCGGATCAACGGCAGGAAGCGGCACACGAAGACCGTCCGCGGGCCGTAGCGCTCGAAGTAGCGCTCGGCCCAGCGGACGCTCCGCTTCCCGAGGATGCGGCCTTCGCGCTGGACGAAGTATCGCCTGCCCAGCGTGCGGCCGATGAACAGGTTCGCCACGTCGCCGAGCAGGGTGGCGGCGGCGGCCAGAGCACCCGCCAGCCAGGGGTTCACGGGGCCGTTCTCCGCCGCCAGCGTCGCGACGGAGAAGACCAGGGTCTCCGACGGGAGAAACGGCGTCACCACCAGGCCCGTTTCGGCGAAGATCGATCCGCTGTAGAGGCCGTAGAAGAGGACCGTCTGCTCCCGGGCGAACTCCAGGATGAGCTCGTCGAGCCCGTGGAGGAAACGCCATGTGGAGCGGAGCAGGTCCATGACGGGCGCAGAGGCAAGGGTCGCGCCACGGGAGCCGGCCGGTCGCGACGAGACCGGGATCTTACCCGGTTCCTCCCTCGTACAGGCGGTCCGCCAGGTCCACCGCGTAGCTCCTGCCGCGCGGACCCTCCTCCAGGGCGTCGAGCCAGCGTGCCGGCAGGGCCGAGGCGCCGCGGTACGCCCCGGCCAGGGCGCCGGCCATGGCGCCGATGGTGTCCGCGTCCCCGCCCAGCGAAACCGCCCGGACGATGGCGCCTTCGGCCTCGCCCTCGGGGTCCCGGGCGCACGACAGGAAGGCCCACAGCGCCGCCGGAACGGATTCCGAGGCGCGGCCGCTCACTCCCAGGGAGCGCACCGCCTCGGAGGGCCGGGCGTCCAGCCCGGCTTCGATCCACTCCAGGGCCTCCTCGTGCTCCTCGGGCAGACCCGGGGAGCACTCCCGGAGCTCGGCAACGAGCTCCAACGGCTCCAGCGCCTCACCCTCGGCCCCCCGGCGGAGCGCCGCCAGCACCGCCAGCGCCTGGAGCCGGGCTCCGGTCCGGCCCACCGGGTGGCTGTGCCCGGTGACCTCCGCCTGGGCCTCCGCCGCCCGGCCCACCGCCACGGGGTCCGGATAGAACGCCAGGGCCACCGGCGCCACCCGCATGGCCGCCCCGTTCGCCCACGACCCGCCCGGGAGCTGCATCTCCCCGACCGCCCGGCGCCACGGCGTCCCGCCCCGGACGGCCGCCAGGATGCGCCGGGTGTTGCCGCCGTAGCCCCGCTCCGGGGCGAAGGCGCCGGCGAAGCACGCCGCGACCCGGTCCAGGTCGATCCCGTCGCCGGGGCTGTCCGGCGACGCGAGGAGCGCCTCGCCCAGGGCGAGGGCCATCTGGGTGTCGTCGGTGTAGGTCCCCGCCCCCAGGCGGGCCTCCTCCAGCTCGCGGACCTGGCCGCCCTGGTGGGAGAAGCGTGCCCGGATCTCCCGCAGCGGCCAGCCCTCCACCGGCATGCCCAGGGCGTCGCCGGCGAAGAGCCCGAGCAGGGTCCCACGGTACCGGTCGCGCAAAGCCTCGCTCATCAGGTGCAGGGTACCGGACGGAGGCGCCGTGGTTCGACCCCCCATCCCGGCCGACCCCGGCCCGTTGATAGCCTGGACGGGAGGGCCCGTGAAGCTCGCTGTCTCGGCACCGGAGACAGTGCTCCGGCGGCATGCCGAGGAGCGCGGCGTGAGGGTCGAGGTCGCCCACGACGGAATGGAGGTGGTCCTGCGGTGACGGGAGTCGGCCGGCTCGCTGCATCGGGGTCCCTTTCCGCCCCCCGGGTGCTCGCCTGGATGGTGGCCGCCCTCGCGTGCGGCGCGGTGCCTGCGGCGGCTCTGGAAGGGCCCCTGGGCCTCTTCCCCGGGGAGCTCTTCCGCGCCGTTCAGGTCGAGCGGGTCGACGACGCGGAGGCGCTCCTCGCGGCGGAGCCCCTCGCCCCCGCGGCGGGGCTCTACTACTTCCAGGGCGAGTGGATCGCCGTGCCGCAAGCGGACATGCCGGTCACGGGACGGCCGTTCGACGGGCCCGCGGCACCGGACCTGCCACTCCCGCCCATCGTCTGGCTCGCCGCGCCGGAGCTGGTGGAGGGCGCCCGGCTCGCCGGGGACGACCGGCTCCGGCTGCCGGACGGCTCCGTGGTCGCCTTCGACGTCGTTTCCCCGTTGCCCACGAACGCGCTCTACCTGGACCGCACCACCTACGCCTTCTACCGGGAGCGCAGCCTCCGGCTCCGTGGCCGCTTCGAGGAGCTCCCGGACGGCGGCCGGCGGTTCGTCGCCCGGACGATCTGGCCGGAGGACGCCCGGATCCCCTGGCGCGACCTCCAGGTGGACGCGGTGGAGCAGCCGGCCACGCTGGGCGACCTGGTCCAGGCCCAGGCGCCGGCCTGGCCCGATGCCCGCCTGCTCTGGGA
This sequence comes from Thermoanaerobaculia bacterium, assembly GCA_046538065.1. Taxonomy (GTDB): domain Bacteria; phylum Acidobacteriota; class Thermoanaerobaculia; order Multivoradales; family DATKCC01; genus JBKHJP01. Next base: position 11,061 of record JBKHJP010000039.1, on the reverse strand, counting down.
GCGCCCCGGGCAGGGTCCCCGCCGCTGGAGCGCCCGGCCGGTCCTGGCGATCGTCCTGAGCGGCGCCCAGGCCGACGCTCCCGGGTCCCAGGCCGGGCACATCGCCGTCGCCACCGGGCGCCTGGGAGCCCGGGGCGAGTGGGCCCACTGGCTCGCCAACAACGTCTACCCCCTCGACGTGGTGGGCGAGAAGGGCATCGCCTCCGGCCCGGTGCCCATGGACAACTACCTGGCCGACCTCAACGCCGGCCAGGCCCTCTACCGCCCGGTCTACGCCCTGGTTGCGGTCCTCGACGACCCGGCGGCCGCCCGGACCGTCCAGGCCGCCTTCCAGGAGCTCTTCCTCGCCTACTGGTGCCACGAGGTGACCTTCGACCGGGCACGGCACAACAGCACCGAGATGAGCCTGGGCGTGTTGCGCGACGCCGGCTGGCGGGTGCCCCGGGTGGGGAGGACGAGCCGGCTCAAGGGGTTGCTGGCGGCGATCGGCGCGGCGGTGGTCACCTTCGACTGGGACCTCGTCCGCGACGCCTGGGGCTTCTTCACCGAGGAGCGGACCGATCTCCTGCCGCGGGTCGCCTTCGAGGTGGCGGCCCGCGACCTTCTGGGTCTGCTGGAGGGAGTGGACGGGGCGGAGGAGCCTCCCCGGCCCCTGAGCGAGCTCGAGCTCCGCCTGCGGGAGGACACGGACGCCGTCCTCTTCCTGCGCTTCCCCCAGGTCCCCTCCCGGCGCCCCTTCGGGACCTACCCGGTGGGCTCGCTGCGGCAGTACCGGGCCCGGATCGAGCTGGACGAGGCGCCCCTCGACCCGACTCCCGCGCGCGAGCGCCCCTTCCCGGAGGAGCTCCGCCGCCACTGCCGGGGTGGGGAAGCGCGGCCGTGAGGGTGGCGCAGGTCCGGCGTCACCCACCCCCGCGCCCCTGCTTCCGGACGCCCACCGGTGCACCGGGGAGGGTGCGGGTGAGAAGCCCCCGGGTCTGACGGGTCACCAGCGAGGCGTAGTAGCCGCCGCGGGCCATCAGCTCGGCGTGGTTGCCCCGCTCCTCGATGCGGCCGTCGCGGAGCACGTAGATGCGGTCGGCGTCCACAACCGTCGCCAGCCGGTGGGCGATCACGAAGGCCGTGCGGCCCTCCAGCAGGTGGTCCAGGGCGTCCTGGATGATCGACTCCGTCTCCGCGTCCAGGGCCGAGGTCGCCTCGTCCAGGATGACGATGGGGGCGTTCCTGAGGAGCGCCCGGGCGATGGCGATCCGCTGGCGCTCGCCCATGGACAGGGTCCCGCCGCGCTCGCCCAGGAGGGTGTCGTACCCCTCCGGCTGCCTCTCGATGAACCCGTGGGCGTTGGCCGCCCGGGCGGCGGCCTCGACCTCCCGCCGGCGGGCCCCGGGCCGGCCGTAGGCGATGTTGTTGCGGATGGTGTCGTTGAACAGGACCGGATCCTGGAGGACGACGGCCATGTTCTCCCGGACGCTGCGCTTCGTCAGGCTCCTCAGGTCGTGTCCGTCGAGGAGGATCCGGCCCTTCTGGGGGTCGTGGAAGCGCTCGAGGAGCGCCATCAGGGTGCTCTTGCCGGCGCCGCTCGGGCCCACCAGGGCCACCTTCTCCCCGGGCCGGGCACGGAGGTCGATCCCCCGGAGGAAGGGCTGCCCCTCCTCCTCCTCCTCCGTGTAGCTGAACTCCACGCCCTCGAAGACCACCTCCCCCCGGGCGCGGCGCAGGGGCCGGGCGTCCGGCGCGTCCGGGACCGGCTCCACCGCGTCCAGGATGTCGTAGACCTGGCGCACCGCGGCCGCACCGGTGGCGAGGGTGTTGTAGATGGAGGTCAGGCTCTGGACCGGCCCGAAGATGCCGGCGACGTAGCCCAGGAACGCCACCAGCGTGCCGACGCTGATGGCTCCGTCCACCACCAGCCAGGCGCCGAATCCCAGGGCGCCGACCCGCGCCAGGGCGACCAGCAGGTTCTGGGCGGCGCCGACCCCGGCATCGAAGCCCACCCCCTGGATGACGACCTGGTTCGCCTCCTCCACGTCGTCGAGGAACCGGCGCCTCTCCGAGCGTTCCATGGTGAAGCTGCGGACCGTGGCGATCCCGGCCAGGACCTCGCTGAACCGGGAGTAGATCCGGGCCCAGCTGTCCAGCAGCCGCTGCTCGCGCTCGATCTGGCGCGGTGCCGCCCGCATCGCCACCCAGGCCGGAAGCGGGGTGAAGACCAGAAGGAGGAGCAGAAGGCGCCACTCCAGGCGGGCCATGACCGCGATGCCCAGGGCCAGGTAGGCCACGGCCGGCAGGAGCTGGAAGGTCACCGCGGTGATCGACTTGACGGCGCCGTGGATGCCGCGTTCGAGCCGCGTCATCACCGCCCCGACCCCCTCGCGCCGGTGGAACCCCACCGGCTGGTGGTAGAGGCGCGAGACGGTGGAGTCCAGCAGGTCGTGGTGGATGCGCAGCCGCGTGCGCCAGGTCAGCCAGCTCGCCACGCCGGAGACCGCCTCCCGGACCAGGGCGATCCCCAGGAGCACGACGACCCAGGTGAGGGCGGTCCGCAGCATGGCCCCCTCCAGGGCGTCGAACACCTGCTTCAGGAGGAGTGGCTCGACGGCGTTGAGCGACCCGATGGAGAGCGTCAGGAAGCTCACCAGGGCCAGCCACCCCCGGTACGGCCGGGCATAGGAGAGCGCGCGCCCGAGGGAACGCAGAGGGGTTCGCTTCACGGAAGTGCGGGAGTTGCCCTGGTGTAGGAAATGCTCCGGCCGGTGCACGCGCTACACCGCGCCGGAGGCCGAGCGCGCGGGTCCGCCGCGTCCGGTGAACCCCGCCGGCCCCCCCCCGGCGCCTCGATGGGCGGAGGCGCCATCGACGTCGGACCGGCGCCGATCGGCTCACGATCGGGCGCCCTCGGCCGCTTCCCGCCGTGTTGCAAGGAGGTTGCCGCCCGGCCCGGGGAGGGAACGGTTCTTGCTCTGCACTTGGGGCGAGTCTTGACCGGCCCGGCGCGGGCCGGTTTCGTGGAGTCATGAGTTGGAATCGAATCCCAATCGAGGAGGCACGCGCATGAAGACACGTGAGTTCCCGCGAGGCATGACGTTCGTCGCAATCCTGGCCGCCCTGCTGCTGGCGTTCCCCGCCGTGGGCCTGGCCGGCGAGAAGGGCGAGGCGTCGGACCAGGAGTACGAGCCGCCGACCGAGGAGCAGCAGCAGGAGCAGGAAGAGGCGCACGAGCAGGAGCGCGAGAAGACCCAGGCCGAGCGCGAGATGGAGGCGCGCGAGCAGCGCGAGCAGCGTGCCCAGATGGAGCGTGAGGCCGAGCCCCAGGCCGGGCAGACGACCTCGGTCACCCTCACGGTGCCCAGGGTCCAGGCCCAGGAGCTCGCCAGCCAGCCCCGCCAGTACTTCGGCGAGCTGATCCAGCTGAGCGCCCAGGTGGACAAGAAGCACGGTGACCACATGCTCACCCTCCAGGCCGAGGGCGTGCGGACCGACGGCCAGCAGAACCTGGTGGTGGTGCTGCCGAAGCAGGCGGCCGCCGACATCCCGGAGGGCGAGGATCTCCACATCGTCGGCCACGTGCGGCCGCTGCTCTGGACCGAGTTCGAACGGGACTACGCCTGGTTCAACATGGACCTGGTCCAGGAGTTCCAGCAGGAGATCGAGCAGACCGGCATGGTCCGGACCGACCAGCCGGAGACGCAGCGCCAGGAGCGCCCTGTGCTGATCGCCACCTCCATCAAGACGCAGGACGGCAAGGAGCTCCTGCAGCACGAGGGTGCCGAGAGCAAGCGCGAGGGCAGGTCGGGCGGCACCGACCGGTAACCACCGGGCGCGAGCCCCCGCCGGCCACGCCGAGTGGCCGCATCCTCCCCTGGAGACCCCGGGCCGGAGACTCACTCCGGCCCGGGCTCCCGCGGCCCGCCTCCCGGACGCCGCAACGCGGCCGTCCCCCCCGGTCCGCCGCGAACGGCGGCGACCCTGAGCCGTGCAGTCATCCGTTGGAATCTTCGATCGAGGGAGGAGCACCATGAGGCCCACAGAGTCGTTGAGCGGCCTGGTACTCGTCGCGTTGCTGGGGGCGCCGATCGCCCCGGCGATGGCGGGGCAGGACCAGGAGAAGGACCCGCAGCAGCCGGAGGAGCAGCAGGCCGAGGAGCAGGAAGCCCAGTCGCAGCGCGAGAGGATGGAGCAGCACATGGAGGAGATGGAGCGCCGGCACGCGGCGCGCCAGACGCGGCGGCAGACGCCCGGCCAGGGGGAGAACGTGGACGTCTCGATCCCCGTCCAGGAGGCGTCCGCCGGCGAGCTCGCCGCTGAGCCGCGCCTCTACTACGGCGGCGTGGTCCAGGTGAGCGCCGAGATCGAAGAGGTTTTCGGCAACCAGAGCTTCAGCCTGGACGAGGAGCGGCTCTTGGCGGGACCGGACGTCCTCGTCCTGCTGCCCCGCCAGCCCGCGGCCGAGCTCCCGGAGGGCGAGCGGGTGCGGGTGGTGGGCCACGTCCGGCCCCTGGTGATGACGGAGCTCGAGCGCGACTACGACTGGTTCGACTTCGACCTCTTCAGCGACTGGTACGAACAGATGGACCTGGAGGTCGAGACCCGGGTACGCCCGGTCATCATCGCCGGCTCGGTCACCACCGACGACGGGAGGGAGCTCGTGGAAGCCGTGGGGGCGATCCGCACGGACGTGCCCACGGAGCGACCTAGTGGTCCGTCAACCCTCAATTGACAGGGTATCTGGCGAGGATTTCGCGTCGCTGGCAAGGCGCTCCGACGCAGGCGTAGCGGTGCCTACGTCGAGGAGGAGCAACGCCGCCAGCGGCGTGAAGGACCGCCAGGACCCGTCAATTGAGGGTTGACGGACCACTAGGACCGATCGGCCGGGGATGGGCCGGATGGAGCGGATGGGACCGCCCGGCGATCCCCGGGAATGGGACACCGACGGCGACAACAGGATCGGTCCGGAGGAGTGGGTCGAGGCCCATTTCCCGGTCTGGGACACGGACGGGGACGGCATGCTCGATGAGTCCGAGTGGAACCGGATTCGCAATGCCAGGCCCTTCGCCGACATCGACGTGGGCGAGCTCTCCGACTGGGACCAGAACAACGACGACCGGCTGGACCAGGACGAGTTCGGGAGCTGGATCGAGGAGAACGCCTGGGACGAGTGGGACCAGGACGGCGACGGCTTCCTGAGCTGGGGCGAGGTGGCTCCCTCCTGACCGGCTCGCAACGCGAGCCTCGACCGGCTTTCGGGACGACTCACGCCGGCCCCGGAGCCGCCTCCGCCCGGCCGGAGACGGCGCGGCCTACCGTTTGCCGCCGTTCTGTTCGGCCTTCTCGCCCTCCTCCGCTCCGTCGTCCTCTCCGGCCTCCGGCTCCTGGGGCGGGCGCCGGCGCGAGAGGGCCAGGGCCGCCGAGATGTGGGCGTAGTGGGAGAGGCCCTGGGGGACGTTGCCCAGAGGCGTGCCGTCCTCGGCCACCTCTTCGCTGAACAGGCCCAGGTCGTTGGCGAACCCCGCCGCCTGATCGAAGATCGTTTGCGCCTCCGCCACCCGACCCTGGAGGGCCAGGCACTCCACCAGCCAGAAGCTGCACGCGATGAAGCACCCTTCGGCTCCCTCCAGCCCGTCGTGGGCCAGGTACCGGCGCAGCCGCCCGCCCGGCGCCCCCAGCTCGCGGCGGATCCGCTCCACCGTGCGCACCATCCGGGGGTCGTCGTAGGCTACGAAGTCGTAGCGGGGCAGGAGCAGGAGCGCCGCGTCGACCTCGGCGTCCTCGAAGTCCCGCACGAAGGTCCCCGTCGCCCGGTCGTAGCCGCAGCGCTCGATGAGGCGGCGCATGCGCCGGCGCTCCCGGCGCCACCGCTCCCGCGGAGCGTCCAGGCCGCAGAGCTCGGCCAGGCGCAGGCCCCGGTCGACGGCGGCCCAGCAGGTCACCTTGGAGTGGACGAAGTGGTGGTCCCGGTCCCGGACCTCCCAGATCCCGCGGTCGGGCATGCGCCACTGGCGGAGGACCTCCTCGATCACCTCTCTCAGGAAGCGCCAGTAGTCCCGGGACGGGGCCTGGCCCCGCTGGGCGGCGCGCCAGGAGAGGTCCACCAGCTCGCCGTAGCTGTCGAGCTGGCGCTGGAGGTAGGCGCCGTTTCCCACCCGCACCGGCGTCGACCCGCGGTAGCCCTCCATGTGGTGGACGATGAACTCCGGCAGCAGGTGCTCGCCGCAGATGCCGTAGAGCGGCTGGACCTCCCCCGCGCTGCCCGCCGTGGTGCGCTCGAGGAAGAGCCGGAACCCGTGGGCCTCCCGCGAGAAGCCGAGCTTCCCCAGCGACGAGAGGACGAAGCTCGAATCGCGCAGCCAGCTGTAGCGGTAGTCCCAGTTCCGGGGGCCGCCGATGCACTCCGGCAGGGAGGTGGTCGCCGCGGCGGCGATGGCCCCCGTGGGCGCGTGGACCAGCCCGCGGATGGCCAGGGCGGAACGGAGGATGGCCGGATCTTCCGCCTCCCGCTCGCCCCGCCGGCACCAGCGGTGCCACCAGGCGACGCTCGCCTCGAAGCGCTGGTCGAGCTCTTCCAGGGGCAGGGGCTCGGGGGCGGTGGGGTGGGCGTCCGGGGGCCACACGTACTGGATTCCCAGGCGATAGGTCTCCCCGGCGGCGACCCGCACCCGGCCGGCGAGGTCGTGGCGGCCCCGGGTCTCCAGCGGCAGGTCGGTGCGGATCACCAGCCCGTCGTTGCCGCCGATGGCCGTGAAGTGCCCGGGGCCGTGCCGGCGCATCCACGGCCGGGTGGAGCCGAAATCGAACCGGGGCACCAGGTCCAGGTCCATCTCCACCTCGCCGGTGACGCCCTCCAGGCGCCGGAGGACCTGGCGGTGGGGCTGGCGCCGCCCGCCCAGCCGCATGGCCATGGCGTCCAGCAGGCGGACCTCGCCGGATTCGGTCCGGAAGCGGGTCTCGAGCACCAGCGTGCGCTCCAGGTAGCGCCGCTTCACCGCGGCGGCTCCGGCGGGGGCCACCCGGCAGTAGCCCCCCCGCGACCAGTCCAGGAGCCGGCCGAAGCAGGTACCGCCGTCCAGCCGCGGCATGCAGCACCAGTCGATCGACCCCTCGCGCGAGACCAGCGCGGCCGAGTGGCAGTCGCTCAGGAAGGCGTAGTCGCCGATCGAGGGGTAGGGGGTCTCCTGCATGGACGGTTCGTCCGGAGTGTACCGGGCCGGCCGCCCGGATGCTCATTCCAGGCGCAACGACTCGACCGGATCGGCGGCGGCAGCCTTCCGCGCGGGCTGGTAGGCGGCCAGTACCGCCGGAACCAGGAGGACGATCGCCGTGGACGCGACGATCTCGGGGGTCCAGACCACCGGCCCGACGAGGAGCCCCTCCAGCAGTCGCGTGGAGGCGACCCCTCCGGCCAGACCGACGGCGAGCCCGGCCAGCCCGGGCCACGCGAGCTGCCGGAAGACCAGGCCCAGGATGCTGCGCCTGGTGGCCCCCAGGGCGAACCGCAGGCCCATCTCGTTGCGCCGCCGGCTCGCGAGGAACGACACCATGCCGAAGGTACCCGTCGCCCCCAGGACGAGGGCCACCGACGCCAGGCTGGAGAACAGGGAGGCGAGCGCGTCGTAGATCCAGGTCCGCTGGGCGATGACGTCGGCCATGGTCCGGACGTCGAAACAGGCCGCTTCGGGATGAAGGGCGAACGCCGCTGGACAGAGGCTCCGCGCGACAGGCCCCGACTCCCCCGGACGCGCTCGGACCACGAGCTCCATCGACCTCCTGAGGTCCTGGGCCGGGGACGTGAAGACGGCCGGAGGGGAGGCCTCTTCGCCCAGGGGCGCCATCACGAAGTCCTCGACGGTGCCGACCACGGTGAGCGACTGCCGGCCGGAGTCGGAGCCCGCCGTCCGAAGCACGGCACCTTCGGGGTCGCGATCGAGATGGCGTTCCGCGAAGCTCCGGTTGACGACGACCTCCCGTGGGTTCCTGCCGGGTGTCCAGCCCTCGCGGAACGCCCTCCCCGAGAGCGATGGCACGCCGAAGGCGTCGAAGAAACCCGGGCTGACGACCATCCACCGCACACGGACCGGCTCGGACGCTCCCGGGACGGTCACCTCCCGCCGGAACGAGCCCTCCGTGGGGAGGGTCGTCGTGTAGGCCACGGTCTCCACGCTCGCCCGGGACTCGAGCTCGTTTGCGAGCTCGGCGAAGAAGCGCCGGCTCGCCTCGGTGTCGAGGTCGCGAGCCTGTGCAGTCGACACCTTCGCCGTGACGATCCGGGAGCCGTCCACGCCCAGATCGACCTTCCGTAGATCGATCACGGTCTGGATCAGGACGCCTGCGACGAGCAGGAGGCCACTCGCCAGGGCCAGCTCCAGCGCCAGGAGCGAACGGTTCAGCACTCCCAGGCGACCGACGCCCAACGACCGGACGCTCTTCCCGAGCATCTCTCCCGGGCCGGAGCGGTATCGGTAGACCGCCGGGATCACGGCGGCCAGCAAGCCGGAACCGACGGCCATCGAAAGCAGGAAGACGACAACCCCGCCGTCGACCTCGAAGGCGATCCAGGAGGCGTGGAAGATCCGGGCCGGCGCCGCCTGACGTGCAAAGGCTCCGACGCCGAGCACCGTCAGCGGGTAGGCGGCCAGGGCTCCCATGAGCGCGAGGGTCACGACCTCCGAGGCCGTCGTGAGCGTGAGGACCTTCCGGTTCGCGCCCAGAGCCATGCGCAGGCTCCAGGTCTGCCGCTCATTCGCCGACCTGCCCAGCACGATGTTGGCGACGTTGGCACACCCGAGGAGGCAGATGGCCGCGATGGCCAAGAACATCGGCTGCACGGCGCGCCGCAGCCTCGGGTCCGTGCGGGCCGCAACGAAAGACTCCACGGAGATGGAGCGCTCTCGATCCGGCTCCCCGAGATCGGCGGCGTGGGCAGCGGCGATCGCGTTCAGCTCGACGCGAGCCGCGGTGGGAGAGGCGTCCTCCGCCAACCTCCCGATCGGGAGGACCGGCTGGCTGGCGGCCCGGTCTGCACGCGTCCCTTCCGTGCGCAGCTCCAGCCAGATCTCCTGGTTCGAGGGAAACGCGAACCCCTCGGGCATCACCCCGACGACGACCGCGGGCTCGCCGTTGACGCGAAGTCCCCGGCCGATCACCTCCGCGTCGCGGTCGAAGTCCCGGACCCAGGAGCTGTGGCTGATGAGCGCCGGCCAGGCCCCTTCCACCAGCGCCGCGCCACTCTCCTGGAAGGGCTGGCCGAGCGCCGGGCGGACCCGGAGCACCTCGAAAAACCCGGGCGTTGCGGATGCGGCGGAGTAGACCGTGGTCCCTCCGTCCTCCGGGCTCACGAACGCCCTGTACTCCTGGTAGGCGCCGAGCTCGGAGAACGAGGTGCTGGACTCACGCCACCGCAGGAACAGGCCCAGCGGGATCGTCTCTGGGTCTCCCGTCTCGAGGTCGGACGCCTTGATCGCGGCGATGCGATCGGGCCTGTCGAACGGGAGCTCTTGCAGGACCGTTCCCGCCAAGACGCTGTACGCCACGGCCGTCGACGCCACCACCAGTGCGATCGTGAGGGTGATGACACCACAGTAGAGGGGCTGGTGACGCCACAGCCGCAGGGTGGAGCGCACCCCGGTTGCGGCAGAGGAGAGATCGAAGGCCATCAGGACGGCACCCCTTGGGCACAAGGCATTCCGATGACGTCGAGGCGATTCATGGGCGCATTGCGAGCATTTGGCGGGTGATATTACCCTTGGGTGATACTCAGTCGCAAAGTAAAGCCACTACCGGCGGGAAAACGTCGCCAACCGCAGAAAGCTATTTCGAAAGTGCGGTAGGCGGGTCAATCCGTGGCGCGGGGCAGCACCACGGACGTGGCGGCCAGCGCAGGACGTGGGGCCGGGCGCCGCAGCGCGAGGGCCGTCAGCGCGTGGGGCTGGCCAGGGCCCGGGCGGTGAGCACCGTCAGGGTGATCGCCGTCAGGGGCAGGGCGAAGAAGAGCAGCGCCGCCCGGAGCTCCGGCAGGGCGCCGTGGCCGGTGGCGTCCAGGACCAGGTAGCCCACGTAGGCGCCGTAGTAGCCCAGGAAGACCCAGCCCTCCCACCGGGCGATGGTGTAGCCGGTGAAGAAGATCGGCAGGCAGGCCACCGCCACCGCCAGCATCACCGGCAGGTCGAAGGCCAGGGCCTCCCGGCGCACCGCGATCCCGGCGGGGGCGACGACGGCGCCCAGGCCCAAAACCGCCATGAGGTTGAACAGGTTGCTCCCCACGACGTTGCCCACGGCGATGTCGCGCTCCCCCCGGAGGCTCGCCAGGAGCGAGGTGGCCACCTCCGGCAGGGAGGTGCCCACGGCCACGATGGTCAGGCCGATCATCAGCTCGCTCACCCCCAGGGCCTGGGCGGCGGTGACGGCGGCGGAGACCAGCCAGCGGGCGCCGAGGACCAGCAGCACCAGGCCGGCGGCCACCAGGCCCACCTGGGGCAGCCACCGGGTGGGCTCCTGCCGGCCGTCGAAGGCCTCCTCGTACTCCTCCCGGACCGCCGGGCTGGTCCGCCGGCTCTGGCGGATGGAAAACACCGTGTAGGCCACGACGCCGGCGAAGAGCACCGCCCCGTCCAGCCGGCCGATCCGCCCGTCCAGGGCCAGGACCAGCGTCAGGGCGGAGACCCCGATCATCAGCGGCACGTCGAGGCGCACCAGCTTCTGGGCCACCCGGAGGGGGACCAGCACCGCCGAGAGGCCCAGGATCAGGAGCACGTTGAAGACGTTGCTCCCCACGACGTTGCCCACGGCCACGTCCGCGCTGCCCGAAAAGGAGGCCCCCACCGTCACCGCCAGCTCCGGCGAGCTGGTGCCGAAGGCGACCACCGTCAGGCCCACCACCAGGGGCGAGATCCCGGCGGCCGCGGCCAGGCGCGACGCCCCCCGGACCAGGAGCTCGGCGCCGACGACGAGGAGCGCTCCCCCGAGGACGAAGAGGAGGACGGTCTGGATCACGGTGCGGTGGCTCCTCCAGCGGGTGGGCGTCTCACCCTTTGCATCATTCCATGAACGGGGTTCCCGCTAGAATCCTCC
>JBKHJP010000338.1:0-4746 GCA_046538065.1 Thermoanaerobaculia bacterium | reverse complement strand
CCCACCGGGTCCAGGAACCACTCCTCCCGGCGGTGCCGCCGGGCGTCGATCCAGGACTCGAAGGTCTCCGTGTCGGTCTTGAGGAGCTCGATCTCCGCCCGCTCGGCCTCCGGCACCTCCTCGCCCCAGCGGAGCGAGCGGACCGGCACGTGCTCCGACGGGTCCTCGTAGAAGCCCAGCGTGCCGGTGCCCCGGGGCAGGGTGGACAAGACCTCCATCCCCTGGACCACCCGGCCCAGGAGGGTGACGTTTTTGTCCAGGTGGCGCGGCGCGTGGCCGATCACCACGTAGAGCTCGGCGCCGTTGCCCGAGCCGGCGGAGACGTCGCGCCCCGCCCCCACCATGCCGTAGCAGTGGGCGAGCCAGGTCCGGCTGGCCTCAGGGTCCCGCGCCACCGGGAACCCGCCGGTGAAGCCCACCTCCGGGGCGTAGACGTCGCCGTCGGGAAGCGCCGTGAACGGCAGGTCGTCCCGGATCGGCCGGTCGAGCTCCGCCGGGAGTGAAGCTTCGGCCTTGTCCAGGGACCGGCGCTCCTCCGGGTCGTCGGCGTTAGGATCCCCCCACTGGACCACGTAGTTGTCCTGGGAGCGGATCACGGCCAGGCCGTCGAAGTAGCCCTGGCGGGCAAGAGTGACGGCGTTGCGCACGTGGTGCGGCGCGAACTCCGGCGCCAGCTCGATCACCACCCGGCCGCCCGGGAGCTCCATGTACAAGGTCCGCTGCGGCTCGAGCCGCCGCCAGTCGGAGGGCTCCGAGGCCTCCAGCACTTCCTCGGAGGTGGGGCCGGCCGCCTCCTCCGCCTCCGGTACCGTCTCCTCCTGCGGAGCGGCGTACGCCGGGGCGGCCAGGAGGCCGCCCGCTCCGGTCAGGATGGCGGCCAGCGTCGCCGTCAGGGCGACGACCGCCTGGCCGGAGCAGGGGAATGCGGCGGAGCGGGAGTGGGCTCGGAGGGTCATGGCGCTCTCCTCGTACAGGGTTCCGGGGTCGTGAGCGCCGGAAGTCTACCGGCTCCGGCCGGCGGAGCCTCCTCGGAAGGGTAGGGTGCGACAGGGTCGCACCCTACGGCCTGCGTCCACGAACGGTGAAGGGGGCGGTGGGGCGTGGGTGGCTCTCCCGCGCAGGCGACCTCGAAGCGCCGGCCGCTTCCGAGGGCGCCGGGGACCGATCACGCCATGCGCCGGCGCTGATGAGAGCTTGTGAATCAATCTCCGCCCTACTCCGGGCGCCCTCCGGGCCGGAACGGTGCCTCACTCCGCCTCCGCTCGGTTCGGAGCCGGCTACGCCGCCAGGGCCCGCGCCACCCGCTGCAGCCGCTCCCGGGCCTCCCGGGCGATGGGCTCCAGCTCCGGGTTCCCCGTGAACTCCATCATCGCCTGCGGGTCCAGGATCGACACCACGCTCCCGTCCCCGTCCTCGTAGACGATCACGTTGCACGGCAGAAGCATCCCGATGTCCAGCTCCGCCTGAAGCGCCCGGTGGGCCAGCTCCGGGTTGCACGAGCCCAGGATCACGTAGCGCCGGAAGTCGGCGTCGATCTTCTTCTTCAGGGTCGCCTTGACGTCGATCTCCGTCAGCACCCCAAAGCCCTCCGCCTGGAGAGCCTCCGTCGCCCGCTCCACCGCCTCCTCGTAGGGCAGATCGACGCGGGTCTCGATTCCATACCTCTCGCGGGTCGTCATTCGGTCACCTCCTGGCTACAAATCTACTCGGGCCCCGGCTCACTCGCCGGGTCGCGTCACACCTCTTGGTATCGCTCCGCCCACCCCGGCGCAACCCCCCACCGGGTGGGGAGTCTCCTCGGAGTTCCGGCCCGGAGGGCGCCCGGAGGGGAACGTTGAGGCCGGCACTCCGCCCTGAAGGGACGGAAACCGTGACCGCCCGGGGCGCCGGCCGAACCGAGGCGCGCGCCATACGTTCCACTGACCTCGTAGCGCGCGCCGGTTCCCCGCCGGGCGCCCTCCGGGCCGGAACGGTGCCGCATCCACCTCGGGACGGCTCGGAAGCGCGCTCCTCGGCGCCCCTCAGTGCCGGAAGTGCCGCACCCCGGTGAACAGCATCGCCATCCCGTGCTCGTCCGCCGCCGCCACCACCTCGTCGTCCCGCTTGCTCCCCCCCGGCTGGATCACCGCCTTCACCCCCGCCTCCGCCAGCACGTCCAGCCCGTCGCGGAACGGGAAGAACGCGTCGGAGGCCGCCACCGTCCCCTCCAGGTCCAGCTCCGCCGAGCGGGCCTTGTCGATGGCGATCCGGCACGAGTCCACCCGGCTCATCTGGCCGGCCCCCACGCCCACCGTCTGCAAGGCGTTCGCCACCACGATGGCGTTCGACTTCGTGTAGCGGCAGACCTTCCAGGCCAGCTCCAAACCCCGGCGCTCGTCGGCGGTGGGCTTTCGCTTCGTCGGGTTCTTCCAGTCCGCCGGGTCGTCCGGCAGGGAGTCCGGCTCCTGACCCAGGTAGCCGCCGTCCACGGCCCGGAGCTCCACGTCCCCCCGGGCCGGCACGTGGGGGTTCGCCTCCACCAGCCGGAGGTTCTTCTTCTTCCCGAAGCGCTCCCGGGCCTCCTCCGTGAACCCCGGCGCCACCACCACCTCCACGAAGAGCTCCGCCAGGGCCTCCGCCAGCTCCCCGGAGGCCGGCCGGTTGACGGCGATGATCGAGCCGAAGGCGGAGACCGGGTCCGTCGCCAGGGCCCGCTCGTAGGCCTCCACCAGGTCGCCCCCCGCGCCCACGCCGCAGGGGTTGTTGTGCTTGATGATGACCACCCCCGGCACCTCGAGCTGCGAGGCGATCTTCCGGGCCGCGTCGGCGTCCAGCAGGTTGTTGTAGGAGAGCTCCTTGCCCTGGTGCTGGACGAAGCCGCCCAGCACCCCCGGGCCGCCGGCGTTGCGGTAGACCGCTGCCGCCTGGTGGGGGTTCTCGCCGTAGCGGGGCACCAGCTCCCGGGACAGGTGGACCGTCAGCCGCTCCGGGAAGAGCTCCACGTCGTCCTCCCGGCGCTGAGGGCCCGTGGCCGCCTCCTTCGCCAGCCAGTCGGCGATCGCCCCGTCGTACTCGTGGGTGTGGCGGAAGGCCTTGGCCGCCAGGGTCCGGCGCAGGGCCTCCGGCACCACGCTCTGGTTCTCCTCCAGGCTCCGGAGCACGCCGGGGTAGTCCTCCGGGTCCACCACCACCGCCACCGCGGCGTGGTTCTTCCCCGCCGCCCGGACCATGCAGGGCCCGCCGATGTCGATCATCTCCACGGCCTCGGTGAGCCCCACGCCGGCGCGCTCCACCGTGCGCTCGAAGGGGTAGAGGTTCACCGCCACCAGGTCGATGGGGGCGATGTCGTGCTCCTTGAGCTCGGCCAGGTGCTCGGTCTTTGCCCGGTCCGCCAGGATGCCGCCGTGGATCTTCGGGTGCAGGGTCTTGACCCGGCCGCCCAGGATCTCCGGCGAGCCGGTGGCCTTGGAGACGGGGACCACCGGCACGCCCTCCTCGGCCAGGAAGCGCTCGGTGCCGCCGGTGGAGAGGATCTCGACCCCCAGGCGGGCGAGACCCTGGGCGAACTCCGCCAGGCCGCGCTTGTCGGAAACGGAGATCAGGGCTCGGCGCACAGGGAACATGGGATCGGGCCTTTCGCGAGGATGCGTCTCAAACGGAAGAGCCTTCGGGACCGTTCGGGACCGGCGAGCGGCCGTCCTAGCGGCCCAGGCCGGTGGGGCGGCCGGTGGCGGAGCGGGGGATCCGCACGAGCTGGTCGCCTCCGCGGACGGGCAGGGCCGTGCGCTGGTCCGCGCCCCCCGCCCGGAGCCAAATATAGCGGAGCACCTCGGCGATGTCACTGGCCGCCCGGCTGAACTGGGTCGCGGTGACGCCGAAGGCCGTGGAGCGGTCGTCGAAGGAGGTGAGGCCGCTGGCGAAGCCGACCCGGCGGTACTCCCGCCCGATCAGGGGGTAGAGGACCCGCGAGCGGGCCACCGCCTGGCGGGCGAGCTCCCGGACGCCGTCCGGCCCGTCCGGCTCGCCGGAGCCCGGCCGGAACCCGTAGAAGACCAGGGGCACCCGCGGCTCGGCGCTCTCGGCGTAGCGCAGGTAATCGGCGTAGAAGTCCCGCTCCCGGGGGTCCGTGTCGGCGGCGTTCAAGGGGTTGTGGGCGTCGGCCACGAAGTGGGCCACCACCCCGAGCTGGGTCACGATCCGGTCGAAGGGCGCCAGGGTGCGGATCATCTCCACCGCCCGCTCCGTCTCCTCGACGATCACCGCCTCCAGCCGGCCGCTCCCGTCCGGGTTGGCCACGTGGCGCCCCGGCTCCCGGTCGCTGAAGGGGGCCAGCGCGCCGGACTGGAACTCCTCCGCGTGGCGATCGATCTGGCGCGCCAGGTCCGGGGGCGCCAGGCGCGCCGCCTCCGTAGCCAGGACCTTCTGGAAGCCGGGGCTCCAGGCCAGGGCCGGGGCGGCGTCCGATGCCTCGGAACCGATCGGCACGTGCATGATCCCGCCGAGCTTCTCCGCCATTCTGCGACGTGCGTCGGTCGGGATGCGCTGCACGCCCAGCAGGTCGTTGATGTCGCGCGCACAGGCCAGCCGGGGCGCCAGCTCGGTGTAGCGGTGCCCCGCGCCGACGTCGCCGACGTACGACAGCGGCAGCAGCGCGAGCACCCGGCGCTGGCGGGCCATCTCCCCCGGGACGCGACGGACCAGGTCGTGCCGCGCGGCGTGGCTGGCCGCCCGGACCCACGCCACCTGCTCCAGCGTGGTGGCATCCTG
>JBKHJP010000337.1:0-4756 GCA_046538065.1 Thermoanaerobaculia bacterium | reverse complement strand
CATCTCTTCCCCCTTCTCCAGGCTTGACCTGGCGCACCCAAGGCGCACCCTACGCGAAAGCGGTCTTGCGGGAACGGCCTACCCGAGGATCTCCCGCACGCGGCCGTGGACCCCGAGGTGGGCCTCGTTGAGGTCGTCCCGGACCCGGTTGAGGGCGTAGACCGCCACCTCGAAGCCGTGGGCGAGCTGGGTGAAGACCGCCGCGCGGCCGGTGCCGTGGAAGCGGTCGAACTCCGCGACCATGCGGTACGACTCCTTGCCGGCCTGGATGTAGTCCACGAAGACGTCCGCCCCCATGCGCCGGCGCATGATCCCGAGGGACTCCAGGAGCTCCGGGAAGAGCCCGGTGAAGAAGAGCGTGAAGTCCCCCACGTGGCGCCGGACCTCCCGTTCCTTGGGGAAGTCGGTGTCCCCCAGGAGGGGGTTCGACTCCACCAGCATCTCGGCCACGGTCTGGAGCTTGCGCCCGCGCCCGTCCCGGATGCGGTAGAGGTTGTCCACGTGGACGAAGTCGGTCATGAGGTCGCCCACGTAGGCCGGCGAGTCGTCCTCCTCCCAGCCCGCCTCGCCGAACCGCCGGGAGACCAGCTCCCGGAAGAGCAACCGCAGTGGATGGTCGTCGGAGATCGGCTGTGGAACCCTCATCTTTCCTTCGAGAACGCCGCGGCCGGGGCCGATATGCCCGGCACAGCGGCACTGGTCCGTTTCCCGGATTCTATCGCAGCCCGCAGGGCGCGACGGCCCACCCTACCCACCGTCCTTCAGGACGCGGTAGAGCTCCCCGTCCGTCGAGAGGACCAGCACCGTCTCGGGATCGACGGTCTGCTCGTACGTCTCCAGGGTCTTCATGAAGCCGTAGAACTCCCGGGACTGGGCATTCTGGTCGTAGGCGCCGGCGTAGATCGCCGTCGCGTCGCCGTCGGCCTCGCCCCGGATCTCCTGCGCCCGGCGGTACGCCTCGGACTGGATGCGCGCGAGCTCCCGGTCCCGCTGACCGCGGATCTCCGCCGCCTCGCCTTCGCCCTCGGAGCGGTAGCGCGTGACGATCCTCTGACGCTCCGCGATCATCCGGTCGTAGACCTTGCGCCGCACCTCTTCGGTGTAGTTGATCCGTTTCAGGCGGACGTCCAGGATCTCGAGCCCCAGGTCGCTGGTGCGCGAGCGGGCGGCGGAGAGGATCTCCCCGCGGATCTTGTCGCGGCCCACCTCGATGTCCTCGAACTCCTGGAAGTCGTCCTCCGGCAGGGAGGGGTCCCGCTCCGGATCCCTGTTCGAAGAGCGCACGATCTCCACCAGCTCGTGGTTGGCCACGGCGTTGCGGGTCTCGCCGTCGAGGATGTCGTCCAGCCGGCTCTGGGCCCCGCGCTCGTCGCGCAGCCGCTGGAAGAAGAGCAGCGGGTCGGTGATCTGCCAGCGGGCCATCGTGTCCACGAAGATGAACCGCTTGTCCCGCGTGGTGAACTCGTCCGCGTCCCCGTCCCACTCCAGGAACCTCTTGTCGAAGCGGTGGACCTTCTGGATGAACGGGACCTTGAAGTGGAGACCCGGCTGGTCGACGGCGTCGCCGACGGGATCCCCGAACTGGGTGATGATCACCTGCTCGGTCTCGTCGACCACGTACAGGCCGGACAGGACGGCGATCGCGAGGAGGACGGCGACGAATGCGATCCCGATCCGTATCATGAGCCACCTCCCTGCTGCTGGACGCTCACGGGTCCGCCGGAGCCCAAGTTGAGTAGCGGCAGCACGCTCCGGGCGTCCTCGTCGACGATCACTTTCTGCCCCACTTCCGGGACGATCGAGCTCATGGTCTCCAGGTAGAGGCGCTTGCGGGTGACCTCCGGCGCCTGGCGGTACGCCGTGTAGAGCGAGTCGAAGCGGGAGGCCTCGCCCTGGGCCCGGTTGGTCCTGTCGAGGGCGTAGCCCTCCGCCTGGGCGATGGTCTGCTGCGCTTCGCCCCTGGCCCGGGGGATCACCTTGTTGTACTCGCTCTCGGCGGTGTTGATGAGCTGCTCGCGCTCCTGCTCCGCCTCGTTGACCTCGTTGAACGACGGCTTGACCGGCTCCGGCGGGTTGACGTTCTGGAGCACCACCTGTTCCACCCGGAGCCCGGTCTGGTACTCGTCGAGGAGCTCCTGGAGGTTCTGCTCGACCAGGGTCGCCGCCTCCTGCCGGCCCACGGTCAGCACCTCGTCCACGGTCCGGTTGCCGACCGTCTGGCGCATGACCGACTCCGAGAGGTCGCGGACGGTGCCCCGGGGATTCCTCACCCGGAACAGGAAGGCCTCCGCGTCGACGATCCGGTACTGGACCACCCACTCGACGTTGGCCACGTTCAGGTCGCCGCTCAGCATCAGGGACTCGCTGGAGAGGTCGGCCTGGGAGTAGCGGGTGCGCACGTCGGCGGCTTCAGTACGGTAGCCGAACTCCTCCTTGAGCTGGCGCTGGGTGGGGACCTTGATCACCTGGTCGACCAGCGGGATCTTGAAGTGGAGCCCCGGGTCCGTGATATTGGCGAACTTGCCGAAGCGCAGGACGATTCCCTGCTCCTCCGGCTCGATCGTATAGAAGGCGTTGAACGCCAGGACCACGACCACCAGGGCCAGGAGGATCTTGACGAAGGGGAGCTTGCGGAGTCTCTGGAGCTCGGGTGGGAGGTTCAGGCCTTGGCCGCTCCTCCCCCCGCTTCCGAACGGGTTTTCAGCCATGGACCGAGGCTATCAGGGAAGCTGGGCAAACCTCCGGCCTTGGAGGAAGGGAGTCGCAGGGAGCCCAGCGGCGCCGTAGGGTGCGCCTCGGCGCACCGAAACATGGTGGAGGAGCCGTTTCCGGTGCGCCCCTTCGGCCGTGCTCAGGGCAGGCTCGGCACGCCCTACGGGCCGGCCACGCTCAGGCCGAGGTCGCGCACGAGCCCCTCCGCCAGCCGGTAGAGACAGCCGTGCAGGGAGAGCTCCCGGCCCCGCTCCCAGGTTCTCCGGACGATCGGGTCGGCGGCCAGGTTCCGGACCTGGGCCGCCACGTGGAGCTCCGCCAGCCGGTCCGCCCGGCGGCCGGGCTCGGCGATGGCGTCGAGCTCGGCGGCGTGGCGCTCGGCCACGGCCCGGACCGGGCGGATCCACTCTGACACGCGGTCGAGCTCGGTGCCCTCCAGAGCCGCCCCGACGCCGCCGCACCCCGTGTGCCCGCACACGATCACGTGGGGCACCCGGAGCGCCTCGACGGCGTACTGGAGGACCGCCTCGAAGGCGGGGTCGTCGGCGGCGGCCACGTTCGCCACGTTGCGGTAGACGAAGAGCTCCCCCGGGCCCAGGTCGAGGATCGTCGACGCCGGAACGCGGCTGTCGGAGCAGCCGATCCAGAGGGCCCGGGGTGCCTGGCCCCGGGCGAGGCGCTCGAAGAGCTCCGGGTCCTCCGCCCGGGCGCGCTCCGACCAGGTGCGATTTCGTTCCAGGAATCGATCGATCGTCGCCATCGAGTGCCCTCCTTCCGGATCGGCGGGTATCCTACCGTCTCGGCGTGTCCGGTCCCGGGGCGCAGACACTATCCTGGGAGGCGCGCACACGAGTGCGCCGGGGAGGCCCGGGAGGAGGAGGAACCATGTACGGCTTCGGCATCCACGTCGGCGGCAACCAGGTGATGAAGATCCAGGGGCGGCGCCTCCTCCACTCGGGCCCGCTGCGGAGCCTGAACGGGCTCGACCTGGACGGTTCCTCCCGGCCGAAGGAGTGGAGCCGGTCTGCCGCCGCCGTGGCCGGTGAGCTCGAGGACCGGGGGTTCCACCCGCTGGGCGTGGATGCCCCCCTCTCCCTGGCCGACCGGGGCTCCGACGGGGGCCGGCCCTTCGAGTCCCTGGTCCAGACCGCCTTCAAGACGCCGGAGACCTTCGATCCCTGGCCGGACGGGGCGTCGAAGGCCTTCCTGGTCCTGGCGCGCCTCTGGACCGAGGTCGCCTACACCCTGGTGACGGAGCACGGCTGGACCCTATGGACCGGCCAGAGCGCCAGCACGGGCTCCCGCCTGCTGGTGGAGGTCTACCCCCGGGCCTCGTGGACCACCCTGGCGGCGGCCCGGGCGGTGCCCGTGGAGGAGCGCTACCCTCGGGTGGCGGTGCGGGACGCGGTGATCGAAGGGATCGGCTTGAGCGTGCAGGAGGACCGTCCCCTGACCAAGGACCTGCGGGACGCGGCGGTGTGCGCGGTGACGACCAGCAACGTGGTGGCCCGGGGGGCCGGGTTCCTGGGCCGCCCGGCGGAGCCGGACCCGAAGCGCCGGGCCCTGGTGGGGGGCGGTATCGCGCTGCCCTGGCTCCGGTAGGGGGCGGGTGCGAGCGGCGGGGGACCGGCGCGCGCGAAGGGGCTTCCGAGGCGAGGGCGCGCGCCTCGGCTCAGGCGCGGGGGCGGAGCGGAGGGGTCCCGCGGCCGGGGACGGTGGGCGCAGGCCGGACGGCGTGGCGCAGGGCGCCCACCTCGGCACGGCCCGCGCTCGGATGAAGAAGACTCCGAAAGGCTCGTGGCCCGCGCGGTCCGTGACGCCCCTGCCGCGGGACCCCTCCGCTCCGCCCCTTCACCGGCAGGGGTGGTTGTCAAGATTCCCTGCGGAGGTGCCTTCCGCACCTGTCTCTCCCTGAAGCTGCCGGGTGCTCTCGCCTCCACCCCCGTGATATGAGAAAAGCATGACGACCATGCGCGCCATGGTGCTCCGCCGGCCGGGGGAGCCGCTCCGCCTGGAGGAGGTGCCGGTGCCGGAGCCCGGGCCG
>JBKHJP010000038.1:0-18765 GCA_046538065.1 Thermoanaerobaculia bacterium | reverse complement strand
TTGGAGAGTGGCGATCACGGCGTGTAGGGGAGGAGCTTGCCTCCTCCCGGGCGGACGCAAGGTCCGCCCCTACACGCCTCCCGCGGCCTCCCCCAGCCGGTGCTTCTGGACCTTCCCCAGGGCGTTTCTGGGCAGGGCCGGGACGAAGCGCACCTCCGCCGGGACCTTGAAGGGGGCCAGGCGCTCCCGGCAGGCGGCCAGGAGGGCGTCCGGGTCGGGCGCACCCCCCTCGAGCGGCGTGCCGCCGTCCTCCGCCACCACCCAGGCCACCGGGACCTCGCCCCACTCCGGGTGGGCCCGTCCGGCGACCGCCGCCTCCCGCACCCCCGGCAGGGCCTCCAGGACCTCCTCCACCTCCCGGGGGTAGACGTTCTCGCCGCCCCGGATGACGAGCTCGTGGCGCCGGCCCAGGAGGGTGACGTACCCGGTCTCCGGGTCCCGCCGGGCCAGGTCGCCGGTCCGGAACCAGCGGCGCCCGGAGGCGTCCGTGACGAACGCCGCGGCGCTCGCCTCCGGGTTGCGCCAGTAGCCGGTGAAGACGTTCGAGCCCGCCACCAGGAGCTCCCCGTCACCGCCCGGCTGGACCTCCACGCCCGCCGGGTCCTCCGGGTCCACGATCCGGATGGACACTCCCGGCAGGGGCACCCCCACCGTCCCCGGGCGCCGGGGGCCGGCGTACTGGTTCGACAGGTTCATGCCGGTCTCGCTCATGCCGTAGCGCTCCAGGATCTCGTGGCCGGTGGCCTCCCGGAAGGCGTGGAAGGTCTCCGGCGCCAGGGGCGCGCTGCCGGAGGCGAACAGGCGCACCCGGTCCAGGCCCCGGCGGTCCGGGACGTCCCGGAGCGCCGCCAGCAGCCGGACGTAGACCGTGGGCACCCCGAAGAAGACCGTCGGCCCCGATTTCTCCGGGCCGGTCCCACGAGGGCCGTGAAGCGGCCGAGCTCTGCCTCGGCCGGGGTGGGTGGGGGCCGGCCCCCTCGCCCGGTCCTCCGCCAGCTCCCGGGCGGCGCCGGCGGCGTCGAAGCGCTCCCGGAGCTCCACGGTGGCGCCGGCGGCGAGGGCGGTGAACAGGCCCACCACCAGGCCGTGGACGTGGAAGAGGGGGAGGGTGAGGAGGAGGACGTCCTCCGGCGTCCACGCCCAGGCTGCCAGGAGGGCGCTCACGGTGGCCAGGAGGTTGTCGTGGGTGAGGACCGCCCCCTTGCTCCGGCCGGTGGTGCCGGAGGTGTAGACCAGGAGCGCCGGGTCCGGGCCGTCCGGGGGCGGGGGGAGGCCGGGGCCGGCGCCGGGGCTCGCAGGTTCCTCCGTTCTCTCCGGACCGCTGCGCCCCGGGGTGGCGCGCTCGGGGGCCACCCCCGGGAGCTCCTCCAGCCGGAGCACCGCCTCCAGGCTCTCCCGCGCCTCCGGGGTCACCTCCGGCAGGGTGGCGGCGGCCTCCTCACCGACGATCGCCAGCCGGGGCGCGGCGTCCGCCAGGATCCGGGTCAGCTCCGGGGCCCGGAAGGCGGGGTTCACCGGCACGGCCACGGCCCCGAGGCGGAGCACGGCCAGGTAGGCGAGGACCGTCTCCGGGCGGTTCGGGGCGATGAGGACCACCCGGTCGCCGGGCCCGACCCCCGGTCCGGCCCCGGGCGCGCCTCCGGCCTCCGCGCCCGGGCCCTCCCGGCGTTCCATCCCGGGCTCCGCCTCGGCTCGGCCGCGGCCGCCGGCCAGGAACGCCGCCACCGCCTCGGCCGCGTCCAGCAACCCGCGGTGGGAGAAGGAAGGCGAGGCTCCGGCGAAGCGGAGGGCCGGGGCGTCCGGCCGGTCCACGGCGCGGGCCGAAAGCAGGTCCCAGAGGTTCACCGCCCCCTCTTACCACAGACTCCCAGTGGCGTTCAGCGGAGTGGGCTTGTAGCTGCGGAGCGCCCCCTTCCCCGACATCCTGCGGTGGCGAGACCGTACCGGCACGAGCCTCTACCCCCGCAGAGATCCATCGGATCGCCCCCTCTCCCTCGGTCCCTCTCCACCGGGCACCGCGGAGCGCAGCTCCGTGGTCCGGGGAGAGGGACGCCCCCTCCCACGCTCGGGGCTTCGCCGCGGAAACTTGACACACATGCCCCGAAGGCGGGTCTTGTAGATGTCTAGGGCGCCGGCGGGGGCGACCCCCGTGTCCCCCACGGCGCACCCGTGCTCACCGGGGTACTTGAAGATGTGGTGAGTCTCGGGTATCATGACGTCCACCTTCTCAGCAGTTGTTGAGTCGGCATCCGGGCCGGTGACGGTCCGGCTCCTGTTTGGGTTCGATCTGGCCGATCCGAAGAGGTCTCCCCGACCGGGTGGACCGCGGCGTGAGCGCCCTCCCCGACCGATCCGGGTCGATCGGTCCCAGGGTCCGGTGCGGCCCGTGGCCCCCCGGGCGTGGTGAACGGAGACCAGGAAAGCGAGACGGACAGGGTGGAACGACAGGTCCTGGCGGTGCTGATGGCAGGGCTCGGGTGCCTGGGGGGCGCCTGCACCCCGGCCCCCACGGGCGCGGCGTACCCCGCCGATCCGTACGAGGTCCGGTTCGCCGGCTTCGACGAGACCTGCGCCGGGGTCCCCGCCCGGATGCGCTGGGACCACCTGGACTACGCCGCCGGCCGGGGCGGTCCGAACGGGTCTTCCGGCCTCACCGAGCTGGAGCGCGAGGGCGCCTGCACCTGGTACTTCTGGCCCGGAGGCGACCCGCTGGCCACCGATGGATCTCCCGAGAACGCCCGGGGCAACCCCCGGTTCTGGCGCCAGGCCGAGGTCCGCACCGCCCGGATCGCCGAGGAGACCGGCCTCCAGGTGGGGGTGAACCTCCTGGCCTTCGTCGACTCACGCCGCCGGGGGGAGCGGTTCGCCGAGCTCGGCCTGGTCAACGACCCGGGCTGCCGGCGGGCCCGGGAGCCCGGCCCCTACGGCCTGTGGCTCGACGAGTGCGAGGACCCGTACTCCGCCGGCGTGATGGGCGTGCGGCTCTTCCCCAACCCGGACTTCGAACCCGAGCGCTGGTCGCCGGAGCGCTACCTGGCCCCGGACCGCTCCGCCGACGACGCGGCCATCGAGCCCCCGTACCTGGCCGGGCTCACCTGCGCCGTCTGCCACGTCACCTTCTCCCCGACCCGGCCGCCGGAGGACCCGGAGAGCCCGGAGTGGGAGAACCTGGCCCCGGCCCTGGGCAACCAGTACCTGCGGGAGGGGGAGATGTTCAAGGCGGGCCTCACGGAGGAGGACTTCCTCTACCACGTCTACGACACCCAGCAGCCCGGCACCTCGGACACCTCCCGGATCAGCGTCGACTGGATCAACAACCCGAACGCGATCAACTCGATCTTCTTCATCACCTCCCACCGGCCCACCTACCCGGAGGCGATGGACGACGGCCGGGTGGAGGAGGTGCCCCACGTCCTCAAGGACGGCGCCGACTCCATCGGGCCGGCGGGGGCGGCGCTCCGGGTCTACGTCAACATCGGCACCTGCCCGGACTACCGCGAGAGCCTGGAGGACACCTTCACCGGCCTGGAGGCCCAGAGCCCGTTCCTCCGGGACCGGGCCGCGGAGGAGTGTGCCGACTGGCGGCTGACCGAGGAGCGCATGGCCGGCGCCGCGGCGTTCCTGGACTCCATCCGCCCCTACCGGCTGGCGGACGCTCCGGGGGGTGACGCCCACCTGGACGCCTCCGAGGAGACCCTGGCCCTGGGCCGCCGGGTCTTCGCCGGCCACTGCGCCCGGTGCCACTCGTCGAAGCTGCCCCCCGGCTACACCCACGACGGGCCGGAGAAGCACTCCCGGGAGGCCCGGGAGGACTGGATCGAGCTGGTAGAGCGGCCCGATTTCCTGGAGGGCAACTTCCTCTCCGACGACCGGCGCTACCCCCTGGTCTCGGACGACCCGCGGTTCGCCATCGGCACCAACGCCGCCCGGGCCCTGGCCACCAACGCCACGGCCGGCCACGTCTGGCAGGACTTCTCGTCGGCGACGTACAAGGGGCTCCCGTCGCCGGGGACGCTCACCCTCTACAACCCCTTCACCGGCGAGCGCGACATCACGCACGAGATCCCGGACGGCGGGACCGGCTACTACCGCACCCCGTCGCTGGTGAGCGTCTGGGCCACGGCGCCCCTCCTCCACAACAACTCCCTGGGCCTCTACACCGGCGACCCGTCGGTGGCGGGGCGGATGGAGGCGTTCGAGGACGCGGCGGAGAAGCTCCTCTGGCCGGAGCGGCGCCGGGGCAAGGCGTCGATCAAGGTGACGCCGCGGCCCACCGTGCTGCGATTCCGCGGTCTGGAGGTCGAGGTGCCGGAGGGCACTCCCGTGAACCTCCTGGCCCACGTCGATCTCGGCCGCCTGGTGAGGAGCGACGCCCTGTTCGAACGTTTCAGGACCATGCTGAAGGACCCGGAGCGCCTGGCGCGGCTGGTGGAGGCCCTGGAGGGAGGAGGGAAGCCCAGCGAGGAGCTGGCGGCCTTCGTCCCGGACCTCCTCGCCCTCAACCGGGCGCCCGATTTCGTCGAAGACCACGGCCACGACACCCACGTCGGCCCCATGAGCGACGCGGAGAAGCGGGCCCTGATCGAGTACATGAAGACCTTCTGACGGAGCGAGTGTCCATGGCGACGAACGACCCCATCTTCCAGCCCCTCGAGTTCCCGCACCTGACGGTGAAGAACCGCCTCTTCCGCTCCAGCATCTCCGGGCGCTGGGACAACTACGACGGCTCCGGGACCCAGGCGCGGATCAACTGGGAGGAGAAGTTCGCCCGGGGCGGCGTGGGGGCGATCATCTCGTCCTTCGTGCCGGTCCACCGGCGGGGGCGGATCCTGCCCAACTACGCCATGATCGACGCGGACGACAAGATCCCCTTCTGGCGGGCGGTGGGGGAGAGGGTCCACGAGTACGGCTGCAAGTTCATCATGCAGCTCTCGCACTCCGGGCGCCAGCGCGACGTCCCGGGGGTGGAGAACCACCTGCAGCCGGGCCTCTCGTCGACGGACAGCATGGACACGTTCCACGGCCTGTTGTGCGAGGCGGCCACCAAGGAGGAGATCCAGGAGCTGGTGGGCTACTTCGCCCAGGGGGCCCGCCGTGCCCGGGAGGCGGGCCTGGACGGGGTCGAGCTCCACGCCTCCCACGGCTACCTGTTCACCCAGTTCCTCTCCTCCGGCATCAACGACCGCAAGGACGAGTACGGCGGGTCGCTGAGGAACCGCTACCGGTTCCTCCACGAGGTGATCCACGCCATCCGCCGCGAGGTGGGGGACGACTTCCACCTCCAGGTCAAGATCAACGCCATCGACCTGAACAACGCCCTCTACCCCTGGGAGAAGCGGGGCAACACCGCCGAGGAGTACATCCAGATGTGCAAGTGGGTGGAGGAGGACGGGGCCCACTGCCTCCACGTCTCCGCCGGGAGCATGTTCCCCCACCCGCTGGTCCCCCCCGGGGGGTTCCCGCCGGACGAGCTCAACTGGTGGTACGGCGGCATGGCGTCCTCCGGCGTCAGGGGCTTTTTCCCCAACTACACCTTCTTCCACTACAAGTGGCTGCGCCCCCTCTTCCTCTTCCTGTGGAACCGCACGAAGAAGAGGTTCCCCATCGAAGGGGTCTCCATGGACTACTGCAAGCCGATCAAGGAGGCCGTCTCCATCCCGGTGATCAACACCGGCGGCTACCAGGACGGCGAGCTCATCCGCCGGGGGCTCACGGAGGGCTACTTCGACGGCGTCGCCATCGCCCGGCCGCTCATCGCCAACAACGACCTGCCGAAGATCCTGGAGTCGGGCCGCGACCAGCCGGAGCGCCCCTGCTCGTTCTGCAACCGCTGCCTGATCAACGCCATCTCGAACCCGCTGGCCTGCTACGACCGCCGGCGCTACGACAGTTACGAGGAGATGATCGACAGCGCCATGTCCGTCTTCCAGCCCGCGCCGTACCCGGGCGAGCCGTCGTCGACCGAGCGCTCGCCGAGCGGCGCCCCCGCGGTCCGGGTGACCCGGTGAGCGTCCCCGGGAACCCGTCACCATCGTCCAGTCTCTGAGGAGCCCGAGCATGAAAAGGTTCTTGATCGTCGCCGTCATCGTCGCCGTCCTCGCCGCCCTGATCTGGTGGCTCATCCCCCGCCGCCCCGCCCAAGACGAGGCGATGGCCGCCGGGATCCCCGTGGAGCGCTTCGCCCAGGCCCCGGACGAACCCGACTTCTTCGCCCCCGTCGACGGCGGCATCGAGATGGAGTCCTCCGAGGCCCTCGGGCGCAACACCTGGTGGATCTGGACCGGCGGCAACCAGGCGTTCTGGGACTGGCTGGCCAACAACAGCTTCGGCACCTTCGACCTGCTGAAGACGATGTCCTCCTACCCGTGCTCGCCGGAGCAGGCGGCCCGGGCCCGGGAGCACGAGCGACGTCTGGCCGCCGGGGAGGCGGACGGGGGCGCGTACGGCCAGGGGGCCTACGGCGAAGCCGGCTACGCGGTGCCGCCGGGTCACGACTACGACGGTGAGGGCGCCCCGGGGCTCTACGCCGACTACGCCTGCGGCGAGACCATGTACCCGGACCCGGGACGGCCCACCTATCGCTACTACGACCGCAGCACCCGCTTCTGCTACACGGGCCTGATCAACGAGCCGGGGTTCGAGAAGCCCTCCGAGCCGGACGAGTACGGCCTCTGCCTGGACGATCCGGTGGACCCGGTGGCGAGCTTCGAGGGGATGGAGGAGCAGGAGCGCCTGGAGGAGATGTACGGCAAACCTTCGGGCGTCCTGGGCCTGCGGCTGTTCCCGAACCCGGAGTTCGACGAGGAGGCGGAGCAGCGCTGGCAGAAGGCCATGGAGGAGGACCGCTTCTACCTGGACCGGGAGTTCTACTCCGACCGGGAGCTGGTGCGCCCGTACCGGGTGGGGATGTCGTGCGGCTTCTGCCACATCAGCCACCACCCGCTCCACCCGCCGGAGGACCCGGAGAACCCGGAGTGGGCGAACCTCTCCGGCACCATCGGGGCCCAGTACTTCTGGTTCGGCCGCAGCTTCGCCGCCAACGTCACCCCGGACAACTTCGTCCACCACCTGGTGGGCGCCCAGCGCCCCGGGGCGGTGGACACCTCCTTCATCCCCGGCGACAACCTGTTCAACCCCCGGGCCATGAACGCGGTCTTCGAGCTCGGAGCCCGGGTGGAGATCGCCCAGAAGATCGGCACCGAGACCTCCGTCGGCGGCGCCCTGGACCTGCCGGAGGTCCAGCAGCACATGGACGAGGGGGCCGACTCCTCCACCTTCCCGGTGCCCCACGTGCTCTGGGACGGCGCCGACTCGGTGGGCATCGACGCGGCCCTGACCCGGGTCTACATCAACATCGGTGAGTACCACCAGCAGTGGATCCGGACCATCGACCCGATGGTGGGCTTCAGGAAGCAGTCGCCCATCACCGTGGAGGCCGCCCAGGAGAACTCGGTCTTCTGGAACGCCACCCAGGAGCGGGCCGGCGAGATGCTGGACTACCTGGTCAGCGCCGGCTACCGCTACCCGCTGGCGGAGGCGCCGGACGGCGAGGAGTTCCTCCGGGGCGAGCGGGACGAGGAGGAGTACGGGGAGGTCCTGGAGCGGGGGGAGGTGGTCTTCGCCGAGACCTGCGCCCGGTGCCACTCCTCGAAGCTCCCGGAGCCCATCGAGGCCCTGGGGGAGCCGGGCTGCGTCGGCCCAGACTACCTGGAGTGCTGGCAGCGCTACTGGGAGTGGACCGAGACCGACGAGTTCAAGACCCGGATGACCGAGATCGTCCAGGCCGACGACTTCCTGGAGAACAACTTCCTCTCTACGGACGCCCGGATCCCGGTCCACCAGCCCCTGGCGGACTTCGAGCCGTCGGGCATCGACCCGGACGCCTCGACCCTGGAGCGCTACCTGGAGGAGGCCCGCCAGCGCGGCGTCGCCACCGGCGCCCTGGAGAGCGAGATCTGCAGCGCCATGGCCTCGAACGCCGTCGAGGGCCACGTCTGGGACAACTTCTCGTCGGCGAGCTACAAGAGCCTGCCGTCGGTGGGGACCGTGGAGCTCTACAACCCCATCAGCGACGAGGTCTTCGAGTGGGAGACCCCCGGCGGCGGCCGGGGCTACCAGCGGGTGCCGTCGCTCGTGTCGATCTGGTCCACCGCGCCCTTCCTCCACAACAACGACCTGGGGGAGTTCACCGGCGACCCGTCGGTGGCGGGCCGGATGGCCGCCTTCGACGACGGGATCCGGAAGCTCCTCTGGCCGGAGCTGCGGCCGAACTCGGTGCCCCGGACCAGCCGGGAGACCCACCTCAAGGTGGAGCCGGCGGCCCTGCCGGGGGCGGTCCGGGCGCTCCTGCCGCTGCGCCACCTGGCCGGGCTCGGGTTCCTGGTCAACGAGGAGGGCCAGATCCAGATCGGACCGTTCCCGGGACCGTCGGACGAGAGCCTCGGCACCCCGATCAGCCTGTTCGGAAACTTCAACCTGGCCCGCACCGACGCCGACTTCGGGCTGTTCGGCCTGCTGGGCACGGTGCGCCGGGCCACCAAGGACTTCAAGCGGATCGACCGGGAGGACCTCGGCCCCGAGGAGTCCGCCGCGCTGCTCCGGGAGCTGGTGCCGGACCTGATCGAGAAGAGCGCTTGTCCGGACTTCATCGTCGACCGAGGGCACTACTTCGGCACCGATCTGCCGGACGAGGACAAGGAAGCCCTCATCGAGTTCGTGAAGACCCTCTAGGGCGCCGGTGCGGGCCATGTCCGACGTCTACGACTACATCGTGGTGGGCTCGGGGGCCGGTGGCGGCCCCCTGGCCGCCAACCTGGCGGAGGCCGGCCACGCCGTCCTCCTCCTCGAGGCCGGCGGAGAGCCGGAGACCTTCAACTACGAGGTCCCCGCCTTCCACCCGAACGCCTCCGAGGAGGAGGACATGTCGTGGGAGTTCTTCGTCCGGCACTACGCCGACGAGGAGCAGCAGAGCCGCGACGACAAGTTCGTCCCGGAGAAGGAGGGGATCTTCTACCCCCGGGCCGGAACGTTGGGGGGCTGCACGGCCCACAACGCTCTGATCCTGGTCTACCCGTCCAACAGCGACTGGGACCGGATCGCCCAGATTACCGGCGACCGGTCGTGGCGCAGCCGAACGATGCGCCGGTACTTCGAGCGCCTGGAGGAGTGCCGGTACCGGCCGGTGTGGGGGTGGCTCCACCGGTTCCTGCCGTTCCTCAACGTCACCCGCCACGGTTTCCGCGGCTGGCTCGCCACGGAGGAGGCGGACCCGAAGCTGGCCCTGGAGGACGAGGAGCTCCTGGGCCTGCTCAAGAAGGCGGCCCTCACCAACCTCTTCGGCCGGAACTGGTGGCGGAGGCTCCTCAACGTGCGCTACTGGCTGTCGCGCCTGATCACCTTCCTGTTCACCGCCGGCGACCCCAACACCTGGTGGACCGTCTCGTGGCGCCTGGAGGGGCTGCGGCTCGTCCCGCTGAACCGCCGCCGCGGGCGACGGACCGGGGCCCGGGAGCGGATCCGGGAGGCCCGGCGGAGCCACCCCGACCGGCTGACAGTCCACCTCCACGCCCTGGCCACGCGGGTGCTCTTCGACGAGGGCAACCGGGCCGTGGGCGTGGAGTACCTCCAGGGCGAGAGCCTGTACCGGGCCGATCCCCGGGCCCGCGACCGGCAGGAGGCCGGGGAGGGGGGCGCGGCCCCGGGGGAGCGCCGGGAGGCCCGGGCCCGGCGGGAGGTGATCCTGTGCGGCGGCGCCTTCAACACGCCACAGCTCCTCCAGCTCTCGGGGGTCGGACCCCGGGAGCTCCTGGAAGAGCA
The DNA here is from genome assembly GCA_046538065.1 of Thermoanaerobaculia bacterium. Taxonomy (GTDB): domain Bacteria; phylum Acidobacteriota; class Thermoanaerobaculia; order Multivoradales; family DATKCC01; genus JBKHJP01. The sequence continues at coordinate 8,949 of JBKHJP010000038.1, read as the reverse complement.
CGGCATCCCGGTGCGGGTCGACCTGCCCGGGGTCGGGGCGAACCTCCAGGACCGCTACGAGGTGAGCCTCGTCCAGCGGATGAAGCGGCCCTTCTCCATGCTCGCCAACTCGACGATGGCGCCGCCGGCGCCGGGGCAGGAGCCGGACCCTCATCTGCACGAGTGGATCGAGCGCCGCTCCGGCATCTACACCACCAACGGCGCCGTGATGGCGATGATCACGCGCTCCGACCCGGCGCTGCGCGACCCGGACCTCTTCCTGTTCGGCCTGGTGACCGACTTCCGGGGCTACGAGCCCGGCTACTCCGCCCGGATCCGGGCCTCCCGGGACTGTTTCACCTGGGCGGTCCTCAAGGGGCACACGGAGAACCGGGCGGGCCGGGTGGCCATCCGTTCGGCCGATCCGCGGGACGTGCCCCACGTCGACTTCCGCTACTTCGAGGAAGGCGACGACGCCGACGGGTCGGACCTGGAGGCGGTGGCCCGGGGGTTCGAGCTGGTGCGCTCGCTGTCCAGGAGCTACGACCACCTGGTGGACGAAGAGGTCTACCCCGGCCCGGACCGGGTCCGGACCCCGGAGGACGTCCGCCGGTTCGTCCGGGACCAGGCCTGGGGCCACCACGCGTCGTGCACCTGCAAGATCGGCGCGGACGACGACCCCATGGCGGTCCTGGACGGCGACTTCCGGGTGCGCGGCACCGAGGGCCTCCGGGTGGTGGACGCCTCGGTCTTCCCGCGCATCCCGGGCCTGTTCATCGTCTCGGCGGTCTACATGGTGGCCGAGAAGGCGAGCGACGTGATCCTGGCGGACGCCCGGCGCCGGGGAGCCCCGGCATGAGGTGCCAACCCTGATTTCGGAGGTGACGAGCCATGAGCGAACTGCGGACCAAGACGAGGGACGAGGTCGTGGTGGACCAGCTCCGGGAGGACCCGGTCGACCGGTGGCTCCTCCGGAGGCGGCGGTGGATCCTGTGGACGGTGGTGGTGATCCTGGTGCTGATCGTCGGGTGGTTGGCCTGGCGCTTCACCGCGGACCGGCCAGTGGACTACGCCGACGCCGCGGAGCACTTCAAGTACGGCTCCATCGGCAGCGAGCCCGGCGGCTCCCTGGCGGACGCCGTGGGCGGCCTGCTGCCGCCGGAGCCGATCTTCAAGGTCCTGCCGGAGATCTGTCCGGACCTCCTGCCCGGGGGCTACGAGTCCCTGGGCTTCCTCTTCGAGGAGGGGCACGAGCTGCCGATCGGGGTCTCCCAGCGGTTTCGCCTGGGGGTCCGGCAGGTGGGGCTGAACTGCGCCGTCTGCCACACCGGGACCGTCCGGGACACCCCCGACGCCGAGCCGCGGATCGTCCTCGGCATGCCGTCCCACCAGCTCGCCCTCCAGGACTTCTTCCGCTTCGTCCTGGACTGCACCCTGGACCAGCGCTTCACGGCGGACAACGTCCTGGGGGAGATCGAGCGCTCCGGCGGCGGCCTCAACCCGTTCGACGCCGCGGTCTACCGCTACGCCGTGATCCCCCGGACCCGGGAGCAGACCCTGAGCCTCCAGCAGCGCCTGGCCCTTCTCATGGGCGACGCGGTGACCGAGTGGGGCCGCGGCCGGGTGGACACCTTCAACCCGTACAAGGGGATCCAGTTCAACTGGCCGCTCGACCGGCTGCCCCGGAGCGAGCTCACCGGCGCCTCCGACTTTCCGTCCCTCTGGAACCAGGAGCCCCGGGACGGCATGTGGCTCCACTGGGACGGCAACAACGACTCCGTGGCCGAGCGCAACCGGAGCGCCGCCCTGGGCGCGGGGGTCACTCCGGTGACCATCGACCACGATCGGATCGCCCGGGTGCGGGACTGGATCTGGACCCTGCCGCCGCCGGAGTACCCCTACGAAGTGGACCAGGCCCTGGCGTCCCGGGGCGAGGAGCTCTACGCGGCCCACTGCCAGGAGTGCCACGCCGACCACCGGTTCAAGGAGGGCGTGGTCACCGGGCGCCGCGTAGGGCAGGTGGAGCCCATCGAGGCGGTGGGCACCGACCCGTACCGCCTGAACTCCTACACCCACGTCTTCGCGGTCAACCAGTACACCCTCTACCCGCGCTCGCAGTACCGGTTCACCCACTTCCGCAAGACCGGGGGCTACGCCAACCACCCCCTGGACGGGATCTGGGCCCGGGCGCCCTACCTCCACAACGGCTCGGTCCCCACGCTCCGGGACCTGCTGGAGCCCCCGGAGGAGCGCCCGGAGCGCTTCTACCGCGGCTACGACGTCTTCGACCGGGAGCGCGTGGGCTTCGTCCACGACGTGGCGGCGGCCCACGGCATGGAGTTCACCGAGTTCGACACGTCGCTTCCGGGCAACGACAACGGCGGCCACCTGTGGGGCACCGACCTGCCCCCGGAGGACAAGGACGCGATCGTCGAGTACATGAAGACCTTCTAGAGGATCCGCCCATGGCGACCCCTTCGATCGAGTGGCAGACGCCACACCCCACGCCTGAAGCGGCCGACCCGCGCGTCGGCCGGGTAAAGGAGACCCAGGAATGCTGAGGAAACGACGCCTGCTCGCCGGGACCCTGGTCGTCGTGATCGTCCTGGCCGCCCTGCTCGGCGGCCTCGCATGGTGGAAGCTCTTCCGGGAGGTCCCCCAGGAGCTGGCGGACGACTCCATGGAGGAGTACTTCAAGTACGGCTCCATCGGCACCGAGCAGGAGGCGGGGATCCCCTACTGGATCTGGCTCGTCCTGCCCCAGATGTTTCCGGAGTACCTGCCGGAGCCCGGCGGCTGGGCCGCCCTGGGCTTCCCCTGGGAGCAGGGCCGGGAGGTCCCGGTGGGCTTCAGTCAGAAGACCATCGGCTTCGAGCGCGTGGGGCTCAACTGCGCCTTCTGCCACACGACGGCGGTCCGGACCCCGGGGGACCCGGTCCCCAGGCTCTACCCCGGCGGCCCCGGCAACACGGTGGACGTGCTCGCGTACCAGCGGTTCCTGTTCCGGTGCGCCGAGGATCCGCGCTTCAACGCCGACGAGATCCTGGCCCAGATCGGCGCGGTCTACGAGATGTCCTTCCTCGACCGCCTGCTCTACCGCCACGTCCTGATCCCCCAGACCCGCAAGGCTCTCCGGGAGCAGAGCCGTGAGTTCGAGTGGACCGACAGCCGGCCGGACTGGGGGCGCGGCCGGATCGACCCGTTCAACCCGGTGAAGGTCTCGCTCCTGGACGTGGACCCCGGCGACACCATCGGCAACTCGGACATGCAGGCGGTCTGGAACCTCCAGCCCCGGATGGCCCGGAGCATGGCGTTCCACTGGGACGGGTTGAACACGGAGCTGCGGGAGGTGGTCCTGAGCTCGGCCTTGGGGGACGGCGCCGTGCCCGACTCGCTGCCCATGGCACGCCTGGAAAACCTGGAGGCGTGGCTCCAGGGGCTGCCGGCGCCGCGCTTCGACGAGCTCTTCGACGTGGACCGGGAGCTCGCCGCCGCCGGCGAGCCGGTCTTCCGGGAGCACTGCGCCCGCTGCCACGCCATGGACGGCGAGGAGACGGGGAAGGTCCTGCCGCTCACCGCCGAGGCGTGGGCGGTGGAGGGCGTCACGGCCGAAGGACCCCTCTGGACTGACCCCCACCGGGCCGAGATGTGGACCCCGGAGGCGGCCCAGGCCTACAACGACTACACCCGGGGCTACCCCTGGCAGTTCGACTCGTTCCGCTCCACCGGGGGCTACGTGAACGTCCCCCTGGACGCGATCTGGATCAAGGCGCCCTACCTCCACAACGGCTCGGTGCCGTATCTGGACGAGCTCCTGGAGCCGCCCGCGGAGCGCACCCGGGTCTTCCACCGCGGCTACGACCTGTACGACCCGGAGCGCATGGGCTTCGTCTCCGAAGGGCCCGAAGCCGAGCGGGTGGGGACCCGCTACGACGTCTCGGAGCCCGGCAACAGCAACCAGGGCCACCTCTTCGGCACCCAGCTCTCCGCCGAGGAGAAGGAAGCCCTCATCGAGTACCTGAAGACGCTCTAGCGCCCGGGTTCGGCGGCGCGAGGAGGCACGATGAATCGATACGCGGTCTGGTTTCGGCGGTCGGTCTGGCTGGGCATCCTGGCGGACTGGGTGCTCGGCATCCCGGTGATCTTCGCTCCCGAGTGGGTCTTGGACACGCTGGGCTTCCGGCCCACCGGCGACCCGGTCTGGACGGCCTTCGCCGCCCTGCTGGTGGTCCTGCTCTCGCTCTTCTACATCCCCGGCGCGCAGAACCCGTACCGGTACCGGTTCAACGCCTGGCTCGCCGTCCTGGCCCGGCCGCCCGGGGTGATCTTCTTCCTCCTGTTCCGGCCGGACACCTATCCCGCCTTCGGGATCCTGGACGGCGCACTCTTCCTGATCCAGTTCCCGCTGCTGCTCCTGACCCTGAAGCAGCCGGCGCCGGAGGGGGCGGCCTGGCGCGAGCCGGAAGCACGCCAGGTGGCGGAGGGGGACCGGACGGCCACCTGGTTCCGCCGGGCGGTCTGGGTGGGGATCGTGGCGGACTGGGCCCTGGGCATCCCCTCGATCTTCTGGCCGGAGCAGGTGCTGGGGGCGGTGGGTCTGCGCCCCACCGGCGACCCGGTCTGGACCTCCTTCGCCGCGATGATCCTGATCCTGCTCTCGCTCTTCTACATCCCCGGGGCGAACCGCCCGTACCGCTACCGGGCGAACGCTCACCTGGCGGTCTGGGCCCGGCCCCCGGGGGTGGTCTTCTTCCTCCTCCTGTGGCCCGGGCGGTACCTGGCCTTCGGGCTGCTGGACCTGGCGCTGTTCCTGATGCAGTTTCCGCTGCTGGTCAAGGTGATGCAGCTCCGGCCGGAGGCGCACCGGGAAGTGGACGACGACATCCGGGAGTACGACGGCGGGACCTACCGGGAGGTCAAGGAGGCCGCCTTCGCCGGTCCCTACGACGGGCTGCCGTACCACCTGGGGATCCGGCCCGGAACGATCCTCCAGTTCTTGAACGATTCCGCCCGCAACATGCACGACCGGCGGGACATCCGGCCGTACTACGACAAGCTGATCCACGCCAACGGAGTCTGCTTCGCCGGCCGCTGGCGGATCGACCGGCCGTCGCCCTACACCGGCTACTTCGCCACCGGCTCCGAGGGCCTGCTCGTCGCCCGGGCGTCGGTGGCGGGGCCCCTGATCAAGCGCGGGCACCGACGCTCCTTCGGCATCGCCGGCAAGGTCTTCCCGACGCTGGATCCCGACGAGAAGGTCTGGGTGGGGAACTTCGTCACCGTGAGCCACCTGTCCGGCTCCCGGGCGAAGCACATCACCGAGATCGAGATGCTCAACAACCCCACCGTCGGCCTGGACCCGGCGGCCAACCTGATCAACCGGGTGATCTTCCGGGTGATGGACACCCGGCCCGGCTACCGGCAGCTCTTCCCCATCTCCACCCTGGGGGTGCCCCCGGGGGAGCCGGTGGTCACCCCGGACCTGCTGATGCTCCGGGTGGCCGAGGGCACCCCGCAGATCGACGCCGAAGACTTCCGGGACGAGCTCCGCCTGGAGCACTACCCGGACGGCAAGCTGGTCTACGAGATCCACGTCAAGAACTTCGACGAGGAGGCATGGACCCGCCTGGGCGTGCTGGAGCTCACGGAGTACGCGATCTCCGAGGGGTCGGACAAGCGCCTCCACTTCTGGATCCCCCGGGACCTGCCGAACCCGCCGAAACCGGAGGGGTTCCGGTCCGCGGCCTCCGGGACGGGGGCGCCGTGACCGAGCGCTTCGACGCGGTGGTGATCGGCAGCGGCTTCGGCGGCGCCGTCACGGCGTGCCGCCTGGCGGAGGCCGGCGCCCGGGTGCTGGTCCTGGAGCGCGGGCGCCGCTGGGACGAGACGAACTACCCCCGGACCTCTTCCGACCCCTGGTTCTTCCACCACGCCCGGCCGGAGAAGCACAACGGCTGGCTCGACCTGCGCTTCTTCCGGGGCATGGTGGTGGCCCAGGGGGCCGGCGTCGGCGGCGGCTCCATGTGCTACTCGAGCGTCGTCATGCGCCCGGGCGACGAGACCTTCCAGGAGGGCTGGCCGCCGGAGATCGGCTCCGCCGAGCTGGAGCCCTACTTCCGGAAGGTGGACCGGATGATGGGCGTCCAGACCATCCCGCCGGGCCAGCACACCCACCGCTACCGGCTGATGGAGGAGGCCGCCGGGAAGCTCGGCTGGCGGGACCGGTTCGGCCCGGTGCCCCTGGCCGTGACCTTCGACCCGGAGTACAGCTACGACCTCGAGGACCCCCTGGACGCCCGCCACTCGAAGCCCTTCACCAACGAGCAGGGCCGGCGCCAGGGAACGTGCGTCCACCTGGGCAACTGCGACGTCGGCTGCGACGTCCGGGCGAAGAACACCCTGGACCTGAACTACATCCCCGCCGCCGAGAACCGCGGGGCCCAGGTGCGCCCGCTCCACCTGGTCCGCTCGCTCGAGCCGGAGGGCACCGGCTACCGGGTGATCTACGACCGGCTGGAGGGTGGCCGCCGGATCCGGGGCGAGGTGGTGGGCGAGCGGGTGATCCTCGCCGCGGGCTCGCTGGGCTCCACCGAGCTCCTCCTGGAGTGCCGGGACCGGCACCGCACGCTCCCCGGCCTGTCCCCCCGGCTCGGGGAGAGCTGGAGCCCCAACGCCAACTTCCTCACCCCGGACCTCTACCCTTCCGACGCCCGGGTGGAGCAGGGGACCGGCCCCACCATCACCGGCGGCCTCGACCTCATGGACGGCTCCCAGGGTGGCGAGCGCTTCTTCGTCGAGGACGACGGGTTCCCGAACCTGCTGATCGAGGCCCTCCGGGCCCGGATGCGCTCCGGCGGGCTCGGGAGCCTGGGGGCCTGGGCGCTGCGGGGACACCTCACCCGCGGCTTCGACGAGAAGAACCCCTTCGGCCGGGTGATGGTCTGGCTCGGCGAGGGGATGGACGCCGCCGACGGCCGCCTGCGCCTGGGCCGGCGCCTCCTCACCCCGTGGCGCAAGGAGCTGGTCCTGGACTGGGACTCCGGCGCCTCCCGCGGGGTGATCGACGCCGTCCTGGACTCCCACCGGCGCCTGTCGGAGGCCGCCGGGGGGCGGCTGCGCATCCCCCTCTACTGGCGCCTGCTCAAGACCCTGGTCACCGTCCACCCGCTGGGCGGGTGCCCCATGGGCCGGGGGCCGGAGGAGGGCGTGGTGGACCACCGGGGCGAGGTGTTCGGCGCGCCCCGGCTGTACGTCGCCGACGGGGCGGTCCTGCCCCGGCCCACGGGCCGGAACCCGTCCATGACCATCGCCGCCGTGGCGGAACGGGCGGCGGACCTGATGGCCCGGGAGACCTGAGGAGCTTGAGATGGCGGACAACGGAAGCCAGAGTGGTGAGATGCTGCCGCCGGCGGGAGCGGCGCGCCCCCGGCCGGAGGACCCCCAGGCCCGTTCCTTCCGGGAGGTCCTGGACGCCGAGCTCGACGCGGTGCGCACGAGCCGGAAGCTGCGCAACGGGTCGCCGGAGGAGGAGCCGCCGTTCGAGGGCGACTCGGCCGTGGAGCGGGCCAAGGCGGCCCGGCTCTCGGCCCTGGCCTTCTCCGGCGGCGGCATCCGCAGCGCCACGTTCAACCTGGGCGTCGCCCAGGGGCTGGCCCGCCTGGGCCTGCTCCGGGCCTTCGACTACCTGTCCATCAACTCCGGCGGCGGCTACATCGGCGGCTGGCTCCTGGCCTGGATCCGGCGCGCGGGCCTGGACCGGGTGGAGAGCGAGCTGCGGACCGACGCCTGTGCGGACGACGGGAACGCCGCCGCCGGCGGGGCACCGAGGGCGGAGCGCGACGGCTCCCCGGAGGCGGAGCCGGTCTCGTTCCTGCGGCGCTTCTCCAACTACCTGACCCCCCAGGTGGGCGCCTTCAGCGCCGACACCTGGACCATGGTCGCCACCTACGCCCGGAACCTCCTGCTCAACCAGGCGGTGCTGGTGCTGGCCCTGGCGGCGATCGTCCTGCTGCCCCGGTTCCTGGTCCTCACCTCCCACGCCTTCGACGGCGGCTGGCCGGGGTGGCCCCTGGTGTGGGCCGCCGTCGCCCTCGCGGTGGCGGTGGCGTTCATCGGGCTCAACCAGGTCGGGGTGTTGCGGGACGGCTCCGAGGGGACCCGGACCGTGCACTGGTACGCCCCCCAGCGCCCGGTCCAGTGGACCGTGGTGTTGCCGCTGTTCGCCTCCGCCTGGTTCACGGGCCTGTGGATGTGGTACTCCGAAGCGGCCACCGACTTCTTCCTCGCCGACTGGCTCGCCGGGCGCTGGCCCGCCGTGCTGGAGGGGTGGCGTTCCGAAGAGCTCGCCGAGCCGGTGGCGTGGGCTCTCCTGGCGGCCCTGATGTACTTCGCCGTCTGGCTGGCGGGGCTCCCGGTCCACCTGGGTTCGATCGTCGTCCGCCGACGCTGGGACGTCCTGGCAGATGCCCGGGTCCGGCGCTTGTGGATCACGGTGCTCCTCGCGGCACTGCCGGCGGGGGCCGTGGGGGGCGTCCTCCTGTGGGCGGTCGCTTCGGGCTCCGCCGGGCTGGAGGACGTCTTCCAGCCCATGGGCTACGGCGAACACTCCAGCCCCTGGCACCTGTTCCACGTGAACGTCTGGAAAGCGCCGGCCGTGATCCTGGTGTTCATGCTCACGGCGTTCGTCCACACCGGCCTCATGGGGCGCGCCTTCCCGGAGGCGCTGCGCCAGTGGTGGAGCCGGCTGGGGGCGTGGCTCCTGATCTGGACCCTGACCTGGCTCGGCATCTTCCTGATCGGGCTGTACGGCGCCATCCTCATGGTCATCCTTGGCGTCGGGATCGCCTCGGCGGTGGGCAGCGGCTGGCTCCTGTCCACGATCACCGGCGTCCTGGTGGGCCGGCGGGAGTCCCGGGAGCCGGACCGCCCGCCGTGGTGGCGGCGGGTGATCGTGGCCCTGGCGCCCCAGGT
>JBKHJP010000336.1:0-4809 GCA_046538065.1 Thermoanaerobaculia bacterium | reverse complement strand
GTCTTGACCACGATGGGCTGGGCGTTCGAGATGACGCTGGTGCCCGCGGTCGAGTAGCGGGTGTGGCCCAGGGTGCGCCTCCCCGGCAGGCGCTGGAGGACCTTGGCGCCGAAGAGGTCGGCCACGTGGCCCATGCCCCGCTCCACGTGGAGGCGCCGGCCGTCCCAGGAGACGATCCCCGCCGACTCCTGCCCCCGGTGCTGGAGGGCGTAGAGCCCCAGGTAGGTAAAGTTCGAGGCGTCGGGCTGGCCGTCGATGCCGAAGATGCCGCACATGGCCGTCTCGGAGGGTCGGGGTCAGGTTCCGGGTTCGGCCTCGAGGGCCCGGGGCAGGGCCGTCTCCCAGAGCCGGGTGAGCTCACCGAGCTCCGCGGTGAAGGCCTCGTCTCCGCACCGGATCCGCAGGGCGTCGCCCCCCACCTCGCCGATCTCGGTGGCGGGGACTTTGGCCCGCTCGGCGGCGCGCAGCAGCCGGTCCAGGTCCTCCGGCCGGCAGGCGGCCAGGGCTCGGGCCTGGCTCTCGGCGAAGAGCTCCGTGGGCGAGAGCTCGACGCCGATGCGGGCGCCGAGACCCCGGGGGATGGACGCCTCGGCCAGGGCCAGGGCGAGCCCCCCTTCCGACAGGTCGTGGAGGGTGCGGGCGGTGCCCTGGAAGACCAGGGTGCGCAGCAGCTCCGCCAGGCGCGCTTCCGCCCGGAGGTCCACCGCCGGCGGCCGGCCCTGCTCCACCCCGTGGAGGAGGCGGAGATACGCCGAGCCCCCGAACTCCGGCCGGCTCTCGCCCAGGAGCACGATCCGGTCGCCGGGGGCGACGAAGAACGACTCCGGCAGGACGTCCAGGTCCGGGATCAGGCCCACCACGGCCACGTTGGGCGTCGGGTGGACCGAGCGCTCCCCGGTCTCGTTGTAGAACGAGACGTTGCCGGAGACCACGGGGACCTCCAGGGCCCGGCACGCCTGGGCCATGCCCCGGATCGCCTCCCGGAACTGCCACATGATCTCCGGGCGCTCCGGGTTGCCGAAGTTCAGGCAGTCGGTCATCCCCAGGGGCTCGGCGCCGACGCAGGCCAGGTTGCGCACCGCCTCGGCCACCGCCTGGGCGGCTCCGGTCCGGGGGTCCAGGGCGCAGTAGACCGGGTTGACGTCCGCCGCCAGGGCCATGCCGGACGAGGTCCCCTTCAGCAGCAGGACCGCCGCGTCGCTGCCGGGCCCCCGGACCGTGTTCGTCCGCACGGTGTGGTCGTACTGGCGCCAGATCCACTCCTTGGAGCCGAAGTCCGGCGTGTCCAGGAGCGCCGCCAGCGTCGTCCCCGGATCGCCTGCGTCGGGCACCTCCGGGGGCTCGTGGCGCTCGGCCAGGTCCGGCGGCTCGGTGGCCGGGCGGCGGTAGACCGGGGCGTTGTCGGTCACGGCGGAGACCGGCAGGTCGGCCACGGACTCGCCGCGCCACGTGAGGAGGGCCCGGCCGGTGGCGGTGACCTCGCCGATGGGCACGACCTCGAGCCCCCAGCGGCGGAAGACCCGGGCCACCGTCTCCTCCCGGCCGCGCTGGGCCACCAGGAGCATGCGCTCCTGGGACTCCGAGAGCATGATCTCGTACGGGGTGAGCCGCTCCTCCCGGAGCGGCACCCGGTCCAGGTCGAGCTCGAACCCGGTGCCGCCGCGCTCGGCCATCTCGAACGCCGAGCTGGTCAGCCCCGCGGCCCCCATGTCCTGGATCGCCACCATGGCGCCGGTGCGCATGGCCTCCAGGCACGCCTCCAGGAGGACCTTCTCGGTGAAGGGGTCCCCCACCTGGACGGTGGGGCGCTTGGCCTCGCTCTCGTCCCCGAAGGACTCCGACGCCATGGTGGCGCCGTGGATGCCGTCGCGCCCCGTGCGGCTGCCCACGTAGAGGATCGGGTTGCCGGGCCCCGTGGCCCGGGCCCGGAAGATCCGCTCGCGCCGGGCGATCCCCAGGGCGAAGGCGTTGACCAGGATGTTGCCGTCATAGGACGGGTGGAACGTGGTCTGGCCGCCGACGGTGGGGATGCCCACGCAGTTGCCGTAGTCGCCGACGCCACGGACCACGCCGTCCACCAGGTGGCGCATCCGGGGCGCCGAGATCCGCCCGAAGAAGAGCGAGTCCATGACCGCCACGGGCCGGGCCCCCATGGTGAAGACGTCCCGGAGGATCCCTCCCACCCCCGTGGCCGCTCCCTGGTACGGCTCGATGAAGCTGGGGTGGTTGTGGCTCTCCATCTTGAAGGCCGCCACCCAGTCGCCTTCCAGCTCCACGATGCCGGCGTTCTCGCCGGGGCCCTGGACGACGTGGGGCCCGCTGGTGGGGAGCTCCTTGAGGTAGACCTTCGACGACTTGTAGGAGCAGTGCTCGGACCACAGGGCCGAGGTGATCCCCAGCTCGGTGAAGGTGGGCTCGCGGCCGAGGGCGTCCCGCAGGCGCTCGTACTCCCCCTCCGCCAGCCCTTGGGCCGCCGCCACCTCCGGGGTGACCCGGGGCTCCTCCGGCGCCGCCACCGCTCCGGCTCCGCCGCGCGCCGACCCCGGGGCTACGCCCTGCGGTGCCCGGCTCACGAGGCCGCCTCCAGGAGCTCCGCCCCGCGGCCGACCGCGGCGGCGAAGAGAGCCAGGCCGTCGGTGTTGCCCAGGACCGCCTCCGAAGCCCGCTCCGGGTGCGGCATCATCCCCACGACGTTGCCCCGCTCGTTGGTGATGCCGGCGATGGCCCGGGCCGAGCCGTTGGGATTCCAGGTGGGCTCCGGCTCGCCATCGGGGGAGACGTAGCGGAAGACCACGCGGCCGGCGGCTTCGAGGGCGTCCAGGTTCTCCTCCGAGTCCTCGTAGCTCCCGTCGGCGTGGGCGATGGGCATGCGCAGGACCTGGCCTTCCCGGTACGCCCGGGTGAAGGGGAGATCCGCCCGCTCGACCCGCAGGTAGACGTCCTGGCAGAGGAAGCGCAGGTCGCGGTTGCGCCGCATGGCTCCCGGGAGGAGGCCCATCTCCAGGAGGACCTGGAAGCCGTTGCAGATCCCCAGGACCAGCCCCCCGGCCTCGGCGTGCCGGCGCACGGCGTCGACGATGGGCGAGAGCGCCGCCATGGAGCCGGCCCGGAGGTAGTCGCCGTAGGTGAAGCCGCCGGGCAGGACCACGAGCTCCGAGCCGCCCAGGCCCTCGTCCTGGTGCCAGAGGAACGAGGTCTCCTGGCCCAGGACGTGCTTGAGCACGTGGTAGACGTCGTGGTCGCAGTTCGAGCCGGGGAACATCACCACGCCGCACTTCACGATCGGCCCTCCCCGTTCGCTCCGCCGGGCGGGCCCAGCTCGATCTCGTAGTCCTCCACCACGGGGTTGGCCAGGAGCTTCTTGCACATCTCGTCCAGCGCGCGGCCGGCGGCGTCCCGGTCGGCACCGGCCAGCTCGATCTCGAAGCTCTTGCCCGCCCGCACGCTCTCGACCCCCTCGAACCCGATCCGGCCCAGGGCGTCGCGGATGGCCTTGCCCTGGGGATCGAGGATCTCCCTGCGGGGGTAGACGGTCACGGTCGCCTTCACGTCGCGTCCTCCATGGTCTCCATGCTCCGGGTCAAACGGCGGGGCCGTCGTCGAATAATCCCCCTGCGCAGAGGCTCTCCGCGGCAGCGTCAGGTCCCGACCTCCAGCCACTGGGTGGGCCGGTCCTGGTGGGTGACGGCGAGGCGGGCCCGGGAGCCCTCGCGGTCCAGCGCCTCGCCCACCGCCTCGGCGGCCAGGGCGGGGGCGTTGTTGGTCTGGGAGAGGTGGTACAGGACCACCCAGCGGAGCCGTTCGCAGACCAGCTCCGGCACGCCGTCCGCGGCATCGCGGTTCGACAGGTGCCCGTGGCGGCCAGCAACGCGTTGCTTCAAGAACCAGGGGTACGGGCCGTTGCGGAGCATCCCAAGGTCGTGGTTCGTCTCGAGCACCAGGAAGTCCAGGTCGGTCAGGCGCCCCCAGGCCAGGCGGCTGCGGCTGCCCAGGTCCGCCGCCAGGCCCAGGCGGCGCCCGGCATCGTCCTCCACGACCAGGCCCACCGGCTCCGCGGCGTCGTGGGGGATGGCGAAGGGCTCCACCTGGAACCCGCACACCTCCGTGGGGACTCCGGAGGCCAAGCGTCGCCAGGCCCTCCGGCCGTCCGCTCCGAAAGGCCGCGTGAAGGCCTCCGATCCCGCGGTGCCGTCGGTGGCGTAGATGGGGACGCCGTGGCGGCGGACGAACCGTGCGGCGCCGCGGAGGTGGTCCGAGTGCTCGTGGGTGATCACGACGGCCGACAGGGTCTCCGGCTCCACGCCCACCAGCCGAAGACGCCGCTCCAGCTCGCGGCACGAGAACCCGGCGTCGATGAGGACCCGCCGGCCTCCGGAGTCGAGGACCAGGGCGTTGCCGCGACTTCCCGAGCCGAGGATGGCGATCCGCATGGGTGGGCGATCCTGCGTCAGGACAAGACGACCGTATCACGAGTCTTGGTCGGCCCAGGCGCGGCACCGGGCCTCCAGGGTGCTCACGATCCAGGCCCGGTGATTGGTCACCCGGTTCCAGCGGATCGTCAGGGCGATCAACGTGTCGTGGAGGATCTGGGCCGCCGCATCCTCCGGCACCCGGTGGGTCGCCAGGACCTCCACGATCTCCGGGCGCAGCTCCCGGACCAGCTCTTGCAGATCGGCCGATCTCTCGGGGTCGGAGGAAGCCATCCCGGCTCCTAGAACCGGTAGGTTTTGCCCTGCTCCAGGAAGTGCAGCTCGGGGCGGCCGAGGGCCTCGATCTCGCGGTGGATCTTCTCGACGCAGGGGGGCTTGA